>JBDWQX010000001.1:0-6121 GCA_039986395.1 Cyclobacteriaceae bacterium
CATGAAAAGGGAATAAAAAAACCCATCAAAATGACGGGTTTCATCAAGAAATGTCGTTTAAAATTACGATTTTGCAACATTTACCGCGCTAGGACCCTTTTCTCCGTCCTCCACGTCATATGACACTTTGTCCCCCTCAGCGATATTATCTACTAGTCCACTTTGATGAACGAATAGGTCTTTACCACCTTCGTCAGGTGTGATGAATCCAAATCTTTTTGCGTTGTTGAAGAATTTTACTGTTCCTGTACTCATTTTATTATTGGTCTAAGTTGACAAATCTAATATGTTAAAGTTAACATCATTATAACGGAGTAATAAATATCAGAGTTGTTCTAATCCATTTTATGAAGGAAATTTAAGAAAGCTGGCCACAAAAATGGCCAGCTTTTCTACTTTTTTTTACATGTTTACAAGGATCAATGCGGCAATTAGGAGCGATAGAAAGTGATAGACTGTGTTGATTCCAAACAGTTTCCACGATTTCCCCTCCCATGCGACAGTACTCATATCAGATGGCAGAAAGAATCCCAACCATGTGAAGAATGCGGCTGAGAATGCAAACATAAACGCTGAACCTTCCATCGGCCCCTGACCCCACGTCTCAGGGTTCCAGACCGCAAGATTATGAGAGAAGACATAGGCCATAAAGAAATTACCAAGCACCATCATCGTCATCCCCTTAGCCATTTGTCCACCAGATGGCTTGGCGTCAGGGTCCATACCCATTTCTTTGGCCCATACTTTGCCAAAGAGGGGAGTGTACCAGATGAATCCGAAGAAGAAAGTAGCGACGACTGCAATACCTATTGCAAGAAAATTGAGTTGAATTTCGGGCATAATACGTTAGATTTTGGTTCTGATAAATAGGTTAAAAATTATAAAAAGTTAAATGAATTAACATTATGAACCGTTAACGGGTGACCAAAGCTGGTTTGGACAAAATTTTTGAGATTCCATTTATTTTTTTGGGAGACGACTTTACGAATTCTTCACAATCAGTGCGCTGCCCTGCCAATCGGGTAATTCAACCAGGGATTCGGGAATTGAAGTGATAAATCCATTAAGTGCTTTTGGAATGCCTTCCCAGGTATGGTTGTAATCGTGGACGATGATGACACCGCCTTTGACTAATCTGGAATAGAAAAATTCTAGCGCTTTCACTGTCGGAGCATATAGATCTGCGTCGATGTTTACAAGAGCAAATGATTCCGTTTCTAGACCAACAGCGGTGTCCGGAAAAAATCCTGCTTTGAAAATGAGATTCTCATTCCCATTGATGTATTCATTAACTTTTTCGACGCTGGTATCAGCAAACATTTCGGTAGAAAACCGATCATCCTTTTGAAGCTCTTGTGAAAGATCCTCTTTTGTAAAACCCGCGAATGTATCAAAGAGATACAAGGTTCTCTCTGGATCCATGTGGTGTATTGCGCTAGCAGTTTTCCCTTGATGTACACCCAGTTCAGCAAAGGCACCAGGGACCTTATTTTTCTTCAATTGCTCGATTTGGAACCATAAATTGTAGAAGCGCACCTTGTCTCTAAATCCTTGCTCTATCTTGATGAGTCTTTTTGAAATTAGCTTCTTTTTTACTGCATTTTCCCATGCGTATGGCTTACTTATTTTGTAGGACCAAAAAGTTTCTAAATACTTGAAGCCAAGAAAAAACAAAACCATCACTATGATTATGTTTGCAACCTGAAACACAGTGATATGTAAAAACGGCAGGCTCATCTTTGTTTGTCCTTCTTACAAGCCCTCCTGATCCAGTAGGTACATTAGAGCAGACATTGATGCCGCGCCCAATTCCAATTCTCTTTTATCAACTCCCTCGAATACATCTTTATTGGTGTGATGATAGATGAAGTAGCGCTGTGTATTTGGCCGTAGACCAATCAATAAGGTGCCGAGGGGTTGCAAGGGTCCAATGTCAGCTCCTCCTCCTTCTTGTTCGAAATTCCAGACTCCGTAAGGGGTGAATAGATCTTTCCATGCCTTCACCTTATTCTTTTGCTGATCAGTTCCTGCCATTGAGAAACCTAGTGGTCTAAATCCACCAGCGTCCGATTCGATGGCTGCAATATGCTTTTCACCGTTCTGTTCAGCGACCTTTGCGTATTCTCGTCCTCCCATCAGCCCATTTTCCTCGTTCATCCACATAACTGCCCTAAGTGTTCTTTTTGGTTGGATACCTAGTGCTTTGAAAGTACGAAGCGCATCAATGGCTTGTACACATCCACTTCCATCATCATTGGCTCCTTCACCCACATCCCAAGAATCAAGATGACCGCCCACTGAAATGATCTCCTCAGGAAATTCTGAACCTCGTAACTCACCTATGACATTGTACGAAAGAACAGGTTCCTTCATTTCGCTTGTAGTTCTAATATATGCCTTGAGCCCATCCTGTTCTTTTAGCAAGCGACTTAAGCGTTCTGCATCGTTGGTGCTGATTGCTACAGCAGGTATTTGTGGAATCAAGGGCTTGTAGCGTAGTGAACCTGTATGCGCCGCATCATCTAATCGGTTCGTCATCGACCGAACCATCACTGCTTTTGCGCCGTATTTTGCCGCATCCGAAGCTCCCCAGGCCCTTTGAACCACCGCTTTTCCATATGCTGAAAAATTGTTGATTACGGTTGGGTCCATTTTCCCGTTGAAGAAGACAATCTTGCCTTCGAGTTTCTTTCCGTATGCCTCCACTTCATCCAATCCTCCTAATTCTACGATCTCCGCGAGAACACCGTCCGGTCCGGTCCCTACGCTGTTCCCAAGAGCCAATGTGTTCATTTCGAATGCTCCCATCTTTTCGGAGTTGGTAATTCGAGCTATTTCTTTTTCTCCTCGTACCCAATGTGGTACCATCACTGGTTGAAGGTACACCGTGTCAAACCCGTAGGATTCCATTAGCTGTTTGGTATACTCAACAGCCGCCGCTGCCTGAGGTGAACCAGAAATTCGATTTCCAATGTCCTTGCACAATACTCTTAAATTTTCATGGACGGGACTATTGGTCAGAGTTTCGCCATAGATTTTTTTCACCATTTCCTCATGCGACTGAGCAAACGAAAGGAATGGAATCAACAAAAGGAGTGTGGAAATTCTTTTCATGTTAGTTGTTAAGTTAAAATTGACAATGTCAATTAGATGTTGAGTAGAAGCTCTGGGACCACCGTGTGACCTCCATCATACCATTGAAGATTTGGTGTCCGACCAGTGGCTTCTGCTACTACTTTGTTTTGATTTTCGATCATTTCTTCCTTAAAGAAGGGGTCTTCACGACTAGTAAAATAGGTGATTTCTTCACTTCCTGATAGAAAATTAAATGCGTTCGGTTCTATATCGGGAGGAAAGGTACCTGCCCAGATGACCATCTTGGTGAAGTCAATTTTTGACCATGCAGCAAAGCGACCCATGGTAGCGGTACCCTGAGAAAAGCCAAAATAGATCAACTCTTTGCTGGATATGTCGCCAATTTCATCGAGAACCGTTTGGATGTATCGGTACTGATTTTCTATTTCGGTGAGGCGATCTTCTTTGGTCATCCATGAAGCACCCACTCTACCATAGAATCCGTCCAGATAGTATTTTGACAATCCTTGCGGCGCAATTATGAAATTCTTCTTTGGATCAAGTAGTTGGAATTTTTTAAGAAAGTACTTAGCAAGTTGACCGTAACCATGGAATGACAGCCATATTCGCTCGGTGTCTTCTGTGAATTCATTAAGCGTGTAGTATGGCGCTTTTATGGAGATCTCCAATTGATTTTCCTTGATCATGGAGCAACACCTTGCATTAGTAGTCCACACACGTATGCTCCGTATGTTCCAAGCACATAGCCCAAAACGGCCATTAAGACCCCAACTGGAGCCAAACTTGGATGGAATTCAGAGGCGATAACTGGAGCTGAGGCTGCTCCTCCGACGTTTGCGGTGCTGCCAACAGCGATGAAGAAGTACGGGGCTTTGATGATTTTCGCAACGATTGCAAGGAGCAGCACATGAAACAGTATCCAGGTAATTCCAAGTAGGAAGTAACCAGGATTTTTGAAAATCTCGAGTACATCCATACTCATCCCGATGGTTGCCACCAAGATATAAATGAAGGCACGTCCTATTCTGGATGCACCAACGCCTTCCAACTTTCTTAACTTGGTGAATGATAGTACTACTCCCAAAGTTGTAGCAATCACCACTAGCCAGAAAAATCCAGACAGCAAACTATACTGTGCTAACCATGGGAAATTTTTTGTCAGGAACGGCACAATCAGATCGCTCGCGAAATGGGCAAATCCCGTACAAGCGAAACCAACCATGAGCACTTTCATTAGGTCTGTTAGATTTGGCGTACGAGAAATGCTGGCCTGAAACTCTTCCATTTTTTGTTTCAGTGATTCAATCGCTGAGGAGTCTGCTTTGAGTTTTCTGTCGATAACCTTGGAGACTGCGACACCTGCAATTAAAACGCCTAACCAGGTGTTGCCAACGATAATGTCTACAGTCACCATACTGGAAAACAAATCATTGTTGACCTCAAATACTTCTTTCATCGTCGCTTGATTGGCTCCGCCTCCTATCCAGGATCCAGCAATGGTGGTCATACCTCTCCACACCTCATTGGGAGTAACCCCACCTACAAGGTCAGGGGCGAACTGAGAAAAAAGCAAGATCGTCAGCGGCCCCCCCAGCATAATTCCGACGGTGCCTGTAACAAACATGATTACTGCCTTGGATCCTAGCTTAGCTATTTCTTTAAGGTCTACACTGATGGTAAGTAAGACAAGACTTGCAGGTAGTAAATACCTGGATGCAATGAAATACAATCTTGATTCAGCAGGATCTATAATGCCTATGGAATTCAAAACTGAAGGCAGAAAGTAGCAGACTAGGAGGGCGGGGACGTAGGTGTAGAATTTCTTCCAAAAGGGGGAATCAAGAGAGGAAGTATGAAACACCAATCCGAGCATGAGCATCAGTATTCCAAAGATTACTGCATCGTTTGTTATCAGGGCCTCATTCATTCGATCTTGTATTAGGTTGAAAATGGAAAAGATAGGTGCTAATCTATAATTTATGGACGACTAGGGTAACAAATCACCAAAATATTCAGGTATTTTTGGTTTCATTTTTGCCAATAGGTAGATCTTAGATTTTGATGAGAGTATTCACTTTGGTTTTCTTAGTCGGTTTGTCGCTTGGTGCTGTTGGCCAGACAAAAACGTATGTTGGCGTAAAGGCTGGTGGGCAGATAAATTCTGCTTACATGGTGCATACGGTCTTCAATTTCCGAACTAAGAATACCTTCAAATCAGGCATTAATTCTGGCATTACGATTAAACACTTTCCTAAGAAGAGAAACACTTTTTTCAATACTGGAATTCAAGGAGGAATTAATTTCATGCAAAGAGGTTGGGTTCAGTCCTTTAAAGGCACGGGTCTCCCCAATTATAGTGTGGCAATGAACTATCTGGAATTTCCAATAGAAGGATTTGGATATTTTGGAAACAAAACAAAGTACTTCATAGGCGGAGGCTTTTTTGCTGAGTATCTATTAAATTCTTCTAAAGACGAGGATCCAACGAACTTAGGGATTCTTGATTTTGCGACGTATGAGGAAGACAGAGATAGGCGAGGAGGATACGGAGCAAGATTTAGCGGAGGAGTTTTTCGAGACTTTCCATTTGGCTCATTGCACCTGGAAGGATTCTTTACCTATAGTTTTAGTAATTTCATTGATGCAGGGGATTTGTCGAATGACCAGCTTCCCGATATTTCAAACCTTTGGAGTCTGGGAGTATCCGTCGGCTACTTCATCTCTTTTGGCAAACTTAAACTGGTAGAATGAGCAAGTTTAAATACATGAACGTCTTGCTTATTCCAATCTTGACATATTTCTCATTTACTGGTCATGGAGCCATTACCTATTTACCTATTGCTCATTCTTTCTTGCTGATTCCGTTTTTGGAGTTGTTTGGAAAACCTAGAACCGAGAATCTTTCTGAGACTGAAGAGGAGCTTAGCAAAGACAACCCAATATACGATTGGCAGGTATACCTGATGGTCCCAGTCCAATGCGTCTTCGTTTACCTGTTTCTTGAATCCATGGCGGAGCCTAGGCT
>JBDWQX010000002.1:0-17400 GCA_039986395.1 Cyclobacteriaceae bacterium
TTTTGATAGTTGCGCAGAAAGCTCCCAGCTTCCTGAATTTCAGAGTCTAGATAATAGGCATCCACATCCCATATGATATCTGCTCCTTCTTGTACAAAGTGTTTGATAAGTCGCTCTTCTACTGGTGTCAATGCGTTGAAACCTGCAAAAATGATAGGCTCCGAGATGTTCGGCTTGTTCGATTCAATTGACTCAATCAGATCACGATAGATGTGCGACGTGTACCCGACATGTTCCTTTTTGATTCGCTCTTTAAATGACTCATAAACAGGAGCCAATATTTTCCATGTATCAACAAATTGATCTTGCGTTTTACTGGCTTTTGGAAAAAACTCTTGCCAAAATTTCTGAATGATTTTCTCTTGCTCAGGATCAAGGAAGTAAAAGTCCTCAGCAATTTGCCGGTCACTTTTTATGTGATGAAAAAGCTGCTTTGGGTTAACCAGATAATGATCCACCTCCTCAAAATCCCGCAACAACATTTCTCCCCAGAAGTAAAATGCTTCAAAACCTTCAGTCGCTTGTTGATGCTCTCGGAATGACTCAAAAAGTTCAAATACGAGCGAAAGCGTATCGGTTTTCTTAATCGTTGAATACTGGAAAATAAAATCCTCCAGACTCTTTACTTCAGGTGACCAAACCGGTTGTTCAATTTTCTGCGACAAATGCTTTTTCAAAAACAGGCCTGCTCTTCGGTTTGGGAATACGACTGTGCATTCACCCAGATTTTCCAGGTATTTGTCAAGCAAATGATCAGCTACTTCTTCAAGAAATGTCATTTGCAAATACCAATGGGATTCATGAACAAAGCGATAGTCCGCATTTTAATTACATCTATAGTTCTTAACCAATACTTCATCATACCTGTTTTCATTGCCTCTTTATCCAACTTTTTTTCTTGACAAAAAAAGTAGGCAAAAAAGTCAAAAAAATTTTAAAGCCGTGCCGCACATCCACTCACCACCGCTCCAAATTTTTCTCCTACCCTCCTTCATGCAAAGGGGAATCGTCGAAGATTCCAACTCGCAAATCACCATTTAACTACTTAACAACTTACTTTTCCAACCTTTAAACTTCTCTCACTTCTCCTGTCTTCAAATACAATAAATAACCACTTGTCTGGTAGCCCATTCCTTGTAAAAGCGTCGTGTACTCACGCACCTGTTTTTCATCCTGCCCTTTTGGTTGACCGCTTTTAAAGTCTATGACTTTTACCTCATTCCCATCTATTACTACACGATCCATTCGTTTCGTTTCTCCGTCTTTTGGTAAAACCACTACTTCAGTCTTCACCTCATGATTGCCATTAAACCACTTTTTCACCTCTGGATTATCCCACAGGTCCTTTATCGTTTTTTCATATCGAATTCGATCTTCGTTGGTGATCTCCATTCGTTTTTCGTATCGATCCAAGACAGCATCGGTCTGTTCCCATTTCACAATTTCTGATAGTATCTGGTGAAGTAGAATTCCTTCATTTCGCTGCTGCTCAACCTCATCGTCGTAATAGGCTTTTCCTGTTTTTCGAATGGTGAGTTTAGTACTCCATTTGTTTGTTGGATAACCTGCGAGGGATACAAGTCCATCTTTACTTTCTCTATGTTTCTTTGAAAGTGTGCCTTTTTTGAAAGTCATTGCTCCTTCTGACCATTCATCCAAAGGGTTTTGCTCAAAGAATGTCCACAGTAATTTCGACGCATTTCCATACATCGATTTTTTCTCCTTTGGTGGTGGCTGGCAAAAAGCGAAAAATCCAATTTCAGCACGAGTAAAGGCAACATACAAAACATTTAAACTTTCAAGATGCCATTTGGCGAGCTCCTGTTTGTAGTTGGAGGAAAAATCCGTTTTGTCTAACTCAGATTTATAGTCGACAGGCAAAGATTTCAATTGACCAAACGATTCTTTATCTGGAGCGTCGTACCACGATGGATGAGATTTACTGTCAAAATCAAAATTGCAGAATGGCACAAACACGATCGGATACTGAAGTCCTTTTGCTTTATGCGATGTGATAACTTCGATGGCATCCAGAGCACCTGTCAACTGAACGGATCTTTTCGCACCGGCATCTTCCCACCATTCCAAGAAGAGGCGTATGTCCGAGCGATTGTTTTTACTGAATTCTAAAACGGCATCCTGAAATGCCTGAAGGTATGCAAACTCCTCTTCTATTGTATTTAGCCCAAAACTTCTGATAAGAACTTCAGTAAGTTCGAGAATTGGTAGATGGAGCAGATGCTCTTTGTGTTTTCTAAAAACAGCTGGTAATCCATCTTCTGTCAGTTTCAAAAAATCCTCGTGCGAAGAGAATGTCCTACCCATGCTATTCTGCTGATACCTAAAAACTAAATCAGCAAGGATACTGTCATCGTCAGGGCTTAGAAGATGTTTAAACGCAGAGAGCAACAGTTGCACAACTGATGAATTTCCTAGAAGCATTCCTTCAGCAGAAATAACTTCTATTTGAGTTTCGTTGGTTCTTCGGTAGTCAAGTACAAAATTGACGATTTGGGTAGCTTCCCAGTTTGTTCGAACAAGCAGAGCCATATCGTTGAGTTTGTGGCCTTCTCTCAACAGAGATTCAATCACCTCGATCGTTCTTTCCAAGGCTCGTATGTTCCAACGCTCCCCTCTCTCAGATTCTAGAAACTCGATCTGAACAAGTCCATCAACAGAGCTATTTGGCTCCGACACTTCCTGTACAACGGAATCGTATGCCGTTTGTATCATCTGCATTTCCTCCTCTTCGATAACGTCGCTCATCAGTTCTCCCATGACACGAGGGAGTGACGAGAAAAGAGTGTTGTTAAATTCAACGACGTTCTTAGAACTTCGCCAGTTTATACTGGCTGTCTGATCAACTTCTGCAGGTAAATCTCGCTGCACGCCGCTCATGAGCAGTGAAGGACCGCCACCTCTCCAACCGTAGATAGATTGTTTGGCATCACCCACTATTATGTTCTCGTGCCCCTGAGCGAGACTCTCCTCTAATAGCGGCTTGAAATTGTTCCATTGGAAATCTGAGGTATCCTGAAATTCATCAATCAGGAAATGGCTATACCTGCTCCCTACTTTTTCGTAGATGAACGGTGAACCAGTATCATCTATGATTTGGGAAAGAAAATCAGGAAGATCAGAAATCAAGATTAGCTCCTCTTCGCGTTTGTATTCCTGTAGTCGCTGGGAAAGATCTGTAATCAACCCGAGTGTATATAGATGTTTGAGAATGACCTTTGCTGTGTAATAATCGCCCTCGTTTCCGTTCATAAAGTCCAGTGCTTCATTCATTAAAGGCATGAACGAAGCCTCCGCGTGATGGATAATCCGGTCTTTCTTGTCTGAAGTTTTGGTTGACCATGCCGAAGCGTCAGCTCTTGACTTCTCAACTGTAGAATTTATGAGTGTCGTATACTCTTTGTTTATCAGCTTCTTAAAAAAATTCGCAACGCTCCTTGTTTTACCTCCAGCTAGATCTTCACTCTGCAATCCAGCAGACTCAAGTGACTCATAGAAAATTTTTCCAATCGAGATTAGTTTATCCTCAAATTGCTTTTTGCTTTTGAGCAGCTCACTTTTAAGAAGTTTAATATTCTGCTTTGAATTTTCATCTTCAAACTGTCCCTTTGGTAATTTCTTGAATTCCTCAGAGAACAACTGTTTGGCCAGCAAACTGATTTCATTCCGGTATTCGTACCCCTTCCCATCAGACAGTTGACTCATAGAAAAATCCACCAACCATTCCTTCAACTGTTTATTCCCCTCAACTCCCTGATATAAATCCGACGTAATGAATTCTGCTACCTTATCGTTGTCCAACTCGATTCCGAAGCTTCCCTGCAAACCGATTTCCCGTGAAAAAGCTCTGATGACACGATGAAAGAAAGTATCTATGGTTGTGATATTGAAATATCCATAGTTATGCAACAAATGATTCAGTGTCTCTTTCGCCCTACTTTGGATTTCATCCTTCGGCTTTTTCAGTTCGGCAGACATCACAGGTATCAACTCATGATCACCCTTCGAAATATCAATCAGAAACTCCAACACCCGCTCTTTCATCTCTTCCGCTGCTCTATTTGTAAAAGTCACAGCAAGAATGCGCTTGTAGTAGTCCTCAGGGCGCAATGCAAGTTTTAGGTACTCCTTTGCCAAGGTGTAGGTTTTCCCAGAACCAGCAGATGATTTAAAGATCGTAAGAGACATTGACACGAAAATAATTGGTGAGTCGTTCAGGCTTTCGTATCGTGAGAATTACTTATCCACAATTTTCTAATGTTACCTTAATGTTAAGAACTAGAGGTCAAATTGGCATTTAATTAAACTTTAAGTAATATAGTGGTGCGCTCGACGTAATACATAGGTAATAAAGATCGGGTAGTTGGTAATATTAGAATAACATTAAGAAGGAGGAAGAGATGAAAAAGTTAATCGCGCTCACATTTACATTAGCAATTGTTTTTGCGTCATATGCAGGAGACGGCAAAGCAGAAAAGCCAAAAGCTACTAACTATAAAGAAGTGCTGAAAGAGATTGTGTATCCACAAGCAAGCATGGAGCAAGGGATTGAAGGGAAAGTGATTGTGGAACTAAAAATCAACAAGTCCGGTGAAATAACCAATTATAAATTTAAGTCATTTCCATGTAGCGATATGAAGGAAGTTGTTGAGAGTGCACTAACAAAAATGACATTTGTCCCTGCTACCAATAAGAAAGGTCAAACAGTGAACGGAAGAATTACACTTCCAGTCAATTTTCAATTGACGATCTAAATAGATAAGATTAAAAGAAAATCAACCCTGACTTAACAGTTGGGGTTTTTTTATGCCCAAAAATAACTTCTTGATATTATTTACGTTTAGAAGTTTTATTATTTTATTTACAATTAGAAATTTAATAATTAGCAATGAAAGAGTACCAACTTGGTGAATTTGAAGAAATCGTTCTTCTTACTGTGGCAATACTATATGAGGATGCGTATGGAGTTTCGATCAAGCAGGAAATTGAAACTCGCTTAAATCGCAACGTCAGTGTAAGTGCATTACAGACCGCACTTCGCAGACTTGAGAAGAAAGGATATTTAAAATCAAGTTTTGGAGAAGCCACCGCAATACGAGGCGGAAAACGTAAGCGTTTCTTCAAAGTCACAAAATCAGGGAAATCTGCTCTGGACTACACGAAGGATGTGCGCGTCCAGCTTTGGTCGGCTATTCCGAATGTGACATTTGACTATGCAGGACTATAAGAATAGACCTTCTCCACCATCCTGGTCTACCCGCTTTTTAGCGTGGTTTATCAAAGAGGACTACTTCGAGGACATACAAGGTGATTTGGAGGAGGAATTTCAACTAAAGGCAGAGGGAAGCACTCTCGTCAGAGCAAAGTACTGGTACAGATGGCAAATTATGCGATTGTTCAGGCCTGCCATGATGAAAAGAATGAAACCACAAGACTCAATAGAAAAGGAAACAACTATGTTCAAAAACTACATAAAAATCGGATTTAGAAACCTCTGGAAATATAAATCCAGCACGGTAATCAATATTGTTGGGCTGTCTATAGGACTGGCGGCCTTCGTTCTTATTGCATTGTTTGTAAAAGATGAATTCAGCTACGATAGGCATTTTGAAGGAGCAGAGGATATCTACCGCGTTACGGTAAAAAACTATACAGTTGACGGAGATGTAAGTCGTCAATGGGCATTCGCCTCTGCGGGTCATGCAGAAAGGTTAAAAGAGGATTATTCAGATATCACACACGCTGCTCGTTTCCATCCCTGGGCATTTCCTGACATTTCATACGAAGATCAGAGATTTCCATCGGAGCAGGTAATTTTTGCGGATGACGATGTCTTTGATATTTTTTCTTTCAAGTTCCTTGTTGGAAGTCCTGAAACTGCCCTAGAAGACTTGTATTCACTTGTACTTACCAGATCCACTGCGATTAAAATTTTCGGAACTGACTGGGAGGAAAAAGATATTATTGGATCTTCAGTGAAATTATCTCGCGATGATCAAGAGGCTCCATTCAAGATTACGGGGGTAATGGAGGATATGCCAGATCAACAACATTTTCATTTTGAGTACCTGGCACCAATTCGCTTTCTAGCACTTCTGATGGGGGAGGAAACCATGAATAACGTCAGTGGAAATTACAACTGGCTTACCTACGTAAGGATGTCTCCTAACACAAATAGTGAAGAGTTGGCAGTATCAGTAAATGATGAGTTCTGGGAGAAATACATCGGCACATTCCAAAGTGGTGCGAAGGCAAGGGACTTTTATGACATGGAGTTTCAACCAATGCTTGATATTCATCTTAATTCAAATCTTGAAGGAGAGTACGAAACTAATGGTTCAATTCAGCAGGTATACATTTTCAGCGTCATAGGAGTTTTATTACTGCTTGTGGCATGCGTTAACTATATGAATATTGCAACTTCTCACTATTCTAGGAGAATGAAAGAGGTTGGGGTTAGAAAAGTAATAGGTGCTTTCAAATCAGCACTTATCAAGCAGTTCTTAACTGAATCTACATTGGTAACCATCATTTCACTTCCACTCTGTATTCTTCTTATCCTCTGGGCACTTCCGCATCTCAACGGCTTTGTCGGGAAAGATTTGTCTTTCAATCCAATTATTCAAATCGATTTACTTATCATTCTAATGCTTTTGCTTGCTGGGGTCAGCTTACTGGCTGGTCTCTACCCAGCAATTTTTCTATCAAAAGTCAACCTCGTGCAAGCTCTCAAAGGAGAAAAATCCATGAATGCCAGTAAATGGAATTTCCGCTCTTGGCTTGTAACCTTTCAGTATGCAGTCACGATCGCGCTAATCTTTGCAATTGCAGTTATCGAAAGTCAGATGAAATTCATTCGCAACTCTAACCCAGGCTATCAACGAAATCACGTCCTAAGTCTGAGCCTGCCGAGAGGTGCTAATCTTGAAACCTTCAAGAATGAGCTTCTTTCTCAACCAACAATCCAAGGAGCTTCGTACTCGTCTCGAATTCCGACTGGGCGCTTAGCTGATAGTTGGGGTGTCAGGTCGTTCGATGGGGATTCGGCCGTCTCAGCAGGCTTTCGACTACCTGTGGTAGCAGTAGACAGGGATTTTCTTGATTTGTACGAAATTGGATTAGTTGCCGGCGAAAATTTTAGAGATGGGATGGAAACAGTTTTAGTTTCGGATAGCACAACAACCGGACACTATATCATCAACGAAACTGCAGCAAAGGCTTTTGGATTTGAAGATTCAAATGAAATCATTGGATTAAAAATAGGATATGGTCCTACTGAGGGAAGAATTGTGGGCGTAATGCAGGACTTTCACTTTGAGTCATTACATAGCGAGATAGTACCAACGCTCATTATGTACAGAGACAGATATAGGAGAATTAGCTTGAAGCTTTCACCAGAAGATGTTCGCGGAACACTTGATTACATCGAAAACATGTACGCAAAATTTGATTCAGAAGAACCTGCGAATTATCGTTTTGTTGATGACTTGTTTAATGAGCAATATCAAAATGAGGAAAGGCTATCCACAATGATAAAAGTATTCGCTGTTATCGCCATTTTGATTGGATGCCTTGGATTGATTGGAATGGTCGGCTTCATTATCGAAACGAAAATTAAAGAAATTGGCGTTAGAAAAGTGCTTGGTGCATCCACTCAAAGTATTTGGATTCTTGTCAGCAATCGATTTATGATCCTTGTTGGAATTGCATTTATAGTAGCTCTACCAATTACTTATTATTTTATGCATGATTGGCTGCAAGATTTTGTTTACAGAACTAGTATCTCGTGGTTCCTCGTATTCCTACCAATCATACTAACTGTTTTTCTTACGTTAGTTGCTATTTCATATCAAACCATCAAGGCCACACTGATAAATCCGGTAGAGTGCCTGAAGGACGAGTAAGAAAACGTAAAAACAAAGGGAAAGCCATTCGAAATCGGATGGCTTTTTTTTCGTAATCTTGTTCTCATAATTTCAAATCATGATTAACAAAGTTGTAGCCAATGCTGAAGAGGCAACAGATGGCATTCAAGACAATATGACCTTGATGCTTGGAGGTTTTGGTCTTTGCGGAATTCCTGAAAACTCCATCGCTTCGCTTGTGAAAATGGGAATCAAAGGACTGACTTGCATCTCCAACAATGCGGGCGTTGACGATTTCGGTCTGGGTCTTCTTCTGCAAAGCAAACAGATTAAAAAAATGATTTCATCCTACGTAGGTGAAAACGATGAATTCGAAAGACAAATGCTAAGTGGCGAGTTGGAAGTTGATCTGATCCCACAAGGATCGTTGGCTGAACGATGCAGAGCGGGCGGTGCCGGTATACCAGCTTTTTTCACTCCAGCTGGGTACGGTACGGAGGTAGCAGAAGGAAAAGAAGTACGCGAATTCAACGGAAAACCGCACATTCTGGAATCTGCTTTAACAGCGGATTTTGCGATCGTAAAAGCCTGGAAAGGAGACTCAAATGGAAATCTTGTTTATAAGGGTACTGCAAGAAATTTCAACCCTCCTATGGCCATGGCTGGAAAAATCACAATTGCCGAAGTAGAAGAGCTGGTTGAGCCTGGTGAACTTGATCCCAACACAATTCACACCCCTGGGATTTTTGTGCAGCGAATTTTTCAGGGAGAGAAGTATGAGAAGAGAATTGAACAACTAACGGTAAGACAACGAAGTTAATTAGTGAGATAGTTGACTGGTAACTCTGCCAATTAACTTTCTAACCAGTTAACTAGTCAACCAAATTAACTAGTCAACCAAAAAAGATGTTAGACAAAAACGGAATAGCAAAAAGAATCGCACAAGAGCTACAAGATCGATGGTATGTAAATCTGGGAATCGGAATCCCGACTCTGGTAGCCAACTATATCCCGGAAGGAATCAGTGTGGAATTTCAATCTGAGAATGGCTTGCTCGGAATGGGACCTTTCCCTTTTGAAGGTGAAGAGGATGCCGACATGATTAACGCGGGAAAACAAACGGTGACTACTTTGCCAGGAGCATCTCTTTTTGATTCATCCACATCTTTTGCGATGATCCGTGGACAGCATGTTCAACTGACGGTGCTGGGAGCGATGGAGGTTGCTGACAATGGAGACATAGCTAATTGGAAGATTCCAGGCAAAATGGTGAAAGGAATGGGTGGAGCAATGGATCTTGTCGCTTCGGCGGAAAACATTATTGTTGCCATGATGCATGCAAACAAAGCTGGAGAATCAAAACTGTTATCTAAATGCACGCTACCAATCACAGGAGTTCAGTGTGTAAAAAAGGTAGTAACAAATCTAGCTGTCCTGGACATTACTCCGGAAGGTTTCAAACTAGTCGAGCGGGCACCTGGAGTTTCGGTTGAGGAAATAAAAAATGCTACTGCTGGAAGACTGGTTATTGATGGGGAAATTTCTGAAATGCGGATTTGAAATACTCGGCATTCATTTGTACTTCAAACTCTCATAGAATTTAATGATTTCCACGGCGTCCCCTTCGTTTTCCAAGTCATAACTATTGGCCTTCATGAACTCTTTGAGCTCGTTATAGTAATCAAGTGGCTTAAGCGAGTTTCTTGAAGTCTTAAACACAAGGGATGATTCCTTCTCTTTCTCAAAAAGCAAGTATAGAGAGGATGAAACGATTCGTGTGTCCTTTGTCCCAATACCAAGTTGTTCATTGTAGGAAGGTTTCAATACCTTAAGCTCTGTCTTCTGATAGAGAGAAAGATTTGGAGACTCAACTAAAACCTTCAAAGCTAAATTGGGTTCAACTCCTTTCAGATTCGAGGAATTAACGAACTTCTCATTCGAACCCCTCACCACAAAATGATCCACAAGAGTAAAGTCAATAGAGAAATTCTTTCCATTGTGCAGTAGAATGAGCTGAGAATTATAAATGTCGCAATTGATCCAAACATCCTCCATCGTTTTGCTCGCCTTAAAAAACAAATCGCATTTCGCACTCTTCTCAAAAAGGTACACATCCCCCTTGACTTTTGGGCTAGCAGGACCAACGATTGGTATTATTCCCATATCTGTAAACAGCTGATCCTGACCTTTCATCAATACATTCGACTGTGCATGCACGGCTATGTATAGCGTCATTGACAAGAATTGTAGTAGTAGTCTTTTAACGGTCATTTTCAAATCGTAAGTGAAATCAAGTTTTATGCACTAATTAGAAAACCTCTAGAACAACATAAACACTTAGAAATATGTAGGAAATCAGAATAATGTCATTTATCCTGCAAACCAACAAGTCTCAAACAGGTATGCTGGAGAGCACGCCTTCCAGAAAATCAACGGTAATGGGTTTTGAAATAAACGCTTGCACATCAGGGTGTTGATCAGCACGAAATTGATCTTTGGGGTCGATAGAAGAGGTTACAATGTAGATTTGAATACTGCCTTTTTGCTCTTTGTTCAATTTTGTGAAACCCTCCAAAAACTTCCAACCATCACAAACCGGCATATTTATGTCAAGTAAAAGAACATCCGGGCGACTGTTCGACGAATCAAGAAGATATTCGAGAATCTCATCTCCGTTATAAAAGGAGAGCAGTTCACAGGGTTTTTCAACTCGTTTGAGATTCCCACGGACAATCCAATGAAAAACATCTTCATCATCCACCGAGCAGATCAGCCTACTTTCTTCCATCTTGATTTTTAAATTTTATTCTAATCATCGTCCCTTTGTTTGGCTGACTCTCAACCTCAATCTCATCACCCATCGTACGGATTTGGTTTTTGATCAAATAGAGACCAAGTCCTTTACTTCCTTTTGTGGAGTGGAACGTCTTTCCAAATTTGAATACATCATCACCATTCTTCTTGAGATCAATACCGAAACCATTGTCCTTAAATTCAAAATGAATATCTCGATCTATCCGTTTTGACTTGATCAAAATTTTTGGTGCTTTGCCAGGATCAATGTACTTGAGGGAATTGCTCAGGAGATTTAAAAAAATACTTTCCATGTAGATGTTGGGATAAAAGACCTCATCTGCTTCACCAAAATCTGTCGAGATAACTGCATTTCGTTCTTTCAGATTTGAACCAAGAAGCTCCTTCACCTCCTCCAGAGCATTTTCGAATTTAATTACCTGCAAATCCATGTGCTCACTTTGCTGCACTTTAAGGACTTCATTTAAATCGTCAATGGTACTCAGTGCCTTCTCCGTAACCTCACTAATGTACGCTACCGCATCATCCTTTTCTTCCTGAGAACCAGTTTTGTAGATGTCCACTAATCCTGAAATATTACTGAGTGGCGATCTAAGGTTGTGAGAGACGATTTGTGCAAACTCCAACAATCTTTCATTTTTTCTACTCACCAAATCAGAGGTAATCACAAGCTGCTCGTTCTTTTCAGCCAATATTTCCTCAACACGCTTTCTTGCCGAAAAATCTGAATACGTGCATATCACATGACGTATGTCTCCATTCTCATCCAGCAACGGGTCAGCATCTACCATCAACCACACTCTATCCTTACTTTTTGGCCGATAAACCCCCATCACCACCTGTCTGCATGGAATTTTTGTTTCAATAGCCTGTGGTATTGGAAAATCCCTTGGTAGCATTTTGTTGCCATCCATGTCAATAACATTCCAATCTGGATCGACCGCTACTTTTCCAATGAACTGCTTTTCCGTCATTCCTAAGAGTTTAAATGCAGCTTCATTATGAACAACAGGCACCATGGATACATCGTACAGCCCAACACCAACGTTTAAGTTGTTGATTAAGGATCTAAACCTGTTTTCACTCTCGCTAAGAGCTTCTCTTGATTTTCGCCACTCCGTTACATCACTCATCATGCCCAACATTCGGTAGGCCTGACCATCTCTTTCCAAAAAAGTACCGCGATCATAGACGTCGCAATATTTACTGTTGCTCTTAAGAAATCGATAGTATACCTCGTAGGTTTCAAGATTCTTTTGAGCTGATTCTAATTTCTCAAAGGCATCCTCTCTATCTTCAGGGTGTATCAACTCTACCCAGCGATCGATATTGCCCATTTGCTTAGATGTAAAACCTAAAACTTCCTGAATATTTCCACTCCACAATATGTCGCCCGACAGAATATTATAGTCATATACGATAATTCCTGCTGCACGAGCTACCAGTTCATGACGTACTTTCCAATCTTCACGCTCAGTCTCAAGTTTCTTCCTTTCCGTAATGTCCTGAACTGTGCCTGTCATTTTGAAGTCACCGTTTTCCTCAAATACGATCCCACTTCCTTCCATCCAGTGATATGTATTATCTGGCCAAAGGACTCGATGTTGATTGAAAAAATTCTGGTCAGTTTTGGCGTTCTCAATTAACCTGATCACCTCGCCCAAATCAGAAGGATGAATTAATTTAAAATAAGCGTTTAGAGACTCTTTTATTGATTTGGAAAATTTTGAAAAGTGACCAGTAGATGGCCCTGACCATTTTACCATTTCATTGGTCAGGTTAATTTCCCAGAGCGACATCTTGGCACCAGAAAGTGCCATTCGTAATCGTTTATCTTGATCCCGCGCAGAAAAGGCAGTCTCATTTGAATCCAATTTTTTCATCGGATGGTTAGCTGGTTAATCACACTCTCCCAGAGCTTTTGTTCTGGTCACATTCCTAAGTTAGTCTATTTTACTAACTAAACATTAGGTGAAATTCATAATATCCCCTCCATCAAATTCGACGAAAAAGGCTAGGAATTTAGAAACTGAGCAAGTAATGAATGAAAATGGTGAACTCCCTTTTCTCTTGTTGGTGAAAATCGTCCATTGGTATAGTATTTTGATTTTAAACCCTTGTGCACCCCCTCTACCACAAACTCATCTTCGCGTTCGACCTTATCCAATAGTGCTCCAGCACCTTCATGGAGTTTGGTCTCATCGTAGATATACGTTAAAAAAGACACCTTCGATTGATTGGGTGTGAGTGGTCGGACGATGTTGATTGAAAGCCCCCATGGATAAAAATTGAACATCATGTTTGGAAATACCCAGAAATAATAGGCTGCTATTCTCTGTCCCTCATGGATGTGACCCTTCGGCAAATCAAAAATATCCTCAGCTCCATCACTGTAACCAACTTGCAAGTTGAAGTGATGTCCCAGAATCGTTTCATAGTTCTCATAATCCAATACCGCATTCAAATCTTTGTGGACAAAGGGAATATGAAATCCTTCAAGGAAATTATCACAGTATAGCGCCCAGTGTGCATTTACTAGATAGTCTTTTGATTGGACGGAGTTAAAAACGAATTCATTCATTGGCAGAAACCCCACATATTCGTTCATTTCTCGAATCATTTGTCCAAACTTGATGTCTCCTCCAAGTTTGGCGAACAATAGTGGGCCCCATTTCTCAAGATCGAACGAATGTAGATTCTCGCAGGCTCTAGGAAAATTCTCGGCCTTTTCGAAATCCGGCATAGAGATGAAAGACCCATCTAACCCAAATTTCCTTCCATGATATTTGCAAATGAGATTTCGCTGGCTAGAGGTACTATCGGCAACCAAATTACCACGATGGGTACAAACGTTACTCAAACAATGAATTTTCTCATTCTCGTCTTTCGAGATCACCATTGGCTCTGTTAGAAATCCGTCTAACAAAACGAATGGATGAACATGCTTTGAAAGCTTTACATGACTATCATCACCCACAAATTGCCAAGAATTGTAAAATACTTTCTCCTTCAATTTTTCAAAAACTTCTGGATCACGGTAGAAGGACGCAGGAAGTGTCTCTGCTTTTGAAATTTTTGGATCAATTTTGAATTTAGGGGGCGTCATAATTTTCCAGTATATTTCAAAAATAGTGCTTTTCCCCCGCCTCAAATTATACACATGAGTAGAAAAAAGCTCGGATTCTGGACCAGCTCTTCTTTGGTTGTTGGTAACATGATCGGCTCTGGTGTGTTTCTTCTGCCTGCTGCTTTGGCTGCCTTTGGTAGCATTAGTCTTTTGGGTTGGGTTATTTCCGCTGTCGGTGCAGCAACGCTTGCCTATGTCTTTATTGAATTGAGCAAAATGCTTCCCGGCAAATCTGGTGGCCCATATACCTATACCAGAGACGGGCTTGGTGATTTTGCTGGTTTTTTGGTCGCATGGGGCTACTGGGTATCCGTCTGGTGCACCAATGCCGCGATTGCCGTCGCTTTGGTTAGCTATCTTGGTGTCTTCTTCCCTATCCTGCAGACGAATCTAATTTTGTCCACCGCAGTTGGCTTAGCTATCATTTGGTCGATTGTCTATCTCAATACGCGTGGCGTTTCAGAGGCCGGCATGTTCCAACTAGTTACCAGCATTCTGAAAATCACACCTTTAATCGCCATCGGAATCTTTGGCCTCTTTTATATCAAGCTCGAAAACTTCTTCCCAGCGAACATCAGCGATCTATCAAACTTTGAGGCGATCACAGCAACCGCTACGCTGACCTTCTTTGCGTACATGGGACTTGAGTGTGCCACTGTTCCTTCCGCAGACGTAGAGAACCCCTCGAGAACTATTCCAAAAGCTACTTATTTCGGACTTGCCCTGACAGCATTGGTCTACATTCTCGGAACATCAGCATTGATGGGCATCATTCCAGCTGAGGAGCTACAATACTCCACAGCACCCTTTTCTGATGCAGCCGCCATTATGTGGGGGCCTTGGGCAGAGAATCTCGTTGCGGCTGGGGCCGTGATTTCAACACTTGGAGCCCTCAATGGCTGGATATTGATTCAAGGACAAATACCAGCTGCAATTGCAAAGGACAAACTCTTCCCTCCCATTTTTGGGAAAGAAAACAAAAATGGTGTACCCGCCACTGGCATCATCCTTTCCAGTATTCTAATCTCTGTTCTGATGGCAATGAACTACACAAAGGGACTTGTAGAAGCCTTTGGATTCATGCTACTCCTTGCCAGTATGACAGCACTGATCGCTTACCTCTTTACTTCAGCATCGTATGTGGTAGTCTCAATCCGAGAACAGGGATATTCAAAACGGACTGCATATCGGTTGCTAGTAGCTAGCGTTGCTTTTATCTTTTCAATCTGGGCAATCGCAGGTTCAGGAACGGAAATCGTCTACTGGGGATTTATCTTGCTGATGGCAGGTTTACCCGTTTATGTATGGATGCTGGTAAAGAAAAATAGAGAAAAATATGACCAAAATTAGTGCTCATTCTGAAGTAGGGCGATTAAAATCCGTGCTCATGAAAAAGCCGGAAAACGGCTTCATAAATCAGGAATTTGTTGACCAGGAATGGGAATCACTGAATTTTCTAGCAGCACCAAATTTTGAACAAGCAAAAGAGGAACACAAAACGCTCACGAATCTAATTGCTACCAGGCATCCAGAGATACACTATTTACCAACATCCGATCAAGTCACGCTGGACTCAGTCTATTGCAGAGATGCCACGATTGTAACAGATTTCGGAATTGTACTTTGTGACATGGGCAAGGACAAACGAAAGAAAGAACCCGAACAGGAACGTCAATTTTTCGAACATAATAACATCAAGATTCTTGGTCGCATCGAGTCTCCAGGAACATTGGAAGGTGGTGACGTTGCTTGGTTGGATCAGAATACACTGGCTGTCGGTCATACCTACCGGACCAACTACGAAGGAATCAGGCAGTTGAAAAGGTTGCTTAACCCTGTTGGTGTTGAGTTGATCGTTGCTGAAATGCCACACTATCAGGGGCCATCTGATGTCTTCCACTTAATGTCTGTTTTAAGTCCTGTAGATTTCAAGAAAGCGGTTATCTACTCTCCTTTGATGCCAATCCATTTTCGCAATGAGTTGTTAGCCAGAGATTATGAACTCATTGAAGTACCCGACGAAGAATTTGAATCGATGGCCGCAAATGTTCTCGCTATTGCTCCTGGTGAATGTATTATGGTCTCTGGCAACCCGATCACAAAGTCGAGATTGGAGGCAGCTGGCTGTACTGTTTATGAATACGACGGAGAAGAGATAAGTGTGAAAGGCGGTGGTGGCCCTACCTGTTTGACCAGGCCAATTCTTCGAGAAATTTAAAATTCTTAGTGCATGAGGACTTTCAAGACTATTTCACTACTACTATTAACCACCTTTAGTGCCTTTGCTCAGGGCCCCCGTGACTATGGAATTGACATTGGTATTTTCAAAACTGGTCTAAACAATGCAATCACCGATGTGCCTAGCGTCAAAGTTGGTCACACCACATTAATCGAAGGAAAAAGTATTCGTACTGGTGTTACAGCAATTATTCCTCATGAGAAAGATGTCTTTCAATGGAAATGTCCTGCTGGCATCTTCCTTGGGAATGGATTCGGAAAACTCGCGGGGTATAGTCAGGTGGAAGAATTGGGCAATATTGAAACACCCATCGTCCTAACCAATACCCTCAGCGTATCAACAGGAATGAACGCACTAATTTCATATACCTTGGATAAGCCAGGAAATGAAAATGTACGCTCAGTCAACGCGGTAGTAGGAGAAACGAATGATGGTGGACTCAATGATATACGAGGACGCCATGTGAAGGAGAAACACGTTCTGCAAGCATTACATAATGCAAAGGATGGTCCTGTGCAAGAAGGTAACGTTGGAGCTGGAACTGGCACGAGATGCTTCGGGTTCAAAGGTGGTATTGGTACTTCTTCCAGAAAACTTCCAGAAGCCTTGGGTGGCTATACTGTTGGAGTTTTAGTTCAAACCAACTTTGGTGGAGTCCTGGAAATCAACGGAGTTCCAATCGCCAAAGAACTAGGCAGCTATCCCTTTAAGAATGCGATTGAGTCCGCAGACGGGTCTTGCATGATGGTCGTGATTACCGATGCTCCAGTCTCCGACCGAAATCTGAAACGAATGGCTAAACGTGCCATGTTAGGTCTAGCGAAAACGGGTGGGGTAGCTTCAAATGGAAGTGGTGACTATGTAATCGCCATGTCTAACGCCACGAAGAACCTAATTCCTTACCAGACAGAAAGCCGTACCACCACATCAACATTTCTGAGAAATGATGATATGACTCCTTTGTTCGTTGCCACCATTGAAGCAACAGAAGAAGCAATCATAAACTCGCTTTTTGCTGCTGAGACCATGGTGGGTCGTGATGGGAACATAGCTGAAGAACTCCCAGTGGAGAAGGTGTTAGAGATAATGAAGAAGTATGGAAGGTTGGATTAAGCCGAAAAGTTCTATCCATCAGCTTGAGAAAAGAAACAAACTTCTGACTAAAGGTGACTGTTCGGTCGTTTTAAGCAGAAGCCAAAGGAATGATTTTTTCAAGTATTTCTTTTTTCTCAAAACGAGTTTTTCGGATATCATACTTACTTTGTAAGTTCATCCAAACCTCGGCAGAAGTTCCAAAGAATTTTGACAATCTGGTAGCCATATCGGCAGTAATGCTT
>JBDWQX010000003.1:0-8781 GCA_039986395.1 Cyclobacteriaceae bacterium
TCTGTACGCTCATATCAATAAATGGATGGGCAATTTAGCCAAAAGGAGTGTATTTCATCTCCTGCTATAAATCTTCATCTATTTTAAATTGTGGGCTACTAAAAGTCATTCTATAGTTGCTTAACTATGGAATTGTCGCCGTTCTTATTTCGGGACATTGATTACAAAAACACTGACTGGGATAAAATCCTTCTTACTGTTATTAAAAAAGTGGTGACATACGGATCTCTTGAAGGTTGGAATCAGATCAAAAAATATTATGGATTAGAGAAAATCAAAAAAAACCGTGATTAATGCCAGAAATTGTTAGCTAAGATGATCAGTCAACGACTCAACGATCTTTTTACTGTTCCCAACAAATATTTTATCCACTACAATGAAAACGGGCCTCTTTAGAAAAGTGTATTCTTCCTGAATGAGCTCACGGTAGTCATTTTCAGTGAGCGTTTTCTCGCCAAGTCCCATGGACCTGTATTTCATAGCTTTTCGAGAAAAAAGCGATTCGTAAGAGCCACTAAGCTCCTTCATTTGGTCTACCTGTCCGAAAGTCATTGCCTCAGTCTTTATGTCCTGCTTTTCAAAATCAGCGACTAAAGGGCCGAGCTCATTTAAGATACGAGTGCACGTTGAGCATGTGGAGAGGTAGTAGACTTTCTTCATTGCCGTCAAAAATAGAAAGTATAACTAGAATATGTACTGCATCCATCCAGCCGTTGATGTACAATTTCAATGACTTCATTTCATTTTCCTCTAAATTGATGAAGCAACTAAATGAAAAGACATGGCAATCAATCGAAGAGAGTGGATCCAGCAGAGTTTGTTAGCATCAGCGGCACTACTGGTAGCAGGAAGTTCGGGTGCATACGGATGCGCCTCGGGTTTACGGGAAAAACGAATTGAAGGAGCGCCGCTTCAGCTGAACTGGAATGAGAATCCATACGGACCAGCTGATTCTGCAGTCAAGGCGGTCAGTGAGGCCATGAAGTTTGCAAATCGCTATCCAGATGAGTACATCTTGAAGGTGAAAGAGAAGTTGTCAAAGCTACATTCAGTAAAACCGAGCAATCTGTTGATCACCGCTGGGTCTACTGAAATCTTGAGTTTGCTAGGACAGCACGTAGGAATGCAGAAAGGCGAAATTCTAACAGCCTATCCAACGTTCCCGACTATTATTCAATTTGGACAAGTCTCGGGTGCTACCATCAAGAAAGTTGACTTGGACAAGGATGATCGATTTGATTTTGAACGACTTAGCAAGGCAATCACTGCTAAGACAACATTGATCTTTGTTTGTAATCCAAACAACCCCACTGGCACAGAAGTACCAACTGAAGATCTAAAAGCCTTTTGCCGATCGGTGCCGGAAAACGTCCTTGTCTGTGTAGATGAGGCCTACATTGAATATTCAAATGCTGGGACAGCAGGGAGTATGGTTTCGCTGGTAAAGGAGCTTCCAAATTTGATTGTATGCCGAACCTTCTCTAAAACGTACGGACTTGCTGGACTACGGGTTGGCTATGCTGTTTCCAATAGTGCAAATATCACAGCACTTCGAAATCGACATCTGGGATTTGAATTGTCCACAGGCTGGCCACCACTAGTAGCTGTCAGCGCCTCACTGGATGATCAGGCCTTCGTGAAGATGTGTGTGGAGAAAAACAACGAAGGAAAGGAGATTGTGTACGATGCATACAAGAAATGGGGAGTGGATTATAACCCTTCATCTACCAACTTCATTTATACCCGCCATGATCGGTTTGATAAGCAGGTAGTTGCAAAAATGGAAGATCGAGGCATCCTAATTACTAAGTGGCCCGATATGACCAATCACATTCGAATTAGCGTTGGCAAACCAGAGGAGATGCGAACGTTTGTGGAGGTTGTGGAAGATTTTTTGGTGTAAAGAAAAAAGCACAGTTGCCAAGTGAACGCTCAATCAATTGGTAAGGAATCTATTCATCAGAGAAATGTGCAACAGCCTAATTTACAAAAAGATCTAAAATATCTGCCAAGTCCGTATTGTTCCCATTTACCATTCGGAAATTATCATAGTAACTGTCCGAGATTGGGTAAAATTTCTCAGCTTGCTTAGCTTCTGACCAACCTTTTTTTATGGACTGCAATGCAGCGAAATTATTCTCATGCAGACTTAATATCAAACTTGTGATTTTCTCCTTGTCAGAGGAAGACAGGCTATTATTCAACAGGATCGGACCTAAAGGTATCTCTGCAGAAATCCATAAAGGTTTGACTGATTCTAGAAGGCTTGAATCTGACTTAATCTGTTTGAAGTATTCGTTACTACCAATGGCGCAAATATCTGCTTCTCCCGCTACGAGTTTATTAAAAGTAGATGTATGATTCCCACCATATTTCACTTCTTTGAATTGCTCGTTTGGCGATTTGATTCCAAGCGAACTCAGAAGTAGTCGAGGCACGAGATTACCTGAAGTAGACCCTTCAGCCACAAACATCATAGACAGTTCGGCAGACTCATTCTTCATGCTGTTAAGATCAGGGATGTCCATTTTATTGGTCAATAAAACTGTTTTGTAATTATCCACAGCAGCACTTTGGACTTTCAAAGTAGCTACTGGTCGCGTATTCTTGTTGTCCAGGGAAAGTAGCAAGTAGCCAAGTGTGTTTATCAATGCAACATCTACCTCATTGGACTTTATTCCTTCGATAAAAGAAGCAACATCTGGATAGCTTCTAGTTTGAACCGGCCTTTTCAGAAGGGATTCGAGCTCTTGTGAAAAGGGCTTCAGGTTGTCTATCCTATCATTTGTGGAATAAGTATAGGTGGCAAGTCTTAGTGGCTTAACCTCGTTTTTACATCCAATATGAAGCAGGACAATTAAGATTGACCCTAAAAGCAGGAGTGTGTTTTTGTGCATTTTTGATTTTATCTCTTAATATATGTGAGTGCTGTAAAGTAGTTCGGGCTTGAACTTTCATTTTTTTGACCCGAAAAGTGCAAATCCAGAACACCGATCAAAACAAGACGTTGTAGCTAAAAAAATGTTTTGAATCAGTAGAAGAATTACATTAACGCCTACAAGTCCATTCATCTTAGGTACAAATTTCCAAAACACTAGACACCACCGATTCAATCAGTTCAACATGGTACGGGAGTTGGATATCTGGTCAATTACTCTGACACCATAAAATCATACACCAACTTAGAAATCTTGGCCAGCTCAGCGGTTCCTTCCTCAAAATCACCAAGGTTCTTGGAAAGGAGCACAAGCACATAGCTTCTTCCATCCGGAAGATAAACAATAGCCGAGTCGTGATGAACGCCAGTAATGGAACCTGTTTTATGCGCAACTTCAACTTCAGAAGGCAGAAGTTTAGGAATCATGTCGTTCCATTTTTGATCCTTTAATATGTCGATCATAGCCGCATGGTCTTCTTGCTGCTCAACAGCTTTTCCTTCAGCGATGGCTTTCAATATGATCATGAGGTCGTTTGCGGTTGTGGAATTGCTCAATCCCTGATCATAAGCTTTCTGATCTTCAACACCTCGCAGCACTTCAATTTTGTCGGCTCCTAAACTACGCATGGTGGCCGTTACGTTCTTAGCATCAACCAGGTCTATCAAAATATTGGTAGCCAGATTGCTACTTAAAGTGATCATCTCATACATCAGGTCATAAATCGTTGCGCTATCGCCAACCTGATCATAGAGACCTTCTTGCGAATCTTCACCAATGTCCATGCTGTAGGTGCTGCCATCCACGATGCTTTTGAACTCATTCTTAATGAGTATGCTGTCTTGTATGTCAAACAAGCCTTCCGCTGATTGCTTGTACAGCTCAATCATCACGGGTGTCTTCATTGTACTTGCCGCATGAAAATTCCCCTCTTCGTTAATCATCAACTGATTAGAGGGATCGGAAAGGTCTAGGAAAGCAAGTGCGAATTCTCCTTGCGTCGCGGCGAAGATTTCTTCAACCGAAGAGGCTAAGTCTTGTATTGTATTCCCCTTTTTCGGTGTAGAACATGAAAAAACAAGAAGACTGAGAAGAGCAAAAGGTCGAAGCATTTGTGGGTAGGTTTATTTGTGGTCAAAATTCTTTTATGAAAAGGGATTGCACGTTTTTATTAAACGCCGCTAAAACCCCACAATCTCCTTCATCTTCGCTGCAATTCCATCAACACTTGGAACAACAGATTCCATTAGCTCAACATTGTGAGGGAGCGGGATATCCGGCATTGCTATCCGTTCGACTGGAGCGTCCAGATAGCTAAAACCTTCACAGGCCAACACTGCCGCAATCTCAGCACCAAATCCAGCGGTCATTGCATCTTCGTGTACAATCAGACACCTGTTGGTTTTCTTGATAGAGGTAAGTACCGCTTCTTTGTCCCATGGCATGATCGTGCGGAGATCCAAAATATCTGCTGAAATACCAGACTCCTCAGCAGCAGCCTCGCATCGTTCGCACATCGCGCCCCAGGTAACGATCGTTATGTCGGTCCCCTCTTTCAACAAGTTTGCCGTCCCGAAGGGAACAACAAACTCATTCCCGGGATAAGGTCGACGCGCGTACCGATTATCGTTCAGGTTTCTGTGCTCGAAAAACATGGTTGGGTTGTCACTACGCATTGCAGATCGAATCAAACCCACAGCATCTTGTGCGTTAGAAGGGAATGCCACTTGCCATCCGATAGCATGAGCAAACATGACCTCATTAGTCACCGAGTGCCATGGATCACCAACCTTGGCAAATCCACCAGGCATTCTCACCAAGATTGGAGCAGCAAATCGATTGGCCGTTCTCCAACGGGTCGTACCACAGTTGTTCAGCTGCTCCATCGCAGGATCTGCATACTTCCTAAACTGAATCTCTGCCACAGGCATCAGTCCCGCATAAGCCATCCCAACGGCCCGCCCAATAATTCCCTCTTCAGAAAGGCTTGTATCGAAAACCCTTGTGTCTCCATGCTTTTTCTGCAAATCCATGGTCACAGCGTGAACGCCGCCCTTCATTCCCACATCCTCTCCGAACACAACCAATTTCTTGTTAGTAGCTAGTTCATAGTCTAAGGCTTTGTTGATTGCCTCACCTATGTTGATTCTTTTCTTGTCTGGAGATGGCACTTCGCTAGACTTGGGAAATTTGTGTCCAGCTTTCCGAACTCCGCCAATTCCTTGGACTTCATCTTCTGAGTAAACAAATTTTTGGGTTGTACTAGTGTCTGGAGCTGGTCTGCTCAAGGCAGCTTTTGCAGCTTTTTCCACCTCCTCTTTGGCCTCTTTCTCCATAAGAGCCCAATACTTTTCCGATACTCCTTCTGCTAGTAAATACTTTTTGATAGCTGTAAGCGGATCATTCTTGATCTCTTCTTTTACCAGCTTCTCTGGCTTGTATGCTTGATTGTCTTGGTACGAATGACCATTCAATCGAGGTACGGTCAGTCGAACTAGCGCAGGTCCTTTGCTGGATCGGACATGATCCGCCCCAGCTTTTAGCAATTTGTAGGCTTCTTCAGGGTTCGTTCCGCTTCCCTGCAAAATTTCCAGATTCTTAAAAGAGGCCAGGTTATCCGCGATGTTCGCTCCTGGGGTCTGGTATTCGCTTGTTACTGAAATCCCATACCCATTGTCTTCAATATAGAAAAGCACAGGTAGTTCTTGTGTCGTTGCGATCGTCAATGCGGACCAGAAGCCATTCGTAGCAACAGAACCATCACCACCTAAAATGGCAGCCATCGAACCTTTGTATTTTTTATCCTTGAGCGTATCCGCATGATACTCTATGCCCTGCGCCCATCCGATTGCCGGCGTATACTGAGACCCCACATCACCCGCCATCGGCAGCACGACACATCCCCTCTTGGATTCGGGCATGTTGCAAACCACACCAATATCACGTCCGTCACTATATCCACCCGAGCGAGTAAGCGGCGCAGACAGCGCGTCTTCCACGGATAGTCCTAGCCCGATCATCAATGGACGAGAGCGGTAGTAGGCACTCGCAGAATCTCTGGGCTTGTCTAGCAAATCAGCCAGAATCAACTGGCCCAACTCATGACCCCTTGCAGAAAACTGGTAAAGCACCTTTTTCTCAGGCACTAAAACATCTTCCTCGAGATCATCCATTGCTCTTGAGATAAGCATTTTTCGTGCAATCTCTTTCCAGTTGATGGCAGATTTCGTTTTCTTTTTCGGAGCAGTCGCTGTTTTTGGCATGCTAAATTTTTCGGATCGCAAAGATACTAAAGCGTAAAAAAGCAATTCCAATTTATTTCAGAATCTTAATCTTTGGTGTAAAAAAGAAGTGAAAAGTGGTAGGAGAGAAAGATCTGCTCTTTGCATCTAAAGGTATTCCGGCTGTCCGCTTACTTCGTGCCGCTTCCCATCCGGTCTAGATTGCTAAGGTATTTACCATGATCCAAGCAATTGGACTCTGAGACCTAAACAAAGTCTCTCCGAAATGCAACTCCTGCTTTTATGGGTAAGATGCCTGATCAAGTCAGGCATGACCGAAGAGGCGAGCTTGTACTCCGTGTCATACCGTGCTTGACACGGTATCCTCCAACCCTTTGTGCAAGATGCCCGATCAAGGTCAGACATCACAAATAAATGAAGACTCTGGAACGAGTTTAGGGTGGTGTGTGGTATCAGGGACGTTCGAGTTTCCCCGAATCTTGCTGAATTCATTTCAGCATCTTCCCTGCTCTATGTCATAACCGTGCTTGACACGGTATCTTCCTCCGACCCTTTGTGCAAAATGCCTAATCAGTGTCAGGCATGACAGAAGAGGCAAGTGTCAATTCAGGATTGCGTGCAGTAAAAGATTGTTCAAAAATTTCACCACTCCCCCTGATCCCATTTCAGATGATCTTTGGACTCCGTGTCATACCGTGCTTGACACGGTATCCTCCAACCCTTTGTGCAAGATACCTGATCAAGTCAGCATGACAAGCACAAGACAGGGTCAGAATCAAAACAATTTTCGTACTTTGCCAAATCAAAAGTGAACCCGCGCAAAAAATGAAAAAAGCCGCACTTGTTGTTATCCCGCTAGGACTACTTGTATTCATCTTCACTCAGTCGAGAGGATCCTCAGACCAGTACATCGCCGAGATCGAGGAATTTAGAGAAGAAAAACATGACTTTTTCAAAACCTCACAAGGCAGCCCATTTGTTCAAAAAAAGATCGACTACATCCCTGTTACTTTCTTCCCCCCAAATCCTGATTTCAAAATAAGGGCAAAGCTGGAAAGACTCACCACCCGAGAGACCGTAACGATTGCCAACAGCGACGGGTCTGACGTGAAGTATTTGAAATTTGCTTATGCTCGATTCAAGCTTGGTGACTCAGATCACTCCCTGCTCATTCTAAAAGCGTTGGGATTTGGAAATCAATACTTGACTGCTTTTCTCGACGAAACAAGTGCCATCACCACGTACGGTGGAGGGAGATACCTCGATTTGGCAGTAGGAAAGTCTGATCAGGTGGAGATAGACTTTAACAAAGCATACAATCCATACTGTGCTTATTCCGCTGAATACTTGTGTCCACTCCCTCCCAGAGAAAACTATCTTCAAGTTGCCATAGAGGCTGGAGAAAAAGACTATAAGACTGAATAGTCATACCTGCTCTCATTATTTTTGTCGCCCCGAATAATTCGCATAAATGAAGATTTCATATAATTGGCTGAAAGAGTACATCGACTTCAAAGAAAGCCCTGAGGATATTGGAGAAATCCTGACGCAAACCGGACTGGAGGTTGAGGGAATTGAACGTCTGGAAAAAATTCCTGGAGGCCTGGCCGGCGTTGTCGTCGGTGAAGTGATGGCTTGCGAGCAACACCCCAATGCCGACAAACTAAAAATCACGAAAGTTGACATTGGAACTTCAGAATTATCGGACATCGTCTGCGGTGCCCCCAATGTTGCGAAAGGACAAAAAGTATTAGTAGCAACTGTTAATTCAACGATCCATCCCACCAAGGGTGAGCCATTCAAAATCAAGAAAGCAAAAATCCGAGGCGAAGTATCTGAAGGAATGATCTGTGCGGAAGACGAGATTGGCTTGGGAACTGAGCACGACGGAATCATGGTTTTGGATACCGATTTGCCAAATGGCACACCAGCCCTGCAACTTTTCGAGGGCGGTGAAGATTTTGTTATTGAAATAGGCTTAACACCTAACCGAGGAGATGCCGTTTCCCATATGGGAACAGCGCGAGATTTAAAAGCCTTCTTTAAGAAAGAAATCACACTTCCTTCTGTCAATCCTTTCGAAGAAAAAAAGGGCAGCCCGATCAGTGTCACTGTGGAAGACTCCGTTGGGTGTCCTAGATTTTCGGGCATATTGATAAGAGGCATTGACGTAAAGCCTTCGCCAGACTGGCTACAATGGAAACTGAGATCCATTGGATTGGATCCAATCAACAACATTGTGGACATCTCCAACTATGTCCTTCATTCAATCGGGCAACCGAACCATATGTACGACGCTGATGAAATCAAGGGAAATAAGGTGCTCGTCAAGAGGTCTGCGGACAAAGCAAAGTTTGTGACCCTTGATGAAAAAGAGCGCGAACTCAGTAAAAACGACCTCATGGTTTGCGATGGCGACAGCGAGGGTATGTGTATTGCAGGAGTATTTGGTGGGCTAAAATCAGGTGTAAAAAGTAGCACAAAAAACATCTTCGTAGAAAGTGCCTATTGGAATCCAGATACGATACGATCAACCGCACAGCGGCATGGTCTATCCACTGACGCCTCTTTCAGGTACGAGCGAGGAGCAGATCCAGAAATGA
>JBDWQX010000004.1:0-16497 GCA_039986395.1 Cyclobacteriaceae bacterium
CAGTAAAGCAATACGCGCAAGAAGCAAAGCTTCCAATCCTACAACCAACCAATCTAAAATCGCAGGATTTTTTGAATGAACTTGCTTCCTACCAAGCAGACTTACAGATCGTCGTGGCCTTCAGAATGCTCCCTAAGGCAGTATGGAATATGCCTCGACTTGGGACATTCAATCTTCATGCATCACTGCTTCCACAATATCGCGGTGCCGCACCAATTAATTGGGCAATTATCAATGGTGAAAAAGAAACAGGAGTTACCACTTTTTTCCTTAAGCATGAGATTGATACCGGGGAAGTGATTTTTCAAGAAAAGGAACTAATTAGGGATGAAGACTCGGTTGGTACTTTGTATGAAAGATTAATGACACGAGGTGCAGATCTTGTTGTGAAGACAGCCAAGGCTATCGCAGAAGGTGACTATCCTCAGGTTCCACAAGCAATCGAGAATCAATTGCGAAGTGCTCCCAAGATTTTTAAGGAAGATTGCAAAATTGAATGGGATAAGCATAGAGAAAACGTACGCAATTTCATTAGAGGTCTCTCTCCCTACCCTGCGGCGTGGACGATGCTTAATGGAAAGGTTCTAAAGATTTTTTCCGTGGCTGCCTCGCAGGAGGAGAATTCAATAGGTGTCGGCGAATTTGACTCAGACGGTAAAACGTATCTTAGAATCAAAACAAAAGACAAATGTTTGGACATACTCGAGCTTCAGCTAGAGGGAAAGAAAAAAATGAAGGTTGAGGAATTTTTAAGAGGTTATCAATTCAATAAGCAATAAAAATGAAGATATCCATGATCGCCGCAATGGGCAGCAATCGAGTTATTGGTAAAGACAACGATATTCCATGGCACCTTCCTGATGATTTTAAGTATTTCAAGGAAACGACCGAAAGACATCATGTAATCATGGGAAGGAAAAATTGGGAATCACTACCTCCAAAGTTTCGACCACTTCCGAATCGTCCAAATCTCTTGATTACTCGGCAGCAGGATTACATTGCAAACGGAGCAGCAATTTTCCAATCACTCCAACAAGCTTTGTCTTTTGCCAAAGACTCAAATGAGACCGAGGCATTTATCATCGGTGGGGGTGAGATTTATCGTATGGGTCTTTCGTTTGCTGATAAGATTTATTTGACCGAAATTAATGGAGGATTTGAAGGTCAAACGACCTTTCCTGAATTCGATACGAATGAATGGGTAGAGGTTTCAAGAGAACATCATGACACCGATGATCGACATGAATATTCGTTTGACTTTGTAGAGTACCTTAAACGATAAACCAATGGATTTATATTCTCACAAAAGAACCCTAAGCATCATCCACATTTGTTATGGTGCACTCTACACCGTTATTTTCTTGCTAATCGCCGGACTTTTTACAGCCTTTTTCCCTTTTATAGAAACGGCAATTCTTGAAGAAGAAGGAAGAGACGCAGTTTGGCTCCTTCCACTGATTGGGACTGTTCTAAAGACTATTTTTATCGTCTTGTTTCTTTTTGCTGCTCTCCCCTCCATTATCGGTGGTATTGCCACCTTGCAAGGCAAGAAATGGGGAATGGTTTTTCTAATGATCGCTGGCTGTCTTTCGATTTTTAGCTTCCCTATTGGCACTGCAATTGGTGTGTATACCATTTACGTTTTCATTGAAGACAACAAGAAAAAAGAGGAATGACAAAAGTTTCAGGTAAGGTCATTTGGTTGACTGGAGCATCCTCTGGGATCGGGGAAGCAATAGCAAAGGAACTTTCAAAGCATCACATCAGACTTGTTCTCTCCGCCAGACGAAAGGAAGAGCTTGAAAGAGTTAAAAAGGAGTGTGAAAATGGTCTAGCGGAGATCGAAATCCAGACAATAGATTTGGAAGATCATGCATCACTTCCACAGAAAGTAGCAGCTGCCGAAGCGCTTTTCGGTCACATTGATATATTGATCAACAATGCTGGCATCAGTCAACGAGATACTATCATCAATACTTCGTTGGAGGTAGACAGAAGGTTAATGGAAATCAACTACTTCGGCACGATAGCCATTTCCAAGTATTTGCTTCCAAAAATGATTGAAAGAGGAGGCGGCCATCACGTGACTATTACCAGCGCAGCAGGTATAATCAATACTCCTTTCAGGTCCTCTTACGGTGCGTCAAAGCATGCATTACATGGTTTTTACGATGTTCTCCGAGCTGAGCACCACGCTGACAACATAAAAGTTACCTTGATAATTCCTGGATACATCAAGACCAATATTTCCTTCAATGCGTTGCTAGGGGACGGTATAAAGCAAGACAAAATGGACCCTGCTCAGGATAAAGGTATGTCTGCCGATAAATGCGCACGTTTGATCGTAAAAGCTATCCAATCTAATAAGCAGGAGGCTTATATTGCTGGAGCCAAAGAGAAACTGGGAATTTATCTCAAGCGTTTTTGGCCAAAAGCTGCATCCATAGCCGTAAGGAAGCTTAGCGTGAAGTAATACCTGAAGATGAGAGCGTTTCTCACACATTTAGTTTTAGTCGTACTGGTCATCTCTGTGAATGCGCAGAAGAGGTATCGCTTGCCCAATGGAATCGAAGAAGATCAAATTGACCAACAATGGGTTATTGTAAAAGTCAAAGGTGAAGCAACAGGCTTCGAAAATTTACCCAATGAAGTTCGGCTTCTTCATAATGAGAATTCCAATTCACCCTCGATCTTAGACGGAATTTGCAAAATCAAGGTGAACAATGGTCAGAATGTAACTACGCTTATTGGTCAGCTGCGACAAAATCCTAGTGTAGTTTATGCAGATCCCCTCTTGAGCTACGAGCTTTTGTACACTCCCTCCGACCCTAGCAATAGTGTTAATCAAAACTATTTGGAACAAATCAGCGCTTACGATGCTTGGGGCATTACCAGAGGTGACGATGATATAACGATTGGGATAATCGATACAGGTATCGATTTGGATCATGAAGACCTTTCTGGTAGCCTTTGGACAAACGAAGCAGATCCGGTCGATGGGTTGGACAATGACAACAATGGATACGTTGATGACTACTACGGATACGATTTTGCTGATTTGGATGCTGATCCCAATTCCGATTCAAATCCACATGGAGCAAGAGCTGGAGGCGTTGCTGGAGCCACTACGGATAATTCAGTTGGCATTTCAGGTATAGGATTCAACACGAAGATCGCCGCACTCAAAGGGTTTACTACGTCTGGGTCTCTTTCAAAGAACCTCTTCGAAGCAATTGTCTACGCCGCAGACATGGGAATTGATGTGCTAAATCTATCATGGGGATCCGTGCGAGAACCGCTACAATCCGAGCAAGATATTCTCAACTACGCCGTGCTGGAAAAAAACGTGGTTGTCACAGTTTCTGCGGGAAATGATGGGGCTAAGGCAAATCCAGAGGCGCTGTTTTATCCAGCCAGTTATGACAATGTTCTTTCCATTGGGGCTACCGACTCAGATGACAGCAAGTGGTCATCCTCCACCTACAACTACTTCGTTGATCTCGTAGCACCCGGTGTTTCGATTTACTCAACCGTGAACGACAACGGATATGGTTCGCAATCAGGCACCTCATTTGCGTCTCCGATGGTGGCTGCTGTTGCGGCGCTAGTGAAAGCTGAATTTCCGGAGTTAAATGCGCTGCAAATCATGGAGAGAGTCAGAGTTAGTTCTGACGATATTTACAATATTGGGACCAATTCTCTCTTTGATGGGAAGCTTGGGTACGGACGTTTAAACGCTTTTAATGCGGTCTCACAATCGTTACTCAAATCGGTTCGAATACAAAATTTTGAAGCCAGCACAACCCACAGTGATCAACTCTTTTTCGGAGATACTGTCACCATCACTGCTGACTTCACAAACTTCCTATCCCCGGTTAGCAGTCCCGAGGTAACTATTTCCTCACCTGATAATAATTTTTCGATTGTTGACGGATCACTATCTCTACCAGCAATGGACGAGTTGGAGGAAAGTGTTGGTTCATTTCAAGTTGTTTTGAATGAAGACCTGGCACCTGAATCAACCATTTTTTTTAGGTTCGATTTCATGGACGGAGCCTATGCCGACTATCAGGTTCTTCAAGGTGAAACTTCACCAGATCATTTCGATTTTGGTACCAACGTGAAAATGACCATAGCAGGAAACGGCAACCTGGGGTTTGCAGATGCATCCTTCTATGAGGGAATTGGAACTGAATACCAAGGCACTACCGTCCTTGACTTTGCCGGACTCATTATTGGCAATTCAGCAATCTCTGTATCGGACAACCTTGTTGCCAATTATGATAATCTACAGCGTGAACAGAACTTTGATCCTGCTGTCAACTATAAACTTCTTAGTCACCCAGCAGCCGATCAATTTGGATACTCAGAGTTTGAGGATACAGAGCACAATCTGATTATTGAACAGTCGTCTTACTCATGGGAGGAGGATGATTTCATCATCATTCGGTACAGGATCAACAATAACTCTGCTGCTCCGATAACCGATCTAAGTCTTGGATCATTTACTGACTTCGACTTGGTAGATCCGCTAAAAAATAAGGCCGTGTATGACGTTGCAGGAGATTACATGATGACGAATGATGTCGGTGAAACCATTTTCTCAGGCACCAAGATCATGGCGAATGGAACTTCCAGATATTCAGCGCTTGATGTCGACAATCAAAATGGAAATGATTTTGACGTGAACGGCGTCTTTTCTGATTCGGATAAATATGAATTTCTTAGAAACCAACAAATAGCATCCGCAGGTTCGCTTGGCGATGGGAATGACGTTGCGATGCTCAATGGAGTGACGCTGGCTCAAATTGATCCGTTTGAAAGTGAGTTCTTTACTATAGTTATAGCCCTATCTCCTACAAAATCAGGACTTGAGGCAGCGTTCAGCAAAGCAGATGATCGGCTGGCAGAAATCATTGCAAATCCTAGAATTGTTGAAACCGTGTTTAGCTGCGGCAATCAAGTGACGCTAGATCCAGAAGACGGTGATATCTACCAGTTTTTTGAAGATGCTGAAGGGTTAGTTCAATTGCATCAAGGCTCTTCCTTTACAACAGGAAGCATCAGTCAAGATTCTGCCTTTTTCGTTCGAAACGTTGATGGCTCATATCCTTCCGATATTTTCCAAATTCCGGTTATTCTTGTAAGTGAGGTAGCAGATTTTACGATGAGTCCCGACACCTTGTATCTTGATCACGAAACCAATGTTGTGTCCTTTGCAGACGAAAGTTTCGAGGCTCAAACCTGGACTTGGGATTTTGATGAAGGGACAATTTCCTCATTGCAAAATCCTTCCCTTTCCTTCAACCAAGTAGGCGAATATGATGTCTCACTTTCTGTGGAAAATGTAACTGGATGTCTTGATACCTCCATGAAAAAATTGATCGTGGCTAACCGCCCCGCGAGCCCAACATTTAGCACATTCAATATTTGTCCCGGCGATCAAATTACAGTTTCCGACCCTACGGCGGACTACCTGGAAGTGTTTGACAATTCGGAAGACGAAAATGCAACACATAAGGGAAACGATCTGGAAGTAGGTCCTTTCAATAAGAATTCGACTATCTACATTAGCGGAGTCTACAGCCAATTTAGAAGTCTGAGAATCCCGGTTGAGATCATTGTTGACGATCTCGCCACTGACTTTGCCATTGATGTAGACACTACATCGGTCGCTCATCAAATTCTTGCAATCGTACCTGAAGGTGTTACAAGTTTTGAATGGTTTGTGAATGATTTGTCTGTAGGAAGTCAAGATCAAATTGCCATAAATTCCACAGAACCAATCGTACGTATTCGATTGGATCAAACCAACGTAAATGGTTGTATAGCAAGCAGTGAGAAGATTTTTGAATTTAGTGATTCACCTATTCCCAGCCAGCAAGACATCGTCTTTTGTAAAAATGAGCATGCAGTTATTAAGCCAGAAAATGGTGAAGTCTTTGGGTTCTATTCCAACGCAGAGTTGACGATTCTAATCAAGAAGGGGAAACAATTGACTGTCACCGAGGATATGAAGTTTTTTGTGGTAGGCCTAGATGACGGATTGCCTAGCAACCCACGAGAAGTTAATGTGAGCTTTGAAGAATTTGAATTCGAGATTGAAAGCACTTCAGAAAAAATTGGCAGTAAGAACAAAGTCACTTTGGGCACTTTACCCAGTGAAGAAATCAGCGAGTTTAACTGGTACCTTGACGGCAACCTACTCAGCACTTCTGCGGCACCAATTTTTGTGCTAGACAATGGTGTTTATCAGGTAGTTGTTGAGGTTGTAAATCAAATTGGCTGTACCCATCTCGACACCCTTCAGCTTGACCTAACAGTTCCATTAGGATTTGAAAAATCTGCAGATTTCAATTTTTACCCAAATCCATCATCAGGTTTTATCGTACTTTCTAATTGGAAAGAAATAAAGTCGATCTCTATTTCAGATATTGCTGGTCATTATATATTTGAAATTAGTAAAATAGTTGAAGTCATCAACCTCAACCATCTAAGCCCGGGAGTTTATCTCCTGACTGCAAATACCGATGACGGCACATTTACGAAGAAGTTGATCATACGATAGATCTTTCTTTTTTTACATAAACCAACCATAATGAGAAAGTTGCTTGCTATTCTGTGCCTTGTCTTTACGAATTCTCTCTTTTCCCAAAAAGGAGATTTCTTGTTAAAACATCACTTCCCGACAAATCCCAATATTGACAATATCAATTTCGAAGTGCTGAATGACAATAATGGGCTTATTTGTATGGCAAATAGAGCTGGGGTATTAACATACGATGGTGATTCCTGGGATTTCTTTAAGACACCATCCGCAGCACTCTCCATCGCGATAGATTCCACGAACACTATTTACGTCGGAAGTATTGGTACGTTCGGAAAAATTGATTTTCAGAAAAACAGGATTTTGTATCAACCGCTAATTGAAACAGATACAATCAATGATCTCTTCTTTCAAACCCTAAGTTTTGGCGACTATGTCTACTATCTGGGAAATCACAATTTGGGTATCTATGATCAAGCAAACGAGGAAGTCGTCATCATTGGAGGAGACTTTGTGAATCTATTTCGTATCGAGAATGAAATTTTTCTAAATACTCCGGACAAAACGTACAAGATCGCATCGGATTCATTAGCTGAGTATGAGATGAATATCGAAGTATCGTCAGTGCATCATCGAGAAAATCGACCGCCGCTTGTCGTTGACTTTGATGGTGAAGTCTATGTGTGGGATAAGAGGTTTAAAAGCATCGCTCACAATAAACTAATATCCGATAATGGGTTTGAGATCGAAGAAGCAAAATGGATCAACGATTCGCTAATCGTTTGCTCGACTTTTTCCAATGGAGTTCTCTTTTTAAATTATAACAGTCTCGACTACTTCGAAGTTACTGACTACAACTCGGGCCTGCCTGATAATGAGATCTATGCCATGCACGCAGATAATCGTGGTGAGGTTTGGATTGCACACCCGTTTGGATTGACAAGTGTATCACCTCTTTTTCCAGCTTTTAGCTACTCCAATTTCCCAGGTCTGAAAGGCAATCTGACAGGAGTATTTCAAAAAAAAGATCATCTGTGGGTTTCAACAAGTCTTGGTCTCTTCCGTTTCGACACTGATACCATCTTCAAAAACCAAGTCTATTACACTAAAGTAACTAGAGCAAAGACCACCCCAACTGTAACGGAATCTGAAGAAAAGCAAGAAGATAACGAAAAAAAGGGGTCAATTTTTAAAGGCCTTTTCAAGAAGAAAAACAGAAAGAATTCTTCCCAAAAGAGCACGGATAGTAAAACCAAGAAGTTTTTCTCAAAGATTATTAAAAGTGTCGAGGATGTCTTTGACAATCCGGATAACCAACAAAGAGTCAGTAGGAAACAAGCAAAGAACACTTCCTACAAAAGGCGTGTGAGAAGAGTACCGGTTCGAATCAATCATCATTTTGCCAAAGTAGAGGGTACAGATGGAAAATATTTTGACTTGCTTGAATATGAAAGTCACTTACTGCTGATAGGAAACTCTGGAGTTTACGAAGTAAAGGACGATGGCTCTGAATTGGTAATTGAAGAAAATGTTCGATCAGCCATCACAACATCTTCAGGACAGTTGCTGATCAGCACTTATGACCTTCATTTGAAATCTTTTGAATTAGAAGGAGATGTCTGGATAGAGCAAAACAGTGAAGAATTGGAAGACATCATTGTGAATATAAGAGAAGATGAGGAGGGCCATATTTGGCTGGCAGGTTCTTCAAATTTATATAATCTCTCACTTTCTGACACTTCTTTCTCTTTTACACAAACGTACCCTTTGAGCAATCAACATTTGGATGATGTAGATATCTTAGAAAGATTAGACACAACGTATTTTATCAACTCTCAGGGTTACTTCTATTACGATAAATCTACTGATCAAATCAAGGAAAATACAGCTTTGATGTCAGAAATTGGGGTTGCTCTCTCATCAATAAGTGAGCCCTCTCAAAATCAAGTATGGATAGACAATGGCAAACATTGGTATCTGATTCCCAACAAAGGAGCGATAAGAAAATTTGATCACATGAGTCTCTTCAAAGATCTGGTATCTATCTCAGCTGTAGAAAATTCAGATGAATTTTGGCTTCTTACAAGGGACAATCAACTACTTAAGTACAATCCTGAACGGAATAGTGATCTGGCTTCTTACGATCTTTTCGTGAAGAGGCTGTCAAATCAAAAAGGTGTAATAGATATTCGTCATGACTTTTCATTATCGTACGATGAAAACTTCCTCACAGTAGAGCTTTCTAAACCTGATTTTCTTGGCCTACTCAATGCAGATTTTCAATACAAATTGAGCGGGCTTCATACAGAATGGTCGGAATGGTCCAAAAATAAATCCATTGACTTTAGCTATTTACCTCCTGGAGCATATTCACTGAGTGTCAGATCAAAGGATGCTTTTGGAAGATTGGAGGAGGTCAGTATGCTGGAATTTAAAGTAAAGAGTCCGTATTGGCAGCGACCGTGGTTCTACGCGCTTCAAATCATTTTCTTTGGAGCTTTAGTTATTGTCTCATCAAGACTCAACCAGTCTAAAACTCAAAATCGGCTTTTGAGCGGCGGTCTATCCGTTTTAACTTTGATCTTAATTATCGAATTTATTCAGTCTACCGTAGGTTCTTTCTTGAACATCCAAAGCACACCGGTGGTCGATTTTCTAATCGATGTTTTTGTAGCCCTGCTTATTTTTCCGCTTGAGAAATTCTTAAGGGAGTTTTTGTCCAAAGGAAAAATTGATGCAAGCATTGCAGCAGTGAAATCACTAAGAAGGAAAAAGAAAACTGCCTAAAGGCTAGAAATTGCCAAACAACCAGTTTCCTGGAGCATCTTCATCATTGCTACGGAAGAATTCTTTGACAGCACTGATCAGCTCACCCCGGCTTATCAAATCATCATGATTGAGGTCAATCTTTCTGAATGCTTTTGCCGCAAAACGTACTTCAATGCGATATGCGCAGAAAAGATCGATGAATTCGTCAAGGTTGATGTATCCATCTTTATCGGTATCAAAGTTGTCGAATATCTCACCTGCAAAATCATCTACATAATTGTTGTAAAGGTCGGTGTCTCCGTTAATTATCACCTTGTCAGCAAACTCAACCAAATGAGCCCAATTCGCTATCCCCTCATCATTATTTACGAAGTGATAAAATCTTTTCCACTCGCTAGAAAACTTGGAAATAACCTTAGAGTGCTCGGCACTCCCTTCCCGTAATCGCCATAGCACACACAAATTTTCTGCAATTGCAAGAAAATCCTGCTCTTCAATCACACCGTTACGATCAAAGTCAAGAATGTAAAAGAATCGTTCTAATTTATTTGTTTGTAGTTCTGTCAGCATAGCAGGCGATAGTATTAGACAAAAATACTCAATCTTGTCCTTTGAATACGTTCTTCAGCAATTCAGTCAATCTCACAATTAGTTCCGATCAAAAGGTGGTTCTTCCATTTTGTTCAATTTTCTCGAAATCTAGTGTTGAGCGTTTGAATTTACTTACCTATCCAACGCACTTAAATGGCAGAAATAAGACAGATTCAAATCAATCGATTCATCATCTTAAATTGTAGTTTTGCGACAATAAAACTATCGCTTCAAAACAAAGAGGCTCCTCAGTCTGAGAGCACATACAACATATGTCAGCAAACGCAGAGATCATCACAATTGGGGATGAAATTCTTTACGGTCAGACGCTTGATACCAATTCACACTGGATTAGCGGCGAACTTGATCAGCTTGGAATAAAAGTTATCCGAAAGACGACGGTCCCCGATATTGAGGAATACATTCTTACTGCTTTCGAAGAGGCAGAAAAACGAGTTGATGTAATTCTCATTACTGGAGGCCTGGGTCCAACGAACGATGACCTTACCAAACCTACACTTGCTAAACACTTCGGTGTTGAGATGGAAATGAACAAGGAAGCCCTTGAAGAAATCACCTTCCGATACGAAAAGGCTGGATGGGAGCTGAACGAGCTTAACAAGGGTCAGGCCATTCAGCCAAAAGGATCCATTAAAATCACCAACGACCTGGGTACCGCCCCAGGAATATGGTTTGAGAAAAACGACACGATTTTCATCTCAATGCCTGGTGTTCCTTTTGAAATGAAAGGAATGATGGACAAGGAAATCCTTCCGAAGCTTAAAGAAAGATTTATTACAGAAAAAATCTATCACAAGATTATCAGGACCGGAGGAATCCCCGAATCAAAGCTTGCTGAGAAACTCGAGGACTGGGAAAAAAATCTCCCAGAACACATCAAGCTCGCTTACCTTCCAACACTTGCACAGGTAAAGTTGAGGTTGACAGCAAAGGGGACAGATCAAAAACAGCTTGAGAAAGATGTAGCCGAGCAGTTGGACATTTGCATGCCAATTATCGACAAGTACATCTACTCTACAGATAACATTGAGTTGGAAGAACGTGTAGGTCAATTACTAAGAGAAAGTGGAAAAACCATCTCATGCGCTGAAAGTTGTACAGGTGGCTATTTATCGCACTTGATTACCTCGGTGCCAGGAAGTTCAGATTATTTTCAAGGATCTTACGTAGCTTATTCTTATGATATTAAGGAGAAAGCCCTTCAGGTTGACAAGAAAGTATTGGAGACACAAGGAGCAGTGAGTGAAGAGGTAGTAGTACAAATGGCGGAGAACATCAGAAAAGTGTTTGGGACTACAATTGGTGTTTCTCTCAGCGGTATCGCTGGCCCCGGTGGGGCGACTGAAGATAAGCCTGTCGGCACTGTTTGGATTGCTTACAGCGACGGTGTGAAAACCGAAGCTAAAAGATTTCTCTTCGCCAAAGATCGAGTACTCAATATCAAACTAAGTGCGATGGTAGCATTGAATATTGTGCGATCTAACTTGATGGCTGAATAAGCCAAATGCTTACCATATAACACCATTCCTTTTCGCTCAATACTTTTATAAATGCGAAATATTATTCTTTTATTTTATAATTTTCGAAATTATAGTTTAATATTTTTTCAAAATCCATACGTCTCCCTATTTTCACACCCCTTTTACTATCTTTGCAGTAGATCAACAAACACAACTAAATTATGGCAACTGTAGAAATGGTCATGCCCAAAATGGGCGAAAGTGTAATGGAAGGAACAGTCCTTTCTTGGTTGAAGAATGTAGGAGATACCATTGAAGAGGATGAATCAATTCTAGAAGTTGCCACAGATAAAGTTGATACGGAAATTCCTGCCACGCACGGAGGAGTTCTAAAAGAAATTCTAGCCCAAGAAGGAGACGTTATCGAAGTTGGAAAAACGATAGCAGTTATCGAAATTGATGGCGAAGCTCCTGAGACTCCCAACGAATCGCCTGCAGCCGAAGTACAGCAGGATCCTGTCGTCAAGGCTGAAGAGATATTAGAGACAGCTATCGCTACTACCTCTTCCAATGGAAATGGAGTCCCTAGAACCTCTGATTCAGGTAAATTCTATTCTCCACTGGTACGTAGCATTGCAAAAGCTGAGAACATTTCCGTAGGAGAACTTGACTCGCTCAGCGGTACTGGCAAAGAAGGCCGGGTAACCAAAAATGACATTCTTTCATACGTACAGACAAGAAAGTCTGGAGGCATCATTGCTTCGCCTACTACACAGACGCAACCGACAGTTCACCAACCAGCTCCTGTAGCCGTTAGTGGCGAGGATGAGATCATAGAAATGGACCGAATGCGCAAAATGATAGCAGAGCGCATGGTTGCTTCGAAGCAGATCTCACCGCATGTAACCTCTTTCGTGGAGGCTGATGTGACCAAAGTAGTTGCTTGGAGAAATAGAATTAAGGAATCGTTCAAAGCTAGGGAAGGTGAGAGTTTAACCTTCACTCCTATTCTGATTGAGGCTATCGTAAAAGCTATCAAAGACTTTCCAATGATCAATGTTCAGGTGAATGGCGATACCATTGTTAAGAAAGCTGCAATAAACGTTGGAATGGCTACAGCTCTTCCTTCCGGAAACTTAATCGTGCCAGTAATTCATAATGCAGATCAACTCAGTCTGCTGGGCATTACCAAAAAAGTCAATGATTTGGCCAGAAGAGCTCGAGAGAACAAACTGAAGCCAGATGAACTCCAAGGGGGAACGTACACCGTTTCCAATGTTGGATCGTTTGGGAACGTGATGGGAACACCAATCATAATGCAGCCTCAGGTAGCAATAATGGCACTGGGTGCAATCCAGAAGAAACCATCCGTAGTAGAAACGCCCGAGGGTGATTTGATTGGAATCAGAAGCAAAATGTTCCTTTCCCATAGTTACGATCATCGCGTAGTGGATGGCGCTCTGGGCGGGATGTTTGTGAGGAAAGTCGCAGATTACCTTGAAAGCTTCGATTTAGACAGGACTGTATAAGTCCCCTTTTTATTTCGATCTAATTGTGCTTTTTACAATAAATCCGTAAATACTCGGACTAATTTCCCCGTATCCATCATAGTCTCGTGAGGTTAGTAATGAGCCAAATGTGGGTCCAATGCTAAATGTTGAAACGTCAATCAAATATGAAAGTCGATAGGTGAGCACTTTTGGTTTATAACCTTGTGATTCACTTGAAAAATTAATCGCACGGACTCTTCCTCCCATATCTACATGCACGGTTCCATTCCTGATACTACTACCCACTCGGTATCCAATTCCAACATTCAGACCTAAATCCAGTCTTTGATTTTCAATGGACACTAGTGGACTTACAGCGTTCGCAACTAGAAAATTGAATCTAGTATTGTAATAATCAAGACTTAGGTGAGACCTTAGGGAAAGCCTGGAAGTCGCTTGGCGTTCACGGCCAACGGAAAAACTAATCCCAAATCTGTCCCCCAGGCTGGGTTGTCGATCTGGATCACCTTGAACAGAATTTTCATCTAACCTCGAAGGGCTAAGTGTATGAAATGAGAGATACGAAGATCCTGACCAAAACCACACACCCTTAGCTTCAGAATGTTGACTTTGCTCCTCAAGTAGTATCAGAATTGGCTCCGAAATCGCAGCACTTCTCACCTCCGTCAAAATTGAAGGCAGGAAGCGGGGACTCTTTTTTCTCTCATTTAACTTCTCAACCTGCACTTCTGTACTTTGACTTACCATTATTGGTATTTCAGTTTTTGAGCTGTGATGCGTGTTCACTCTTTGTACTTCCTTTTCAGTTTCAGAAGGATCTTCCGTACTAATAACAACATTAGGACCAGCGGATTCTTCCACTTGATCAGCAGAGTCTTCTGATAGACCGTCTTTCAGTGGGTCAACCTCAGTATCAATTACAGTAACCTTATCTACCTCCAGCTCATGGGGAGTAGCCTCCTCCACCAACTGAGCTACCGTAGGAGTTTTGATCGATGAAATTTTCTCAGCAGTCATCGCCGTACTTTTCGCAACATTTTTTGGTTTAGATGTTTGATCTTCGATCTCAATTAAAGATGGAGTGGTATTAACCATTTTATACGCAAAGAACAAGATCGCAAGAGTTCCCAGTGCAAGACCACTCTTTACCAGGGTACCTAAAATATTGCTAGAGGATTGTTTGGGCAAGGAGCCCTCAATTCCACTCCATAAATGATCGGATTCGATTGGTTCTAGATTGGAAATTCTTTTACCCAAAAGTTCCTTAAGTTCTTTATCGCTAAGAGGCTTCATATCTGCAAATTCCTTGTGATTCTAATTTTTTTCGTAAGTATTCCTTTGCCCTGGTTAACTGAGACCTGGATGTCGATTCGGAAATTTTCAACATCTGAGCGATTTCCCGGTGCTTATAACCATCAATAAAATAGAGGTTGAATATCACACGGTAGCCATCTGGAATCTCACTGATGCAATCCATCAGCTCCTTGTTGGAGATTTGATCTAGTACGTCCTTATGACTTTCATCAAGAACGTCCCCTTCAAAAGCTTCGTGCTTTACCTTACCAGACTTGTAGTAGAATGAAATATTGGTATTGATAGCAATTCTAGCAATCCACGCATCAAGATTACTGATGTCTACTTTTGTTTTTGTGAGTGACTTAAAAATCTGAATAAAGCACTCTTGAAATACATCCTCACAATTTTCAACATTGTTACTATATCTTCTGGAAATAGACATGACCAGTCCCTTAAAACAACCAAAAAGCTCGTTTTGAGCTTTTCGGCTATTCTTTCTGCAATCTCGGATCAGTCGTTGGTCTAAAGACAATGCTACTCGTTAAATCACGTCGATGGTTGCAAGAGCACTGTAGTAGAACTGGCAATTTTTTGGACCATTTTTGAAAATCTCCTGACCTGCTTCCTCGCTATTTCCAAGTACTTCAGACCAGCCAAAACATATCTCATATATAAATTCCACTTTCCCTGTAAATCCCGAAGGCGGGGTATAACTTAAGGTCGCAGTGCCAGGTGTTGCAGCGATCAAGACCCCATCAGAATTTGCAATAGGAACTTCGTTGATAGCCCTGCTACCTGAATCAAAAAAGCCGCAAAATGCATCGTTTTTTGTCAAGTCCACCTCAAGCGTTTCATTCTCTCCTATAGTGTAATGATCACTGAAACCAGAATTCACGCAATCGTCCGAACCAAGAGATCTAATTTCCAAGGACCCGCTAGCGATCTTGGCGTTGTTCTGAATGATTTCCAATTCGATGAAATCAGTGGGGTCTTCGTCTGGGCTGTATTTGACAAATAGAACACCATTTAAATCAACAAGGGCTTCAATCTTTGTTAGTTGATCTGAATTTGAGACGATAGAAAGATCATTGGCCGCAAAATCTCCGTAAACAGGAATAATAATTGATTCATCAGCACGCGTATACCTGATAGCCTCATAGTCAATAGATACGGGAGTGAACGAATCATCTTTAACCTGATCGCATCCAAATCCAATAATCAATAACAGGGTGATTGCTTTCACATTTCTCATAGTAGTAGTTTTAATAACAATTTTGTTTCTGTCTATATAGTCTCGAACTTTATGAAAAGTGCTGCATCGCTTTTGAAATATAAATAATATTGATAGTCATAAAGTAAACAGATGGGTCACTCACACCACCATCATGATCATTCGGAGGGGAACATAAAAGTTGCCTTTTTTCTAAATCTATTTTTTTCGATTGTTGAAATTATTGGAGGTCTACTAACAAATAGTGTGGCTATTATTTCCGATGCAATCCATGATCTGGGTGACAGTTTTACACTGGGCATTTCTTGGTACTTTGCTAAGGCTTCCAAAAAGAAAAAGGACGAAAAATTCTCGTACGGATACAAGCGTCTTTCGGTAATCGGGGCACTTATTAGTTCAATTGTTCTTGTTGTCGGGTCTGTGTTTGTCGTTTTAGAAGCTGTTCCCAGACTACTCAACCCTGTAAAGCCAGACACTGGAGGTATGATAATCCTGGCTATTGTCGGAGTCGCTGTGAACGGCCTAGCTGCCTACCGCTTAAGCAGAGGTCATTCCATAAATGAAAAAGCAGTATTTACGCATCTGTTAGAAGATGTGCTTGGCTGGATCGCTACTTTAATCGGCGCAATGGTCATGCACTTTTTTGATCTACCAGTTGTAGATCCAATACTCTCTGTACTTATTTCCATATTCATTCTGTACAATGTCTACCGAAATCTCAAAGAAAGTTTTCAAATAATTCTTCAAGCCACACCATCAAACGTAGACATAAAGAAAGTACATGCGACATTGCGGACTCTTAATGGAGTAAAGGATTTCCATGACTGTCATGCATGGACGATGGACGGCGACTACAACATTCTTTCGATTCATCTTGTGGTAACCAATGATCTTTCGCTAAGGGATTTGGAGGAAATTAAGGCTAACACCAAGGATCAACTTAGTCAATTAGGAATCAATCACACGACAATTGAGTTTGAAACAGAGGACGAAATATGCGAGCCTTACTGAAATTTTAAATGATTAATGTTGTATTGTGAATAGAAGGGAAAACACGGTTGAGAGACTAAG
>JBDWQX010000005.1:0-6424 GCA_039986395.1 Cyclobacteriaceae bacterium
CTTCACCACACCCTTTATGGTTTGGGCATGCCCATAACCAACAATGGAAATAAAAATAAGGAGCAAGACATTTCTCATGGAGCTTAATTTCTAATGATCACCGCACCGCCACTTCCGCCATTCATCTCCTGCATCTCTGCCATTTTCTCTGCCTGAATTGCTCTGAACTCTTCTCTCGTTACTTTTTTCCCCTTGGTAGGTGCAACAATGGTTTCTTCATTTGCAAGAGATCTCAACTCAACCTCAGTCACCTTGATCGTTCTCTGGCCATCGTTGATGTCCACCGAAAGGACCATTCCGGGCAATCCGCCAAATTCTTCCGGACCCAATGAAATAGGGATTTGCGGAGTAAACCACACTGCTACAGGGATTGTATCACGCATGTAGGTAGCCTTTACACATTGATAGCCGGCAATTGCTTCCATTTCACTGGTAATCTTCCATTCAATTTCATCCCCGCCTTCAATCAAGAAAGTACGGCCAAAAAATTCCGTCTTGTTAATAGCGGTACCATTTTCCAGATTTGTGTACGACTCGTTATCAGGGGCACCACGCATCCTGAAGCGAATACGATTACCGTCTCCAGCACTCACTTCCTGATTTATATCTTCATCCTCCTTTATTGTTTTATAAATGGCCTCTTGCTCGTTAAAGAACAATTGGTTCTTGGATTTTCTCTCAGGCGGAATCATTCCTTTCATTTCGGGCGGAATGCGGCTAACATCAATTCGTGTGATGGATTCATAGGTTATCACTCCTTCTTTGCTCTGAGCAAAACAAAGTGACATCATACTGCTAAGTAGGACAATAAGTACAGGTTTCATCGTGTTTCAGTTTTTTGTTACTAATAGGCGGATTGCATGAAGTCCTCCTGTTTTGAACAAATAAACTGGAATCAGTAGCGGAAGAATGTTAACTGCGGTTAAAGTATGTTAAGGACCCCGAATGCAGTCGATAGACGCATCTCTATAAGACGATTGATGCCTACCAAAACAGATTCTATCATGAAAATGATCCGATTTTACCAGATCTTCCCCATAAAAAAAGCCATCCTAGTTGCGTAGAATGGCTTTCTTAACTATTGAAATTTCTTATTCCACTACAACTTTCTCAACTAAAACGTTGACTACATTGTTCATCACTTCAACAACACCGCCATCAACTAAAATATTCACCTCTTTCTGCTTTTCTTGTTGGTATTTGATGTCCCCTTTTCCTAAGGTTGCAACGATAGGTGCATGACCGTTCAAGATTTGAAATGATCCATCGCTACCAGGAAATGTAGCACTTACTACTTCGCCTTCGAATACTTTTTCATCGGGAGTAACGATCTCTATAAACATGATTAAGCGTTTGCTTCTGCCATTAATTTCTCGCCCTTCTCGATCGCCTGCTCAATTGTTCCTACTAGGTTGAACGCTGCTTCAGGTAGATGATCCAACTCTCCATCCATGATCATATTGAAGCCCTTTACCGTGTCTTTGATATCCACTAAAACTCCAGAAAGTCCAGTAAACTGCTCAGCTACATGAAACGGTTGAGATAGGAATCTTTGTACCCTTCTTGCTCTGTGCACTACTTCCTTATCCTCATCAGAAAGTTCATCCATTCCAAGAATGGCAATGATATCCTGAAGTTCCTTGTATCGCTGAAGAATCTCCTTCACACGCTGAGCTGTATCATAGTGATCATCTCCAAGTATATCTGCACTCAAAATTCTTGATGTTGAATCCAATGGATCCACCGCAGGGTAAATACCCAGTTCTGCAATTTTTCTGGAAAGTACAGTAGTCGCATCCAAGTGAGAGAACGTTGTTGCCGGAGCTGGATCAGTCAAATCATCCGCAGGCACATAAACTGCCTGTACTGATGTAATTGATCCTCTTTTTGTTGAGGTAATTCGTTCCTGCATCAATCCCATTTCCGTAGCGAGTGTTGGTTGGTAACCCACCGCTGAAGGCATACGACCCAGAAGTGCTGAAACCTCAGATCCTGCTTGCGTAAATCGGAAAATATTATCTACGAAGAAGAGGATATCTTTTCCTTTTCCTTCTCCATCACCATCTCTGTAATGTTCAGCAACTGTCAATCCAGAAAGTGCCACTCGTGCTCTTGCCCCAGGAGGCTCATTCATTTGACCAAATACGAATGTTGCTTTTGAATCTTTCAACTTCTCTTTGTCAACTTTTGACAAATCCCATCCGCCAGCTTCCATTGATTTCTTAAATTCCTCACCGTAGTCAATGATATTTGCCTCAATCATCTCTCTCAAAAGATCATTACCTTCTCTTGTTCTCTCTCCAACACCAGCAAATACAGAAAGACCACCGTGCCCTTTTGCAATATTGTTGATAAGCTCTTGGATTAGTACCGTTTTACCTACACCAGCACCACCAAACAATCCAATCTTTCCACCCTTCGCATATGGCTCAATCAAGTCAATAACTTTGATCCCTGTGAAAAGGACCTCTGTGGCAGTTGACAAGTCTTCGAATTTAGGAGCGTTTCGGTGAATAGGCAATCCATTCGTTTTATCAACCTCCTCCATTCCATCGATAGCGCCCCCTACAACATTGAAAAGTCTTCCTTTGATCGCCTCTCCAGTTGGCATCTTAATAGGAGCTCCTGTGTCTTCTACGACAGTTCCTCTCATCAATCCATCTGTACTTTCCATCGCAATAGCTCGGATAGCTTCCTCGCCCAGGTGTTGTTGTACTTCAAGAACGACCACTGTACCATCTGGTTTTGTCAGTGTTAAAGCATCCATGATATTTGGGAGTTTGGCATCCTCCGCACTGAAGCTCACATCCACTACAGGACCGATTACCTGTGTCACTTTTCCTTTATTCGCCATTCGTCTATGATTTATAAAAAAGGGTGTTTGAATTTTGGTGCGAAATTACAGGAAAAATCTCGAAGGAAAAAGACTCTCGAGCTTATGATTTCAGATAAAATTATCAAAGATGTTCTATGATTTGAATCAAACTCCTACTTCCGATTATTTGGAAGCTTTCCAAGGAAATTAAGGTTCTCTAAAAACCAAGTTGTTGACACTTCAGCATGTTAATATTCAAAAAAAGATCAGATAGATGACTCCCTTTTACTGGTACGACCTCATCGTTATTCCTGGTATTATTCAAGGTGTATTCCTCGCCTTTTTCCTGCTGAAGAATAACAAGGTCAATCAGAGCGCTAACCGGATTCTCATTTGGATTCTGCTAACAGCTGCATTTATGCTGGTAGGTCGAGTGGTTTGGCTAAGATATCCAGCAGATTGGCCTGCCCAGTTGACACTGATCGCAGACACGGTGGTATTTCTGTTTGGTCCCTTGTTTCTTCTCTACATAAAGAGGCTCCTTTATCAACCTAAGGGTCGAGTAAAACTTCCGTTGTATCATTTCCTACCGGGCATCATCCATTTGGTGAAGTCTTTTTACTACCTGACCCTTAGCCAACCAGAATTCATTCGATTTTTGTGGGAGACGAATTACATTGATTATCGCATTACTGAGGGGTTGGCTATTTTCCTAAATCTAGTCTACTGGGGTTGGGGATACCGCTTAATAGCGTCCTATTCGCGTAGTGAAAAACAGCACATATCATACAATCAAAAAATCATTGGCTTTCTAAGGTATTTCCAGCTTGCCATTATCCTTTGTTTATCCATTTGGCTAATTAGCTATCTGAGCATAGTGCTTCTTGGACGTCCGTTGCCTATTGTCAATTACGACTCCGTCTGGATCGCCATTTCGTTGTTTACCTACGTGGTGGGTTACTATAGTCTCAAACAGCCCGAGCTGTTTAGAATTGGTGAAACATCAATCAAAAAGGGAGTTGAGAGAATCAGCAAAAATGAAATTGAAACACTTTCTAAAAAGTTGGACCAACTGATGGTCGATGAAAAACCTTATCTGAAAAGTCGTCTTACACTTTCAGAGTTGGCTTCTATGCTTGGAACTTCACAAAATAATACTTCGTGGCTACTGAACGAGGTCCATGGCAAAAGTTTCTACGATTTTATAAATCATTACAGAATTCAGGAATTTAAAGCCAAGGTTTCCAATAACGAACATCTGCAAAAAACGATTCTCGCTCTGGCAATCGAAGTGGGTTTCAAATCAAAATCCACTTTCAATAAGTACTTCCAATCAGAAGAAAATAATGCACCAAGTGCCTACATAAAGCGATTAGCCGCCCAAGAAATTTAGATTTATCCCCCTTTTAAGTTCGTTTGTACCCATACGGTCGATTTTCGAGATCATCTTTTCCATCATTGATTTTTCAAAAATCAAAATCAAGATGAAATGACAAATTCAAGCACAATTAGAAAATTTTTAAGCGCAGTTCTTTTATGTCTAGGGCAGCTTCTTCTTCTCTCATGCAGCAACGATGAGAGTGATCCTACGACACCAACTACTCCAGAAGATGGGACAGGTCAAATCGAAGTAACGACACTTGTGGAAAGTATAGGAGCAAATGACGCATTGGTTGTTGACAAGAATGGCAATATCTATGCAGCTAATTTCGGAGGCTGGTCCGCAACGGGTGGATCTGGAAGCGAGATTCTCAAAATCACTCCAGAGGGAGTAGTTACCACATTTGCGAGTGGTCTGTCAGGACCTTTAGGTATTACGATCACAGAGAGTGGTAATTTCTATGTTGTAAACGACAATGATGGAACTAGTGGTGACATTGTCCAGATCATGTCTGACGGAACACTGAGCGAACTAGCTACCATACCTGGCTGGCCTGCTGGGATCATTTCTGATGCTGGCGGAAATCTTTATATCTCCAATTACAAGGAGTCCACTTTACATAAATTATCGACCGACGGAGTATTGACACAGCTGGCAAATGATTCACAACTTCAGGGGTGTGTCGGAATTGATATGGATGAAAAAGGCGATATCTACACTGCTAATTACAACAATGGGAAAGTACTTAAAGTAACCTCCGATGGAACCGTTTCACTGGTTACAACAATTACTGGTGTAGCCGCCAACTTCGGTATCGGGTACATAGCCTACTTCGATGGGTCGCTCTACGCCACAGGAATTGGAACAAACAAAATCTATCAAGTTGAACTGGACGGTTCCCAAAAAACATTTGCTGGATCTGGTCAGGATGCACATTTGGATGGGCCATTGCTAAGTGCAGGTTTTAAAAACCCAAACGGTATTGCCTTTGATACGACGAACAAAATCATGTATGTTCTTGACTGGGGAAAACCGTCACTTCGCAAGGTTGAACTGGAATGATCCCTTTCAACAATTGACACTAAGGCTAGTAGCGATATCCTATTAGCCTTAGTTTTTCAGCAATATGAAGTCCCCTAAGTTTTAGGATTTCAAATAGATCCTGAAAGTCGTTCCCTTATCGTCCGACTCTTTTACGAAGATTCTTCCTTCATGATATTGCTCAACGATTCGCTTAACTAACGTCAGACCAAGGCCCCAACCTCTCTTTTTCGTAGTAAATCCAGGGCGAAAAACATCCTTGATTTTGGATTTTGGGATACCCTTTCCTGTGTCTGTCACATCAATTGCTATCTGTCCTTCATTTGCAAGCAAAATTTGTATGGTGATATCTCCATTCCCATCCATTGCATCCGCTGCATTCTTGCACAAATTTTCTATGACCCACGCAAACAATGAGGTATTGATCCAGCCAAGAATGTTTCGGTTGGGAAAAGAGGAAATCGTGATATTAATCTTAGATGGTAAACGCTTTGCCAGGTAGGATACAATCTCTTCTATCGTCTCAGTAATGTTTCGTTCTTCCAATTGCGGCTCACTACCAATACTCGAAAAACGATCCGTAATTGTTCTTAGTCGATCTACATCTTTATCAAATTCCAGCAATGTCTCCATTTGATCTGGATAGAGTCCTTTAAAATATTCCGACCAAGCCATTAAAGAAGAAAGTGGTGTTCCCAACTGATGCGCAGTTTCTTTGGCCAGTCCAACCCACACCATGTTTTGTTCCGACCTCTTCAGATAATTCAAAATCAAAAAAGTAATCACCCCGAAGATTGCTATCACGGATAGTTGGACATACGGATAGTACTTAAGCTGACTCAAAAGAAACGAATTCTCGTAGTAGATGTACTTATAGCCGTAGATGGTATTTTGATCAGAGAGCGTCACCAAGATTGGATCTCGTTCGCTCTTCATTCGCTCTACCTCCCTCAAGAGAAACGCCTCCCTATCTTGTTCATCCATTTGATCTGCTCGGCTGACGTTTCTATAAAACTCGGGTATCCCATCTTCACTGGTCAGAATCACAGGAATGGTATTGTTGGCTTTTACAATTTCGTCCAGAATGAGAATGAAATTGGTGTTTTCAGAGTCACTCGCTAAAAATTCCAGCGAACTTGCGTAGATGTCAATTTGTCTTCGTTCACGCTCTCTTATTTGATCAACCA
>JBDWQX010000006.1:0-15090 GCA_039986395.1 Cyclobacteriaceae bacterium
TTTAATGATGATACAATAGATATTAGGCATGCAGCATTACTTTTGAATGATGGATTTCAATCCCGTAATTCTATCTATTCCTCTATACTTTCTTTTGATTGGATTTGAATTGATTCATCAGGCGATCACAAAGGTCAAGACGTACCGAACGAACGACGCAATCACCAATATTAGTTGCGGCATCACCTCCCAAATCACCCATGCACTGACCGGGATTCTTTCCATTGGGCTTTATCAATTTGTCTATCAGTATTACGCGATTGCAGAGATTGGCATGAACATCTGGTCTGGTCTCCTACTTTTCGTGTTGGTTGATTTCCTATATTATTGGTTTCACAGGGCCAGCCATGAGATTAATTTCCTCTGGAACACCGCGCATGTAGTTCATCATCAAAGCGAGGATTACAATTTATCTGTAGCACTCCGACAAGCTTCGTTTGGAGGGGTTTTCTCTATGATGTTTTATTTACCGCTCGCCTTTCTGGGGTTTAGTGGATATGCCTTTGTGACTATCAAGGGTCTTAATCTAATTTATCAATTTTGGATTCACACGGAGGCTATAAACAAACTACCTAGGTGGTTTGAATGGCTATTCAATACACCATCACATCACCGGGTGCACCATGGCAGAAATCCTAAATACATCGATCGGAACCATGCCGGGACCTTGATGATCTGGGATCGGATGTTTGGCACCTTTCAGCGTGAGAAAGAAAAGCCTACGTATGGAGTAACAAAACCCACCAACACCTGGAATCCCGTTTGGGCAAACGTCCTCCCCATCGTGGACATGACCAAGCAAGTCGCTTCGACTCCTGGATTTCTAAACAAGATCAAGGTTCTACTCTACAAGCCCGGTTGGCGACCAGTAGCACTTGGTGGCTTCCAATCAGCACCTGAGGTTACTAAAGAGCAGTACATCAAGTACAACGTTCATCCGAATATCAAGTTGATCCGATTTCTACTAGCACAGTTCATTTTTGTTTTGGGGTTCACTTCGCTCTTTCTTTTCACACATGCTAGTTATGATCTAAGTCAAAAACTACTATTTGCTGGATTCATCATTTGGTCTGTGATTCAATTGGGCTTATTGATGGAAAACCGACGAAATTGGATTATCGCTGAATATGTTCGTCTGCTGGTCTCTGCTTCACTCATAGTTCTTCTGTTTTCCAAACCATTGTCCATGGTGATTGCTGTGTCATTTTCCGTATTGTTCAGCACATGGCTTTACCGAGCCACCAAAAAAACGGATCAATCAATTAGTTGATTATATTCCTTTTCCAGACGGCCATGTGTTGGCCAAAATTTGTCTGGCTGCTTTCCTTCGAGACGGTCCGCTAATACTCCAAGGTGAGTATGCCAGCCTGCTAACGTTCCTACCCTTTGTTCTTTGACCGCTGGGAGTTTTTCATGAGTCAATGTGAATTTTACTTCAGCTCCCTGCTTTTCCAACTCAAAGGTGACAATTCCATTTTCCCAATTTATCGTCAATAGTGTAGGAGCCTCGCATTTCATGATGATAGCTTGTGATTCGAAACCATCTCCAAACTCCTTGAACTTCTCAGGGGCAGGGTCTGGAGGGGAAAATTGCGAATTGTTAAAATTGAGCTTCATCACGCCTCCAGGTTTTAGATCAGTGGGACCACCGGCAAACCATAGACTTCGCTTTTCTTCGTCAACGATCATTTCCCATACACGCTCAATTGGTCCAGGCAAAAGGCGTTCAAATTGAAGGGTATTTGGTTCGATTAATTTTCCGTGTTTACTCATAATTAGTTACTGTTTTTTGTTTAAATCATCATTCTCTTTTAGTATGTCCTCCAGTCGATCTAGATTATCATTCCAGAAACGTCTGTACTGGTGGATCCACAGTGCCACCTCTCCCAGCCCACCGAGCCGTGCATGGCAATACCTTTCTCGCCCTCTCTTCTCAACCATGACAAGACCACAATCTGAGAGGATCCGTACATGTTTGGCTACAGCTGGTCTAGTCATGGAAAAATTGCTGACCAACTCGTTGAGATTGCAGGACTGATTTGACAGCAACCCAATAATCTCTCTACGAGTCGGATCTGCTATTGCTTGGAATACATTTTTAGACATAATAGGAAACCATTTGGTTTCAAATATATAAAATAAAACCAAAAGGTTTCATATTGAGATTAAATATTTCCTGGATGACTGACTCAGAGTGGCATTTTCATCATCTTTGCCAAACATGGGTGATCCGGATACTATCGTAGCACTTGCAACACCGCCAGGAATTGGAGCCATCGGAATCATCAGGGTTTCAGGATCGGCGGCAATAGATTTAGTCAATGCATTATTCCCTGCAAAGGATCTCGCAAAAGTTCCTTCTCATACCATTCATTTGGGAACGCTACGGGACGGTGATACAATCCTCGATGAAGTACTGGTTTCCATTTTCAAGGGGCCTCACTCCTATACCAAAGAAGATGTCATTGAGATTTCAAGTCATGGCTCGCAATACATTCTTCAGAAAATCCTGACTGTGCTGGTTTCCAGAGGAGCGAGACTTGCAAAAGCTGGCGAGTTCACCCAACGCGCTTTTCTTAATGGCAGATTCGATCTAGCTCAGGCAGAGGCAGTAGCTGACTTAATTGCTGCAGAGAATGCTTCCATGCAGCAAACTGCAATGCAACAGATGCGGGGTGGCTTCTCTGAGGAGATCAGAAACCTTCGAGAGCAACTGGTACATTTTGCTTCAATGATTGAATTGGAGCTTGATTTTGCCGAAGAGGATGTAGAGTTTGCAGATCGACAAGGACTGACTGATTTGATTGCGAAGATTAAAACGTTAATCAAATCCCTAATTGCAAGCTTTGAATATGGGAATGTAATCAAAAATGGAATCCCAACGGTGATTGCGGGTAAACCCAACGCAGGCAAGTCAACGCTTTTGAATGCGCTTTTAAATGAAGAGCGAGCGATCGTTTCCGATATTCCAGGTACTACCAGAGATCTAATTGAAGATCAGATTCACATAGATGGAATTACCTTCCGCTTTATAGACACAGCGGGCATTCGTGAAACGACAGACAAGGTGGAGTCTATCGGTGTTGCCCGAACGCTTGAAAAGATGAAAGAAGCAAGTCTGGTGCTCTACCTGATTGATTTGGAAAGTGATACGACTGATGCTGTTAAAGAGCAAATTACCAGGTTGAAAGACTCTGAGGTTCCATTTCTGATCATTGGCAATAAGTCGGATTCGGGGAAGCGTGAATTAGTGGAACAGTTAACTAATGAAAAAGAGAGTATCCTAATTTCAGCTAGAGAGAAACGCAATTTTGAAGAGTTAAAGAAGCGACTAAAGCAGTTCATAACCTTGCCCTCCCAGTCGGATGTAGTTGTGACCAATGCACGTCATTTGCAAAGCCTACAACAAACAAGCGAAGCTTTAGATAGAGTAATTTCAGGCATCAATGCAGGCATCTCCAATGACCTTGTTGCTCAGGATATTCGCTCTGCCCTCTACCACTTAGGTGAAATCACAGGAGAAGTGACCACCGATGATTTGCTGGAGAATATCTTTAGCAAGTTTTGTATTGGAAAGTAGGACACGATGGACTGACTCTAATGAAGTCCAATGTAGAGGTATTTGCAAAAAATCAGATTTCATAATAGCTTTAAGTTATGACGAATGCAAAATTTTTGGTAATGCTATTTTGGACAATTACTGTTTTCTTTCTAGCGACAGCGTGCGGCCAAGATGAGGCGATTGAAGAAGTGGAAGAAGAAGTTTTGTCATCTGAATTTTCCAATTCTTTCGTAAATATCAATCACGAACAAAATCGCGAGGAAATCTATCTTAAAAATACAGGAAATATACCCTTCGACTGGTCAGTTGATCTTAATTCTCGTACTCCAAGCATTCTCATCACACCCAGTGAAGGTGTTCTTGAAGCCCAAGATTCTGTTTTAATAACAGTTACCATAGATAGGACTAATCTAGTTAGTAAAATTTATGATTTCGTATACCACTTTGAAATTAATAATGTTGATGTAGAAACTTTGAACATTCGCTTTTCCAGCTTCACTGAAGAGAAGTGGATACTGTCAAAAAAAGTCATAGATGCAGAATACAGCAAAAGCCTCGATGCAATAATCACTATAACATCTGGATCAATATTGAGTGTTGTAGATCCAATCAACAGGACAATGGAGAGTCTAAATTTAAATGCCCTAGGCATATGCGTTTCCGTAAGCCCTAATGGTAATAGAGCAGTTGTGGGGCATGATGGTTTACTCAGTCTTATTGATCTTTTGAATTTGAAAGTTCTAGATCAATTTGATGTGCCATTTTCTGTTTTTGACGCAGTTTTAACAACAGACGATAACGTTTATCTGAGTGGAGGGGACATTACTAGTACTCCAGTTTACTCATTGAATTTGGCGACAGGTGAATCTTCTCAATCAAACGAGTTGATCAGCAACAACACAATTTTTAAACTCCATTCCTCCGAGGAGTATATGTATAGTGTTTCAAAGCATCTGGCTCCATCTGAAGTCAATAAGTATTCGATTGTTAATGGTCGGGCGGAAGTTCTCTACGAAATAGCTAACCCACATGATTTATCATTTGGTCACAACCTTTGGATAAGCCCTAACGATCAATTCCTCATAGAAGAAAATGGAGGGATCTTTCAATTGGATGAAACGCAGACAAAAGATCTAATCTTTTTGTCCGAGTTGCCGCTGGATCGAATGTACAGAGATATTAAATTTTCGATCTCGACAGGAAACATATATGCACTACAGAGTACCAACACCTTCAACGTTATTAAAGGTTTAGAGGAAGTTTTGGTATTCAATAATTCATATGAGTTAATAGAGACTTCAAACTTGCCAAAAAGTCTTTTAATTGATGATGGCATAGAGTTAATTGTTAGTTCGCTGGGTCAGTTCGGGTTTCTTAATAATAGCGAAGATCAATGGTTCGTGATAACTAGGGGTCAGGAAGTCAGCTCTGGCTCAGACGACAAGATTGAGCAATGGGCTGTGGCCTACCTTTCAATTGATTAAAATGCTTCTCTTTATGCGCTGCAAGCCCACTTCACACTGATCTCCATTGATTTGCTGGAGAATATCTTTAGCAAGTTTTGTATTGGAAAGTAGCAATCACTTCTTAATCACCTTCAATAAATAACGTTCATTACCAGACATGAGTGAAAGCGTATAAATACCAGGTTTCAACTCTGCAATGGAATACCGTTCTGCCTGTTCGTTGAATCGTTTTACCAAGCCACCACTAAGATTATGGACAGTCAGTTCCCTAAAGTCGGGGTAAGTATTTGACAAAGTAAATGCCGAAGACACTGGATTAGGATAACTTCTCAATACTGGATTTTCTATCAGTCCTAATGCTGCAAGAATTGTAAGTGTGCCATTCACCAACGTGAGATCGTAGTACAAACGACTAACCGAACTTTGATGCTTCTAAGTCGATAAATCGGTCTTTCTAGGAACGGTTGGTTTTCTTAGACATCCATAACAGCGCATTTAGATTGGTTTGGCTATTAATGTCTGAAGAGACAAAAAGTAACCCATTAATACTATAATGAGTTGGTTTGAAAAGAAATCAATTCTATTTATAGAGAACAAGTTCTCGCAATACATCACGAAACAAGCCAGTGATTTTTTAGCATCACCATTTTTGGCATCATTTTGACTTAGTACTACTAAATCAATCAAAAGTGTCAATTATGAAAAAGCTATATATCCCCTTAATACTAAGCATTGGACTTGCACTTCTAAGTTGTGAAGAAGGCCCTCCCGGCCCTCCTGGTTTCGACGGCATTGATGGACTGAATGGTCAGGAGTCCTTTGTATTTGAATACGAATTTAGTTTTACGGCTCCTGAATACAGTGTCCTGCTCAATTTACCAGAAGACTTCGTGATGTTAGATTCTGATGTGATGTTGGTGTACTTCCTGTGGGACGTCCAAGATGATGTTGAGGTTTGGAGGGCACTATCTCAGCAACTGTACTTTACAGATGGGATCTTGTCTTACAATTTTGACCATACAAAATTCGATACCAATGTATTCCTAGATGGAACGGTAGATCTTGATGGATTAGGAGCTAACCACACTGACAATTGGATTGCGCGAGTGGTGGTGGTCCCAGGCCAATTTAGCAATGGCAGAACGTCCCTCAATCTCTCAGATTATAACCAGGTAAAGGAATACTTTGATCTTGGGCCATCCCAATTGGCAACGGAAAAGTACCTCTCCAGACCGAAGTGACACAGGGAAAGGTTCGCACGATTCCTCGCATGAGAATGGTTAATATTTTCCTACATTTATGCTAAAACCTACCTGATCATGAGAAAACGAACCTTTCTAAAAAAGTTCCTCGCGCTAGGCGCTGTAGCCACACCGGGAGCTTCGACGTTTGCACAACTGCTTTCCAGTGTCGAGAACATGCCTGCAAACCAATTAGCGTCGAATCAAGAATTTTGGACCAACATTCGGGCTGGTTATAAACTGAAGTCCGACTATATCAATCTGGAAAACGGTTACTATTGCTTTATGCCCCAGGAAACGCTCAATCACTTTATTGAGCACGTGAAGGAGGTCAATTATCAAGGCTCTTGGTACATGCGGACGGTGCAGTGGGAAAACAAAGATGCAACCGCTGCACGACTCGCTCGAATGGGTGGGTGCAATCCGGAAGAAGTTGTGATTACACGGAATGCCACCGAATCGCTGGATTTAGTCATTACAGGGAAAGATTGGAAGCCGGGAGATGAGGCCGTGATGGCAGAGCAGGACTATGGTGCCATGTTGAATCAGTTCAAACTAGCAGAAAAGCGCTACGGCATTGTAAACAAGATCATTTCAGTCCCTAACCACCCTACCTCAGATGAAGAAATTGTGGACTTATATACGTCTGCCATTACTCCTAAGACCAAATTATTAATGGTCTGTCACATCATCAATATTACCGGGCAAATTCTTCCTATTCGGAAAATCTGCGACATGGCGCACAGCAAAGGTGTTGAAGTGTTGGTGGATGGTGCGCATGCATTCGGTCATTTCGAATTCAACATTCCTGACCTTGATTGCGACTACTATGGTTCGAGTTTACATAAATGGCTGAGCACGCCGCTGGGTGCTGGCTTGCTCTATGTGAAAAAAGGAAACGTTGATGAGGTCTGGCCGCTGTTTGCCGAAGGAGAACGAGATCCTGAAGACATTCACTCTCTAAATCACATTGGCACACATCCGGTACACACCGACCTGGCGATTAACAATGCCATTGACTACCATGAAGCCATCGGCGGTGCCAGGAAGGAAGCCCGAATGCGATACCTCCAAACCTACTGGACAAGCAGAGTACGTGATATTCCAGGCGTTATTGTAAATACGCCTAAAGATCCAACCAGACATTGCGGCATTGGAAATGTCGGCATTGAAGGAATGAAACCACATGATTTCGCTAAAACGCTATTAGACAAGTATAATATTTACACGGTTGCCATTGATGGTGCCAATGTTTTCGGGTGTAGAATCAGCCCGAACATTTATACCACTCCTGCAGAATTAGACGTGCTAGTAAAAGCTTGCAAGGAATTAGCTAGTTAGGAAATTGAGAATGTACGCACTTCATGACTACGCACAGGAAACAGAGACAGAATGCGAATGTCCGCCACCAGAATTTGAGGTTACTGTAATTGATTGATTTTGCTGCAATGCCTCGAAATTTGCAGCCGTGATCGTAACATTGTGGCTATGACCAGAGTTGCCCTGAATTGAATAGGTCTTCGTGTTAGCACTCTCTACATCGCTTTTTGACACCGTGAGTGAATGTCCGTGGTTAGACCCAATATCGACAGTGGTGCCATTATCCAGGCAATTCGCACTGCTTCCTTGATTACCCCCTCCGTCATTGTTGGAATCTTCATCTTCATCTGGTTCAGGATCCGGGATTTCACTATTGTCACTGCTGCAGCTTTGTATAATAGTAACAATTGGCAGGCCCGCTGCTACAGCAAAGGCGCTTCGTTTGATAAATTCCTTCCTTTTCATGACATGATCAATTTATTATAAAAACAAAGATAAGATGCGGAGCTTCACATTAGCCAGCTCTAAGCACTTTATGACACATATCTGTCACCGCAAAATCATTTGAAACAAATGATCAACATAAATTGTAACTTTTTCGTGAGTTCCCTCTCATTTTTACATTAGCGTTTAAGCAAATGCTGGCCAACATCTCGGCACTAGTCATCAATCAACCAATTTACCAAGCTCAAAACTCAACAACAGGAGCATTTTCAGCTCCTTGGTCTGCCTCGAAAAGAGCCTTACGCTCAAATCCAGACATACCTGAAATGACACTGTTTGGGAAAACTCGAATGTACGTGTTGTAACTCTGCGCCGTCTCATTGTAGCGTTTTCTCGCCACAGCAATTCTATTTTCTGTGCCTTCCAATTGTGCCTGAAGCTCAAGGAAGTTCTGATTGGACTTTAGCTCTGGATACTTTTCCACGGTTACGAGCAAGCGGGATAGTGATGAACTAAGCGCACCTTGCGCCGCTTGGAATTGCTGCATATTCGCTGCAGTCAGATTACTCGCATCCAGATTGATGCTTGAGGCCTTGGACCGAGCTTCGGTAACGCCAATAAAAACATCCTGCTCCTGTTGGGCAAAACCTTTAACTGTACTTACAAGGTTTGGAATCAGATCATTTCGTCGCTGATATTGCGTTTCCACATTGGACCACTCCGTAGTTACCGCTTCCTCCTTCGTGACCATACCATTGTATTTGCCCGTAAAGAAGCTGTAGATCATAAAGAGTACGACTACTATTACGATAATGGTTATCCATTTTTTATTCATTGGGATTCGATTTAATCTTTGCGTTGAGTTGACTAAGTTACAAGGATAAGAGAACAAACGATACTGTGAAAATTCAAATACTTCTATTCCTGTTCTTTGCAAGTTTCTGCACTCTTGCTCAGGATGTTGCATTGCCTACATTGTCCCAACGAGTCACAGACCTAACAGGCACGTTGACCTCCGCGGAGAAAAACAGTTTGGAACAAACCTTACAAGCGTACAAGTCCGACAAAGGGAGTCAGTTGGTGGTAGTTTTGATCAATAGTACAGGCGATGAAACCATCGAGCAATACAGTATCCGGTTGGCAGAAGCCTGGAAGATTGGGAGAGAAGGTGTGGATGATGGCATCATCATGCTCTTTGCAATGGCCGATCGCAAAATGCGAATCGAAGTGGGTTACGGACTGGAAGGCGCACTTACAGATGCATTGTCAAAACGGATCATCACAAACGTAATTACACCCGAGTTTAGGTCTGGACATTTTTATAAAGGAATAGAGCGTGGTGTAGACGTTGTCATCAGTGCGGTCAGTGGCGAAGAACTACCTCCTGCAGTTCAGTCAGGTGGTGGTAATACTGGAAACTCGCCAAGAAAACTCATACCAGTTCTTCTGGTGATGGCATTCGTTTTCACGGCTTCTATAAAGTCCTTCCTCACTAAGAAATTTGGCAAGGGAAAGGCAACAGGTGTAAGTGCTCTGATCATCTTTGTACTTGGATGGTGGTTCATCAATCTTGCAGCAGGCGTTTTCATTGCCGTTCTGGGAGCGATCTTTATGAATGTACCTTCTGGTGGCCGTGGTGGCCGAGGAGGCAGCGGTGTCTACTGGGGAGGTGGCTATGGCGGAGGTGGCTTTTCTGGTGGCGGAGGCGGCGGGTTCTCAGGTGGTGGAGGAGGTTTTGGTGGTGGTGGTGCTTCTGGTGGATGGTGATAATAAATTGAACAATGGCTAAGAAATATACATTTACAGAGACAGAACGTGAGCAAGTGGAGCAGGCAGTAAAAGATCTGGAGACAGTGTCTTGCGGCGAGATTGTCCCCTATTTTGTGCGGTCCAGCGACGATTATGTAGAAGCTTCTTGGTACGTGAGTACCTTGCTTTCAGCATTTACCCTCGTATTGATAGGTGTGCTGTCCTATACCTGGATGTTACCTTTTCAGATCACTCCATTGGAGGTAGCATTGATCGCTTTCGTTGTGATCGTGGTTGGGTTTCTGTTCCCCCTCGTTTTTCCCGTCACCAGGCGTTGGATTGTGCCTAGAGAACGTCAAGAACAGCGGGTACATCAGCGAGCACGGCAGGCATTTCTTGATGAGAAAGTTTTTGAAACGGAGGAACGCGTAGGAATTTTAATTTTTGTCAGCAGGCTGGAGCACATGGTATTCGTACTTGGTGACGAGGGTATCAGCAAAAAAGTAGGCAAAGAAGATTGGCAGCATGTAGTGGATGAGGTTGTTGTCGGAGTGAAAGCCAATCAGATTGGTGACGGTCTGGTAAAAGCTATCGGGCTCTGTAAAGAACTGCTGCTCAAAAATGGCTTTGTTCGAAAATCCACAGACACTAATGAACTGAGTGATGGACTTAGAATTGAGGAGAAATAAAATTGGATTGAGAATTACGAATTTGCAATTAACTATTCAGCCCACTTCGCCTAATACCCGTTCCTGTTTTAAGGAGCCGTATTTCACCTTCGCACCCATTTGAACAAAAGGAGCTAGTGATAGAGCGGGAATAGCAGCAACCGCAAAGGACTAAAAGAAATATCCGATGAATAGAACTACTACGAAATTGTTAATTTCAATTTTACTCTTTGGCATATGGTTAGCTCCCATTTTTTCTGTTGCACAGATAAAGTCCGAGGAACTAGCCACCAACGTCTACCTGCTCTCAGATGATAGCACATCTGTAAAGGCTCTCTATATTAGAAACAAGGAACAAGTAATTCTTGTTGATGCTATGTTCGATGACTTTGCAATGGCTATTTCTAAGCACCTTGATGAACAAAACCTAACGGTCAAGTATGTAATCAACACTCATTACCATGGCGATCATACTGGGGGGAATACCTTTTTTAAGGAAGCTGATATCGTTTCGCACTACAATACGCATCAAAACATTGTGGATTCCGCAATGTACGGCCCCACTTCCCCATTCGGACAAGAAGATATGCCGAACCTGCTGTTTAGTGATTCATTGACTCTAAACCTGGAAAACACACAAGTACATGTTGTTCATTTTGGACCGGCACATACCAATGGTGACGCCATCGTTATTTTACCTGAGCAAAATATTATACAGGTTGGTGATGTTATTTTGACTCCTCGTTCACTACCCTTTTCTACTAACCCGAAAGGAACGCTTACTGCACTTAAGAAAGTGGCAAATTATTCAAATGAAAACACAATTATTGTGACTGGTCATGGTGATACGGCCTCAAAAACTGACCTTGTTGCACTTATCAATATTATTGAAACGACCATTATGTACGTTGAAAATGGAAATGATTTGGTTGACTACCCATCAGTATGGAATGAGTGGAATAGTTCCTTTATTTCAATGAAAACTTGGCTAACGATTCTTGACCGCTATTACTAATTAGGCTCGGAGTAAGAACGTTGCCCTGAATGCTAGATGCTTATCCACTATTCCAACTCAGGATACCGCTTTCTTTGAAGCAGACCAGGAACATTTCCCATATACTCACGCTTCAATTTTTTGATCGTCTTCAGCGGCTGACAAGGATAATAGTCAAGTAGTCCATCAGGCAAAGGCTTAATCAATTTTTCAGCTTTTTTAGGATCACCATGCAGCCATGCCTCATCGTCTTTCTCTTCCACGATATAGACCATCCTAGATTCTGGTGAATATGCCTTCTCTCCTCGAATCCAAGCCATTTCCTTATTTGCCGGACCCGTCACCAATGTAAGGGTGTTCGTCTCCACTTCGTCTTTAGGATCGGTAAATGTTTGCCACAACCCTGCAACCATGAAAGGCTCTTTGGTTTTAAGTTGAACAAAGTGTGGATACTTGATATCATCCTTCACATGGTGATCAAAAAATCCATCCAGCATTACAAGGCATCTTCTAGATAGCGCCGCTTGCCGGAAGATACTCCTCTCTGTAAAGATCCTGTCATTTCTGGCATTGAGCGTATTCATCGGCTTTCCATTAATCTTCGGAGCAAATTCAAATGGCATAAATGCCCAATGTAGGAAGTCAACGTTTTCAGGATCCTCGTTCAGTATCACGGGGAGATAAGGCTCGTCAAATCCAGATACGCGATAAGTAGCTGGGCTTTCTTCTAACGCAGCTTCCCACATATCTGGGTCGCCGTAGCGTTTAGCATATTGAGTTGCTTTTTTAGTAGAATGAGAAACGTCGGTGCACATCGAATAAAAGTAATGAAAAGTATTTAATAAATAAGTCTAGAAAGATTCCTTTGAATCAGCGAGTTTAGGTCACGTGTTGCAAACGTACATCAGCAAGAGTTAACAAGAGAATCATCGTTTGAGTTCTGTAGAAAAAATGAACGGAGAGGGGAAAAATTTGGAATGAAGGAGTGCCCGCTGAGAATCTAAAATTGAACCTTTTCCTGCCACCCTTCAAACACCCGCGACAATATTGTAACTCAAGCGTGGTGCCATCCAAGTTACTGTTAACTAATTTACTGACAACTAAATTGTAGTCGTATGAAAAATTTCCTCCTCCTTCTCGTGGGTTGTTTATTCACTTTCCAGTCAGAAGCTCTTCCAACTTTGTCGGATAGTCTGCAGGACAACAACCGAACGGCCCAATTAGATCAATACTGGGCAGCACTTGCCAAGACTGCTAAGGAGGGTGATTTTGATGGTATGAAGGCTCTCTATCATGAGGATGCGGTGCTCGTCAAGCCCGATACCACTATTGCTATTTCTCAGGCATTTAAGTATCGGTGGAAAAAGGAAATTATGGAGGTGAATGATGGTAAGCGAGCCAACACCCTCGCATTCCGTTTCTCAAAACGAATAGGCAATGATATCACTGCTTTTGAAAAAGGAATCTATCACTACACCTCCATCGAAACGTCATCTGGCAAATCCCTGGGTGATAGCTACACTTATTTTGAGATACTCCTTGTGAAACGAAACGATCAATGGGTTGCTCTAATGGAATATCAACAAAAAGAAGCTACCAAGGAAGAATGGGAGTCGTTGAGATAGACAAAGACAAAGATCATTCAAGTAACAGTCGTGCTTTTACATCAGTATAAGCAAGATATATAAGTGTTAAAATTTCCTTGTCATCATATGTCGAATCTGGTCTGAGCTTGATGTGACGCATTCGTTTTCCCGTTCCCTCGAGTAGTCCCTTTTGGTCAGGCAACTCAGCACCGTAGAAAAATCCCACATTGACATGCGATGTAAATACATTGACGTACGCAAATGGTGCAGTTTCGACACAGCCAATTGGATAGTCATCGTGAAAAATATCCTCGACATCAGAGCCGCATTTCTTTATGGCATTAAACCACTTTATAGCAATAGGCCTCAAATCTTCTGGTTTTTGCTCTAACCATGGATCCATGTCAATTTCCTGTATGTCCTTACCGCTGTATTTAAGTAGCTTTTCCATTCAATGGTGAGACAAACTCCTTGGCTAGAGTGACGTACCTTGAAGGTACCGCGAAAGTTGCACAAATGACATCATGCAACTAACGATGATTAAAAAAACCAAAAGCCAAGCCTACACGTGCAAGCCAAAGCTGGTCCTGAAAATAGATGTTGTATTCATCAGAACCCATGTAGCTTCCTCTCACAAATACAGCTGCATTATCATAGCCCTTGAACATTCGATAGAACGTAAGGTGCAGATTTACTCTCTCCTCAAGTTTTGCCTTCCGGAGATCATTAACTCTTCCAGTTTGCAATTTTCCGGCAATAACCGACGCTCTGATCGTTATTCGATAACTCTCCTCCCATCTTCTTTCACCTAGCCTTTCTTTGCCATCTTGCCCCCTTTGGTAGAAAAGGCTTTCAAATTTCTTTATTTTTCTAAAGTTGAATAGATAGTTAATTCTGTGTCTGCCGTATAAGTCAAATTGCTCAAATGCATCATTTGATAGTCCTTTGGGATGCCACTCGAAAGCCAGTCGATGGTTAATCTCATTGATTTGCGCAATAGGAACATTAATCAATTTGGATTTGTCCTCCGCCCTGTCTTCTTTTCTTGATCGTATCGAATCAAGTCGGTAATACTCCTTGTTAAGGAACTTTAAATTCCCTTGACTCCTGGTTTCATCTTTGGCCTTTGAGGTAGGCTTAACCGGGAAGGCCCTGGTGCCACCTACTCTGAATTCGAATGCGACATCTTCTCCAAAATTTCCATTGTAGGTATTAATTGATCCATTCGGATTGAATTCATTTCCATCTTGTCCATTGGAATGATGAAACGCACTGAGTGCACCATAAAAGCTCCACTTCATCTCATGATAATTCCAAAGATCCGAGGTAGAAAAATTCCAGACAAGCCTGGGAATGAAACTCGGTGTTCTAACTGGAAGCGAGCTATCTCCAAGACTAGCATCATCTCGTAGTATTCTAACTTGCACTTGCGGAATAAGCTGAAGCGTATGGATAAATTTATTTCCAATCTTCCAGCCATATCCACCCATTCCAATTGGGAAATAGATATCTCCGTGCAAAATGTATGATTTTTTGTCACTCGAGTTTTCATTTAGGTCCCACAGCGAGGACAGAACTCCAGGCTCAGTAATCTGAATGAGTTTATGATAGAAGTTATTGGCCTTGAATCGGAGCAACCCGATTTCTGCGAATTCAGGAACAAAAGTGGGAATTTCTTCTTTCAGAGGGTTCATAGAGACGGAGTCCGTCTGAGCATATGACTGGGATGACATTAAAATCAGGATTATATAGATGCGACATGTCACGCTTGAAATAGATCTGCATTTCATAGTTTATCCGTTTAGTATTGGTTTCTCAAGTTCCTGAGATTTTGTCTCTTTTCAAATACCTCTTTTGGGGTATTTTTCACCTGGTACTGTGCTCATTGGATGCTCCTCAAGAACCTGTCACCACAGACCCATCCTGATAATACCACTTCTCTTGAATGCCCGCACTGCTCAGTTCAAGCATGGCGAACCCGTTCATGACCCTAAGCTTGTTTCGAGGATCAGTATCGCCCAAAGGTTTATTCGTATAACACTGCACCGTCTTCTGATTGT
>JBDWQX010000007.1:0-25932 GCA_039986395.1 Cyclobacteriaceae bacterium
GGCCCGGTTACTTCTAACTCGAGGTAGCTTAATCCACGCAGACCTACTGTGATGGAGGGAGTTTCATTACTTATGATGCTGGTATCTGAAATGACGATGACGTCTGCTTTCAATTTTTCCTTATTCTCTGCTACGAAGATTCCCAAATTGTCCGATCCAACTTCTTCCTCGCCCTCAATCATAAATTTAAGGTTGCAAGGCAATGCGTCTGTTTTCAAAAGAGATTCATATGCTTTGACGTGCATATACATCTGCCCCTTGTCATCTGCTGAACCTCGAGCATAGATTTTTTCATCTTTTATCACCGGCTCGAAGGGAGGAGAATCCCAGAGCTCAAGAGGATCTGCTGGCTGTACATCGTAGTGTCCATAAACCAGGATGGTAGGTAACAATGGATCAATGATTTTCTCAGCATATACAATTGGATAGCCTGCTGTCTCGCAGACTTCGACATGAGTGTCTAACTCTTCAAACTTCTTTTTTATATACTGAGCTGCGTTTCTCACGTCGGCAGAGTACTTGGAATCCGCGCTTACAGAGGGAATTTTGAGTAGTTCAACAAGCTCTTCAAGAAATCTATCCTTGTTTTCTTCTATAAAATTGATTGCGCTCATAGGTCTAATTGGGTTTAAGGCAAACTTAATTGGTTTGATGTATCAAGGACAGATAATTGTTGATTATTCAATTGTGGGTTACTTAAACCCAAAACCGTCATCATCCTTCTTCTTGATGGTATCAAAATTCTCGTCTTCAAGGCTGACATCGTCAGGAGAAACGAGATTGTAAGGCTCTGAGATGCCAAAGTACTTAAGGCGGAAGTCATTGATAAATGAGAGTGTCTCGTTGGTTTCACCTTTAACAAAAATGAGCTCTCCCGGTTTTGCTTTGGCAAGGTTCGATTTTACCTCTACCTCTTCATTGAATTTCTTATTGGAGGAGAACATGATTAGTTGATGTTTTGAATATCCGATGAAGTACCATACACCTGGAGCAGCCTGAATGAAAAGATTTAGTACGTCCTCACCTGTTTCATCCTTTCTAATCTCAATGAAACCGTCCAATTTGGCATTCAGATCATCCCGAACGACATGTGACAGCCCCAGCTTCGTGGTATTGTGCCAGGCTTTGTGCTCCTTAGACCATTTCATTTTGACACCAGATATTACCACAGGTTTTTCTAATAATCTTGATGATGAAACAAGAGGAGTGTAATTCTTAAGGCTCGTTTCTTCGTAGTATCGAGTGGTAGCATCGTCTGTCAAACTTGCCAGCTTATACATCAACTCGATCGAAACATTGTTTGCTGCTACAGGACCGATTCTATCAATGATGTCAGTAAGATCCAATGCCATTAGATCCAGAATACTTGGTGCGACCTTGAAGTCAAGAGCCATCATAACATCTGCCTGGTATTCTCCGGTTTCAGTATTTCCAACACCAAGTGCAGAAGCCTGAATAGTCATATCGGTGGTCGATGGCTTGAAAAAGTTCATCGGGCCTTCGAAGACCACAGATTTCGAACTGTCAACATAGATCATTGTACTTCCTGCATACGATTGGCCTGTGGCTTTTAATGGACTTTCAATCTTATAGGTTTGAGTGGAATCTGAATAGGTCAATTCACCGCTGGCTCGGAAAAAATCGTGGTCGGAATCCGTTTGTCGTTTTTCAACAAACGTAGTGTACATCTCATCGCGTATGTTTCGATGCAAGCCGGCATAGGCTGGACCACCACTTTCGAAGGTGGCATTGTCAAAAGTTAGCTGAACCTCAGTGTTTTCATCATTCCGATTGAAGCTAATCCATTCCTCGCGACCTTCCAGAGCAAGACTAACGAACCCATCTAACTCAAGGGCTTTTTTGTATGCAAACATGGAGACGCTTCCTTTGTATAAAAATCCGGGCGAAATAACCAAGTTCTGATCTGGTGATACCTCTCCACCAGAAACGGTCATAAGTTGCGTTGGAACGTTTCCTCTTCTATCTGGCTCACCAACAGGGACCTCAACTAACTCGAAACTGTCGAAGCGAATATCAAAGGTATCCAGGCCAATAATTTGCTTGTACCAAGCATTGCCTTCAAACTTATTTCTCGAAATAACCCGAATGGAAGCCCTATCCAAGTAGTGGTATCCGTTCAAGGTGTCGATGATGATCTCAGCGTTGTCAAATTTTTGCAAGACAGAGTTTGCAAGAATTGTAGTTTCGTTGTTTTCTGGGATAATTCGTGAGTCAGCAACTGTTATAAATGGGATTCCCTGAACGTTTAGCTTTTGCGAGTTGATGTCATAGGCCGCTCGCTCTGCGCTAAAAGCCAAAGAGTCCAAATCCTCTCGGGTTGTAAAAAAATAGGAATCCTCGATGGCAACATTGGGAGGCTTGGTCATGATTACTACTGAATCCTCCAAATCCCAAACCGCCTCTGTAATGGAAGTTTTCATTTGTGCATATGGAAATGAAATGGCTGCCACTCCCACTTTCTCGGGTCGCACTGTTGCTGTGTTGCTGGTCAGATCAAAATCGAGCCGAATGTCATCCCCAGCCATGGCTGGCTTGCCAATACTATCTGTGAGGACTTCGAAGTCAGCATGTCTTGCTCCATATTCAAATTGCTCGAAATGCAATTCTTCGGAGACAGCTCGCGAACCTCTTGTAAGCATCGTTCCACCACCGTAGACGCCATTTGTGGTGATGTTTGCATGGCCAGTAAGTTCGGCTGTAGCGTTGTAAAATTTGAAAGGATCATCAACAGTTCGTAGGTACATACTGTCCTTTCTCGGAAGCCAGTACATGTCGTACGCGCCAAGAATGGCTTCAGGATAGCTTGCGTTGCCAAGGCTTCCAGGACTAATTACGCCACTAGTTCCATCTGTTGTAACCGAATCTGGATAGTAGATGAAATCATCAGAGTAGATGGTGGTCGTTAGAAAATCAATTTGCCCAAAGCCACGCATCCCTTGATTTGACAAACGAATCTCTTCGTAGGTTTTCGCCTCTGTACCATAGAGGTTGTATCCTTCTGGTGGAATCTGATGTACGAACCCAAGTGACTGATCCTCTTGTGGATGCAGGATTTCTTCAAATGTTGGGAAGATGCCCCCGGAATTAAACGTTCCTTCGAATCGTATGGATTGGCCGTCTTCCCTCTCAATACTGTCAATTTCAAAAGGAGGAATGATAAACCGAACTGACTTGTCGTATGCACCATCTAAAACCTCTGCGCCATCAAAATAGACTGTGGCTTCACTATCCGATACAAAGAACGGATAGCTGTTGTTTTTTGCGAGCCCTGATTTGTTCTCCTTTTTGTCGATGTAAAGAGTTCCTGATGTGCTGGTAAGCTGATTTGCGAGTGTCGTTTTCTCTAAACCTCCATCCGCTTTTGTTGTGTCTCTAAGTGGAATGGTGATTCTCAGGGAATCGATTGCTCCCATACTGAAAAGAAATTCTTCATAGTCAAAATGGTGGCCAACTCCTTGATAGTCAAAGTCGCCGGCGTGAATGACTCCATCAAATTCAAGATTCCTTCCTCTCAACAAAGTGATTGTACTATCATAAGGAGCAGCGTAGACTTTGAAATCACTCGTAAGATAAAATCGACTGACACCGTTTATGTTCAGCTTCCCGCTATCGAGTTCAATGGATGCGTTGGGTCCGTTAGAAATTTTTGAGGGCACCATGAGGTTGTCATAGTCTACCTTTTTGCCTGAGGCGTCATAGTAGTGAAAGGCTTTATCATTAAGTTTTATCAGACCAGTCTCTGCGTCATATTCAGCAAAGCCATACTGACTAAGAATTTTCGCGCCTCCCTTAGCATATCGCTCATCTATCTCAAACTCAAGGGCTAATTCACCCACATAGAATTCAGTAAGTCCGTATTTTCTTGCATAGAAAACGGCACTACTTATTGGATGGAAATTCAAGAACCTTGCAAGTTTCCGGAAACGGATTTCATCAAAAAAATCAAGCGATTCGAACGTTGCTGGAATGAGATCGGTGCCACCCATTATTTTCATACCAATAGAATCTTGTTCCATATCCCACTTGATCAAATCAAGATTGAGTGTCATATCAAAATAGGAAGACTGATAGGGCGTTACGGTTGAATTTCGTAGAACAGAGAGTGTCTTGGTTGGGAGATCGAATTTCGCTCTAACATTTTTATGGAAGATTGAGTCACTACCGTGCAATATTGAAATAGAGCCATTATCCATCGAAACAATGGAGTCGCCGAGCTGGAAATACTTGGACTTGAGAACTACCTGATTACCTCTGCCGTCCAAAACAATGAGAGTGCCATCCTTTTTGGAGACAGATCGACCAAAGAGCTTGTTGCCCCTAATTTCAACCCCACCTACGTATGAAAGTTTCTCCTCTGAGAACTTCACCTTTACATCGTTTTCGTTTGAAGTAAAAACAGGATAGTTGCCAGGTGCACGTTTGGGTCGGTTCTGACTTTTGAATGTAAAAACTCCTTCAACCTCACCACCAAAAAGAGTGTCGTATTTGATTTTCGCATTGGGTGTCCAGAAATCTGAACGATCCTTTCGAAGATTGAAGTCCCCAAGCTGCACCACTGCACTTCTAAATTTTTTATGTTGTCCTGGCCATTTCACAGTACCTGAGGTACCCACAAAATTTCTGTTTTGAAGTAGAAATGTTCCATCTACGTTATTGATTATCATGGAATCGCGTGTCGTCACAATCAACATTTCAGACCCTTTTATTTCAATAACTGGTCCTTTCAGTTCTGGCGAAAAATATTTGTTGCGGACACTGGCTAAGTGATCGATTATGGAAACAGCGTAGTTAGGTCTTTCGGGAGGCGGTGGCTCGTAGGTCGTACTGGAGTTGTCGTCAAAGCTACTGTTGTCTCCCCATGGATCATCGTTGGATGTAGCCCATGGGTCATTGCTGGTGTCTGCCCAAGGATCAGAATTGGATGTTGCCCACGGATCGTCGTTTGCTGTTGCCCAAGGGTCATTATTCGCAGTGGCCCACGGATCGCTGTTCGCCGTAGCGAATGGATCATTGTTCGAGTCTGCCCATGGATCGTCAAGATCAGCAGGTTCAGAGTTCAGCGCTTCCAACTCCTCGTCACTGATGAAGCCCGACGTATCTTCTTCTATCAACTCTTCACCAAATGGTTCATCTTCACCAATCTCGATAATCTCATCAAGCAGCTTAAAGGAATAAGACCCACCTGGAGCCTGCACCACCAATGTTTTTTCTAAACTCAAATACCTTCTAGCAAAGTAGATGTTTAAACCAAAGACGAAATCCTTGTACTCATCTCTTGTGAGCGCTTCCAAAACTTGTTCGTTGATATCTAAAAGGCTGTTGAGCTCAGGCCTTTGCAAATTCTCCTGCGCAACTGAGTAGGCGAGATAGCTAAAGTAGTGGTAAAAGAAAGGATAGAAGGGATAGCCTTTTCGCTGCATTCGCAGAGCGATTAAATGAATTTGGTCTTGCTGGGCAGAAGTGAATTTTCCATCCCATGCATTTTGAAAATCAAAACCAATCTTGATGGCAGCTTCTGTTCCAACTCCTCGAAGTTTGGAGATTGCCTGTGCTCGAAACTCGGTCTTATCTTCTGAGAAACGCTGCGCCTGAACTCCCTCGAGAGTTAGAATTGACAGGCAAAATATAAGTAACAGCGATCGCATCAGAGTTTAAAGATATTAATAGTAGATAGTCTATAATGAACAGACGATAGTTTTACGGTTTCGGTTTGGTCAATGCGAGCATGGCCCAACGATCTTTTTCTGTTTCACTTTGCTTAACAAGTCCGTGCATCTTCGATTCTTCGAGCAAGTCACTAATGTCATCCTTGTAAAAACCGCTGAGTAAGAGAACGCCATTTTCAATCAGGCGTGATGAGTATTCTCGAATTTGATCCATCAGGACATTTTTGTTGATGTTGGCGATAATGATATCGAAATCAACCTTCTCGATTGAGCCAATTTCTCCCTTTATCAATTGGATGTCGTTTATTTCATTTAACGTAAAATTCTCTGCGCTATTTTCTATGCACCAATCATCGATGTCTGTTGCCATTACTTGTGAGGCTCCGCGCTTTGCAGCCATGATGGCAAGTATGCCAGTTCCGCATCCCACGTCCAAGACTTTTTTGCCTTGGTGATCCAGATTCATCTGATAGGAAAGCATTTGATACGTGGTGGCATGGTGCCCAGTGCCAAAGGACATTTTTGGATTAACTAAAATATCATAATCAAAAACAGGATTGGCCTTATGAAATGTGGCCCGAACATGACACCTATTGTCTATAATGATTGGGTCATAGTTTTTCTCCCATTCCTCATTCCAGTTGATCCGCTCCTGTTCTTTTATGCTGAAAGTAGCAGCAGGATATCGTTTTAAAACCTCCTCTGCTTCAACTTCTTTGAATGCGGCTTCTCCGCAACTTCCTTCAAATCCATCATCGAATTCCTGAAACGAATCAAATCCTATTTCAAAGAGTTCAGCAACAATCGCATCACTGAGATCAGTGCTGCACTTTACAGAAATGGTTACAAAGTTCATGGCTTGAAGCTTAGTCAAAAGCTTTTGCTATGGCAATGAAGTCTCGTGCTTTTAAGCTGGCTCCTCCAATAAGACCGCCATCCACGTCAGCGTTGGAAAAGATCTCTTTGGCATTATCTGGTTTCACACTACCTCCATACAGAATGGAAATTGAGTTGGCAGTTTCTTGCGAATATTTTGCTGCAATCTTTGATCGTATGAACGCATGCATTTCCTGCGCTTGGTCTGCCGAAGCTGTTTTGCCTGTTCCGATTGCCCAAACAGGCTCGTAGGCAATGACAACATTTTTTATTTCTTCCTCTCCAAGAGAGAAGAGTGCTCGTTCCACCTGATCTCCGACTACTCGTTCTTGATTTCCTGCTTCTCGTATCTCTAATGTCTCTCCACAGCAGAAAATTGGTGTTAGGCCAGTGCTAAGAACCTGAGCTACCTTTTCCCTGAGCAAATCATCAGATTCCTGGAAATATTCACGTCGCTCACTATGACCGATGGTCACGTACGTTGCTCCACATGATTTGATCATACTAGCGGATACTTCTCCAGTAAAAGCCCCACTTTCGTTTTGGTGGCAGTTTTGAGCACCCAAGTGGATATTGGAATTGGATCCAATTAGACTCTGAACATTCGAAAGGTGAACAAATGGAGGTATGAGGATAATCTCAACATTGTTGTTTATTTCTGATTCCGCCATGTGGACAACCTCAGAGGCGAGCTCTTTCCCTTGGTCAACAGAGGTATTCATTTTCCAATTTCCGGCGACAATATTTTTTCTCATCAGGGTTGTAATTAATTGAGATGCAATGATACAAAGCATTCACGCACTGTGCTCACAATCGCCACCAATTGTTGAGGCATCATTTCTATCATTCGTGAGCACTTTCTCAGGCGAAAGGGCCGCATTGTTGTTTGATTTGATGTCTGAAAGTTGGCATTAGTTATTCGAAGACCGATGACCATGTTTGGTCGATAACATCGTGGATAAAAAATGGAGTTTTAACATCTTGCAGTAGTATAATGCATTAATTCTATGAAAGATGTAGTGAAATTCAGGGCCTTGGTTGGAATCGCACAGGCCGATGGAGAGTTTGATAGTTCCGAAAAGGAGTTTATTTGCCATTTGGCTGAGCTTCAAGGATTATCTCTGGGTGAGCTCAAGGAGCAACTTAAAAATGGAGGTAAAACAGGAGACCACATAAAGACCTTGAGCTTTGATGATAAAATCGATATCCTGATTTACACGGTTAAGCTCATGAAGATTGATGGGAAGGTTCTTCTTAGCGAGATTAAGTTTTGCGAAAGGGTGGCGAAAACCCTTGGTTTTGAAGAAAAGTCCATTGGATTTTTGTCAGGAATTATTGAAAGTGACCCAGACACAGCTACAAATTTGGGAAGGGTGTCATACCGAATGAAAAAATACTATATCGAGTCTGCTTAAGGCAGCTTCTCTTTTAGGTATTGCCCTGTATAATTGTTTGGTAGCTTGACTAGGTCTTCAGGCAGCCCAGCAAAACAAACCTCTCCACCTTCATCTCCGCCTTCCGGCCCTAAGTCAATGATCCAGTCGGCATTTTTCACGATCTCAGTATTGTGTTCAATGATGACCACAGAATTACCACCATCGATTAGCGCATTTAGTGCATCTAATAATTTCTTGATGTCATGGAAATGAAGTCCAGTGGTTGGTTCGTCAAAAATGAAAAGAATGTGGTCTGTGTTTTGTGCCTTCGTGCCTTTCCCTAGAAAGGAGGCCAACTTGACTCTTTGTGCTTCACCGCCACTTAGTGAATTTGAACTTTGACCCAATTTGATATAGCCTAAACCAACATCAAAGAGCGGCTGAATTTTATTTGTAATCGCAGCTTTTCCTTCAAAGAAACTCAACGCTTCCTCAACAGAAAGACCAAGTACCTCAGATATGTTCTTGTCGTTGTACGTTACTTCCAGAATCTCTTTTTTGAATCGCTCACCGTCGCAACTTTCACATGTTAAGTGAAGATCTGCCATAAACTGCATTTCTATCTTTACGGTACCTTCTCCTTCACATACTTCGCACCTACCACCATCTACATTGAAAGAAAAGTGTGCTGGCTTAAAGGCATTTTTCTTCGAAATGGCTTGCTCTGAAAAAAGCTGCCGAATCGCATCGTAAGCCTTTACATAGGTTACCGGATTTGATCTAGAGCTTTTCCCAATTGGATTTTGATCCACAAATTCGACTTGAGTAACCTTCTTGTAATTTCCAGTCAGGTTGTCAAATTTCCCAGTGGCTTCACCAACAATGCCAAGCAGCTTTCCGATAGCTGGATTAAGAATTCTTCTTATCAATGTGGACTTGCCCGAGCCACTCACACCCGTGACAACGGTCATGATTCCCAGGGGAATTTCTACATTGATATTTTTTAGGTTGTGCTCTCTAGCTCCCTCAATCTGGATGGACTGACGCCACGGTCTTCGCCTTTGCGGCACTTCGATGGTTTCTTCACCTTTTAGATATCTGGTGGTATAGGAATCATGCTTTCCGTTGAGTTGATCTACCGTGCCTTGAAACACCAACTCTCCGCCGTAGATACCAGCGTCTGGCCCAATGTCGATGATCTGGTCGGCCGCCTCCATCACCTTTTCCTCGTGTTCAACAACAATTACCGAATTGCCCACATCTCTCAAAGATTTAAGAACATCGATCAATCTTTCCGTATCTCTTGGATGAAGCCCAATGCTGGGTTCATCCAAAATGTACATGGAGCCAACCAGCGCACTGCCTAGGGAGGTTGCTAGTTTGATCCGTTGAAATTCGCCGCCCGAAAGTGAACTGGTTAGTCGATTCAGACTTAGATACCCAAGACCAACCTTATCCAGGTACGTTAGTCTGTTTTTGATTTCGTCCAGAATCCGTTTGGCAATTTTCTCGTCGCTTTTCGGAATCTTTAATGCGTTGAAGAGGGGTAGTAATTTGTTTACTGGCTGAAGAACAATATCAGTTATGGAGTATCCAGCAATCTTAACGTAAGAGGCATCCTTTCTCAGTTTCGTCCCACGGCAATCTGGACATGTGGTTTTGCCGCGGTATCTGGACAGCATTACTCGATACTGAATTTTGTGCAGTTTAGTTTCCAGAAAGGAGAAGAAGGCATTCAGCCCTTCAAAGTATTCATTTCCCGTCCAGAGTAGCTCGTATTCCTCCTTTGTTAATTCTGCTATTGCCCTATGGATCGGAAAATCAAATTTGATTCCATCTCTAATAATTGGCTCTGCCCATTTCTTAGTTGTCTCGCCTTTCCACGGTGCAATAGCTCCCTCGTAGACAGATAGGTTTCGATCTGGAATTACCAGATCAGGATCGATGCCAAGAACTCGACCGAAGCCTTCACATTTTCTACAAGCCCCATACGGATTATTGAAGCTGAAAAAATTTGCACTGGGCTCCTCAAAAAGGATGTCGTCTAATTCGAAGCGATCGGAGAAGCTCTTTTTCTTGCCTTCAACAACGGACACAATGCAGTCACCATCGCCTTCAAAGAATGCGGTCTGTACAGAATCGGCAAGTCTGAATTGTGTTGCTTCGTCAGACTGAACAGCAGCACGATCAATTAGGATTTCAATCGCGCCTTTTGGTTTTTCCTTTAAGCTCAGCACATCTTCAATGAAGGCGACTTCATTATTTACGACGATTCTGGTATACCCTTTACTTAACAAAATTTCTAGCTCCTTTGCCAAGGTTCGCTTTTCCTTTAGCTTCAACGGGGTTGTGATTGTTAATTTGGAACCTTCTTTGTGTGAAAGAATAAAATCAACAACATCAGTAACTGTGTCTTTTTTGACCTCCTTGCCTGAAACAGGGGAAATCGTCTTACCAATTCTTGCAAAAAGTAATTTTAGATAGTCATATATTTCTGTGGTGGTACCTATCGTAGAACGAGGATTTCTGGAACTTACTTTTTGTTCGATTGCGATAGCTGGGGCAACTCCTTTTATATAGTCCACTTCAGGCTTTTCCATTCTGCCTAAAAACTGACGGGCATAGGAACTTAAGCTTTCTACGTACTTTCTTTGACCTTCGGCGAACAGTGTATCAAATGCTAAAGAAGACTTCCCTGAGCCAGACAATCCTGTGACCACCACCAGCTTATCGCGTGGAATCGCAACATCAAGGTTCTTGAGGTTATTTACCCTGGCACCTTTGATGATGATATATTTCTTGGGATCTAAATCTTCTATTTTTCCAACCATTTTGGGGGTATCGCTGTCTAATGAAAACTAAACACAAGAGATTTCAATTCAAGCGGAGGCAAAAATAGGTATACTGCTTTCCAAATTGTTTTGAAAATAAGATTCTTGATAACAAAAATTTAGAAAACCCAAACGACACAATATGATATAGACCTCTACGTTAACAAACAGGTGAATTACATGATTAATACGAGTTTGAACGACAGCGAATTGCTGTCTCTCTATATTGGAGGAAACGAAGAGGCTTTTGAGGAACTACTCAATCGTCATAAAGACAGGGTTTTTACAACCATCTATTTAATAGTTAAGGACAGGTATACTGCAGAGGATCTCATGCAAGAGGTTTTCATAAAGGCTATCCGCACGATCAAGTCTGGCAAGTATAACGAGGAGGGTAAATTTTTACCGTGGATTCTTCGTATTGCTCATAATTTATCCATCGATCATTTTAGAAGAGAAAAACGATACCCAACCATTGTTATGGAGGATGGGAGTAGTGTTTTCAATTCGCTAGAATTTTCTGAAACTTCGATTGAAGACGAACACATAAAACAGGATACCTATAACCTCTTGAAGGGGTATATAAAGGAACTTCCAGAAACTCAACGAGAGGTGCTCATGATGAGACACTACATGAAAATGAGTTTTCAGGAAATTGCTGATGCTACTGATGTAAGCATTAATACCGCTTTGGGCAGGATGAGGTATGCTTTAATTAACTTAAGAAAAAAGTTTGAGCAGAATCAAATTGCCTATGATAAAAACCTTTACAGAAAATGACCTTGTAAGATTTCTCTATGACGAAGTAAGTAAAGATGAGCGTGAGGAAATTAGAGAGTCCCTATTGACAGACATTCAACTCCAAAATAAGATAGCAGAGCTAAGAAGAGTGATGGAATCGCTGGATGCTTTTGTAATGAAAGCACCTGAAGAAGCAGTTTCAAGAATTCTTTATGCCTCGAAAAATCTTCAGTCTGCTTAAGATTGTAAGGAGATCGCTCACTGCGTTCAGGATGACATGGGTGAAATAAATTTCACTGTCAGACTGGATTCATTTCAGCATCTATATATTTTTAGGTGATGACTAAGAAGGAGCGTTTTGAAGCGTTTGTAGCATACTTTTCAGAATCTTACCCACAACCGGAGACGGAGTTGTACTACTCCAATCCGTTTGAGCTACTCGTAGCAGTTGTGCTTAGCGCACAGTGTACCGATGCGAGGATCAACAAAGTTACGCCCAAATTGTTCATGGACTTTCCAACCCCGGAACAGATGATGGTCTCAAACTTTGATGAATTGTTTCCCTACATCCGAAGTGTATCCTATCCGAATAATAAGACCAAGCACTTGCTTGCACTTAGTAAAAAACTTGTAGAGGATTATAATTCAGAAATTCCCAATCAAATTTCTGAGCTGATCAAATTGCAGGGAGTTGGCAGGAAAACAGCGAACGTGATTGTTTCGGTACTGTACAATCAACCGGCGATGGCTGTGGACACACATGTGTTTCGGGTTTCCAGAAGACTTGGTCTTGTCACACAGACGGCTACAACTCCGCTTGAGGTTGAGAAGCAACTGGTTCGACACATTCCTGAGGAGTTTGTTTCCAGAGCACATCATTGGCTTATTCTTCACGGTAGATACACCTGTCTGGCTAGAAAACCCAAGTGCCAATCATGCCAAATAACGCATTTCTGCAAGTACTTCGAAAAGAATTTGAGCTAAGTCACCGAAAGGATTAAGGTGTTCTTCGAAAAAAATTGTTACTTAGGCTGTAAGCTATCATCTTTAGGTTGTGAAGATTTTGTATGTCCACCAATATTTTAAATCGCCAGAGGAGGGAGGGTCTATTCGCTCCTACTATTTAGCTAAGGGACTGGTAAATGCCGGTCATGAGGTGGTCATGATAACGGCGCACAATGAGAAACGAGGAGTTGTTAATGTCGACGGAATTCAGGTTCACTACCTGCCTATTTCCTATAAGAATGAGTACGGATTCTTTAGACGTATTTGGGCATTTTTAAACTTCGTAAGGGTTGCAAAAAAAGTAGCACTAACAATTCCAAAAATTGATTTGGCGTATGTGATGACAACTCCTTTGACAACGGGTTTTGTAGCTTTGTATCTTAAGAAGACGCTTTCTATTCCGTATTATTTCGAGGTTGGGGATTTGTGGCCGGAGGCGCCCGTCCAGATGGGTGTGATCAAAAACAGGTTTCTTAAGAACTGGCTGTATGGCTTGGAAAAGAAATTCTACTTTGAGGCAGACAAGGTTATTGCACTTTCGCCGGCAATGAGGAATTACATCGAGAAGGTTTCGCCTAACACGAAGGTTTATGTAATTCCGAACATGGCGGACTGTAGTTTTTTTGACGCCGATATACGAATCGGTGATTACAGTAATCGAAACAATTTTCAGATCACCTATTGTGGTGCAGTTGGGAAAGCAAATCAACTTGAATTTTTTCTAGAGGCAGCTCTGGAGACAAAGAGGCAAAAATTACCCGTTCATTTTAACGTTTTGGGAACGGGCTCCGAAATAAAGCGACTTAAGAATCAGTATCGAAAGTTGTGGAACGTTTCCTTTTATGCACACACGAATAAGGAAGGTGTCAAGAGTCTACTAAATGAAAGTGATGCTGTCTATGTTTCCTTCAAGGATGTAGATGTGTTGAATACTGGAAGTCCAAATAAATTTTTTGATTCATTAGCGGCTGGCAAATTGACAATCATCAATTTCGAGGGATGGTTAAAGAACATGCTTGAGCGAAATAAATGTGGTTTCTGTCACAATCCAAAGTCACCTGAAAACTTCGTTAGAAAACTTAAAGTCTTTCTCAACAATGCTGAATTGCTACAGAAGTACCAGAAGAATGGGCGAAAACTAGCTGAACTCTACTACGACAAAGACATCCAGGTTACCAAACTCTTGAAGATTCTGAATAACGAGTACAAGTTTGAGGTGAATGATTCTGAGGTATACATTTTGACTGCTTAGCCTGGCTTATAGCCAGACTGCGTAAAGATCTTGTTGTGGTCTGTTTCTAGCATTAACTCCTGAACTGAGATGCCTGTTTTTGCTGCGTACGCATTCACGATTTGCCAACCCACCCAAGCGGCTATTCTTCCGGGACATTTATCGCCAATCTCATAAACACTAGGTCGCTCTGCTAGAAATTTTTGCTTGATGGTGTGATTCGTCTCGTAGAGAAGTTCGTTCTGAATAAAATTCGCCCATATGATCGATTCGTACTCGAACGTATCGTTCCACTCTTCTTCTGTGTAGCCCATCAAAATTCGCTCTGAAGTGCAGGGCAGTATTTTGCTCATGAGGTAGTACGTCTTTCCAAAGTCGATCATCTCAGTAAGCATAGACTCCCCTTTTCCAGGGCGTGCAAACTGACTTGAGATCAATTGCATGATTATAGACGGTAGATGTTCTGTGTTATATCGCCTAAGAATGTAGTTAGGAATTTCCAAGGGCTTGTAAGAGGCATTCGCACCAACGAAGAAATCCATGCCTATCATTATGTGCTCGTTGGAAATAAAGAGATCCTTGTATAGACCAGTGACCACTGTTTGAATTTTTGGCGTGGGCGCTTGTGGGTAATAATACTTGAGACGACCCAAGCTCAACTCGATGTCTCTAACTACCAAATCAAAATCGTCAAAAGCTGCGATAGACTCTTGATATAACGTATCGATTGAGGGATTGGAAATTAGGTTAAAGATTCTACTCGCAAGAATTGAGTCCGAAGGGTATTGATCTGCATCAAGAAAATAATTTGAGAACTCTCTGTTTGCGCCAAGGAAGGATTCCACATCCTTGGCTGTTTTTGATTGGAAAAGCTTTTCCTCCAGTCTTTCCACATCCAATTCTATATCAATGGGATCGACAGCATCTCTGCAAGTTTCTCTTGAACAGGCACTTAACAAAACAAGAACAATCATTAGGAGTACTCCTCGCATAATATCTATTTTTGGCTTCAAGTTAGATCAAAGGTGATCTGTCGAAAAGTCGCGTAATTTTCTGCAATTTTCGCTCAATAAAACTCACTATGAAAATATTTAGTAAACGATCCATGAGAAATATTCTTTTCTGTGCTTTCATATTTTTTTCAGTAGCAGCTTCTGCACAGGTCCAATTGGGATTGAAGTTAGCACCTGTGATTGTTTCGAATCGAGCAGCTAATGACTCGCTAACTGCGAAAAATGATGGTTCAGTTGTGAAAATGTCTATTGGACTTATAGCTGATAAATCGTTTGCTGATAACTATATGATAAGCTCTGGGCTTATTTATATTCCTAAGCGATCTGCTTTTAGAGATTCACGACTTGGAGTAACGGAGGAATACAAAGTTCAGTACTTACAAATACCCCTGACGGTTAAGTTGTTCACGAATGAACTTGCTCCTGATCTAAAGGTTTACTTTCAGGTGGGTGGCGCACTAGAAATTAAGGTGTTTGATGAGCCACTTGATCCTAGTTATACACTAATAGAGAAGTTCAATCCCGTAGATGTCCCAGTTATCCTAGCAGCTGGCATTGAATATCGTGCTGGTCTTAGCACCACCATATTTGCAGCATTTTCGTACCAACGAGGACTGACAAATGTGATTAAAACTGGAGCCGCTTCGATAGATGATTTGGCGATAAGAAGTACGGTTATTTCTATTGACCTGGGTGTCAAGTTTTAGTATGAAACCAGAGACGCTATTTTTTCTTTTAATCTCGAATTTGGTAAAAAGTCTCTCTCCAAATCTGCTGCAAATGGAACAGGAGTATCGAGACTGGCTTCACGCATTACTGGTGCGTCAAGATGTTCGAAACAGTTCTCGGATATCCAGGCAGCAATTTCTCCACCTATTCCACCTGTCATGCAATCTTCGTGAAGAATCAAAACACGTCCTGTTTTCTTCACTGACTCGGCTACTGTCTCTTTATCCCATGGCAACAACGTGCGTAGGTCTACAATTTCAGTGGAATGCGTTGATTCAGCGGCAACTTGATTTGCCCAATGAACCCCCATTCCATAGGTGACTATTGATACGTCACTTCCCACCTTGTTTACGACGGCCTTTCCTACCTCGGTCGTGTAATAGGCATCGGGAACATTTCCATTAAGTGAGCGATAGAGAGCTTTATGTTCAAAGTATAGATAAGGATTCGGATCTTCGATGGCGGCATTTAGGAGACCTTTCGCATCATGAGGATTTGAAGGGTACACGATTTTTAATCCAGGTGTGTGAAAAAACCAAGCTTCGTTTGACTGCGAGTGAAATGGACCAGCCCCTACTCCAGCCCCTGTTGGCATACGTACTACCACGTCTGCGTTTTGTCCCCAACGATAGTGGACCTTAGCTAGGTTATTTACTATCTGGTTAAAACCACACGTCACAAAATCTGCAAATTGCATTTCCACAACTGATTTAATACCTGCGATACTTAATCCTAAAGCCGTACCAATAATAGCAGACTCACAAAGAGGCGTATTCCTAATTCTCTCTTTTCCAAAAGCTTCGGTAAACCCTTCGGTGATCTTGAACACCCCGCCGTAATCAGCAACATCCTGTCCCATCAGCACGAGATCTGGATATTTCTCAAAACTCTGTCTAAGACCTGCTGAGATCGCATCGATGAAACGTATTTCACTTTCCTTTCCCTTGGCTGGGATCACCGTTTGCTGAAAAGCTGAATAAACATCAGAGAGTTCATTCTCCTGTACTGAGGCGATGGTATCTTCAGCAAATGCCTCTTTGACAGCTTTGTTGATCTCTGCTTTTATTTCTTTGTGAATTTCCTCGATGTCTTTTGCAAGGCAAACTTTTTCCTTGATCAAAAATTTCTCGTAATTCATGATCGGATCTTTCTTCGCCCACTGGTCCATTAGCTTACTTGGCACGTACTTCGTTCCAGAAGCTTCCTCATGTCCTCGCATCCGAAAAGTCTTTGCCTCGAATATGATCGGTCGTGGATTTTTCCGAATGTCTTTTGCAACCTCTTCAAGTTCATTGAGCACTTCCAGGATCGAATTCCCTTCAACACTGTATGCTTCAATGCCGTAGGCTGGTCCCTTCACTACAAAAGAGTCAAAGTTGAATTGTTCTCGACTGGGTGTGGAAAGGCCATACCCATTGTTTTCTATCACGAAAATGACAGGGAGGTTCCAAACGGATGCAACATTGATTGCTTCATGAAAATCACCTTCACTTGAGCCACCATCACCCGTAAAGACGAGACTTAATTTTTTTTCCTTTTTAAGAAGGTGCGACAAGGCGATCCCATCTGCAATCCCTAACTGTGGACCCAGGTGTGAGATCATTCCAACGATGTTATAGTCCTGTGTTCCAAAATGGAAGCTTCTATCACGACCTTTTGTGAACCCATTTGCTTTCCCTTGGAATTGAGAGAACAGGTTTTTTAGCGGCACTCCTCTGGAAGTGAATACTCCCAGGTTTCTGTGCATTGGGAGGATGTACTCATCTTTTTCCATGATCAGGGCGGCCCCAACGGAAATTGCTTCTTGACCAATTCCCGAGAACCATTTGCTGATCTTACCTTGACGGAGAAGAATGAGCATTTTGTCTTCGATTAGACGTGGGGTTACGAGTTCCCTGTAGATATTAAGTAACTCTTCGTTGGATCTGGATTTTCGCTCGAACTTCATTTTTACCAATTGGAACTGCGAAATAAGTGCATCATGCCCAAACCTTTAGACCTTCTGTGCAGTTTTTACAGATTTCTATTTCGGAACGAGAGTTTAGGAGTGCGTTTCGAAACGTCTGGTACTGCTTGGAAAACCAGATATCTCTAAATCTTGTGCTAGTCACATTGCCAAAGCTATGAGTGGCATCTTTATCGAAGCAGCACGGGATTACTTGCCCGTCCCAGGTGATCACGCAGGAGTTCCACATCTTCCAACATTTGTCTTCCAGCTTGTTCTTGATCGAGAATGTTCCATCTCCATTTGCCTTATACCTAGAGTACTTGTCAATTGTAGGCATCAGCTCATTGCCGTTTTCATAGTCATAGAGTTGAGCTGTCTTGAAAGCAACCTTGTCGACTCCAAATTCCGCGGCAAGTTGCTTTATCTCTTCCACCTGATGTTGATTTGGCTTCACAACCAAGAATTGCCAAACCACTTTCAGAGAGGACTTTTTTAGCTTCTTTCTCCAGCGAATAATGTTTTTAGTTCCTTCCAGGACTTTGTCTAATTTCCCTTCCTTTCGATACGATTCGTAGGTTTCTTGCGTCGATCCATCAATTGAAATAATCAATCGGTTCAGTCCTGACTCGATCGTTCGTCTGGCGTTTCTGTCGTCAAGAAAGTGCGCATTAGTGGATGTCGTGGTGTAGATTTTGTGATCATTGGCAATCTTGACCATTTCTAAAAAATCTGGATTTAGGTACGGTTCACCTTGAAAATAGAACGTGAGGTATAACAGATGATCGCTTACGTCCTGGATTATTTTTTCAAAAAGTGATGTATCCAACTTTCCTGTTGGTCGTGAAAAAGATCGCAGTCCACTTGGGCATTCAGGGCATCTCAAATTGCAAGCGGTGGTAGGTTCGATGGCCATGCTTATTGGTAGTCCAGCAATTTTGGAAATCCCACTTTTCTTTGAACGCAGATAAGAGGTCCAGATGCGCGAAGCATTTGCTACTCTTTTTGGCGTTAGTTTTGAAGCAATTGAAATTGCATCGTTGAGATCAACAAGCATGTGGGACAAAGATCGGCAACTGGCAAAGCCAGACCAAATCAAAGACTATTTAATGACTGACTTAGATATTACTTTATGAAATCAATTCTTGCCTCTGTTATCATTTTCGTTTGTTTTGGCCTGCATGCTCAAGTAAAATTGAGTGAGCGAGCCGAGATCACAATTGTGACTCTTGGCCCTTACCAAGGGGAGGTGTGGTCTGCTTTTGGACATACAGGTATCCGTGTATATGATCCACCAAATAAAATCAATTGGTTCTACAACTACGGTCTGTATGACTTTGAGCAGGAAAACTTCTTTGTGAATTTTGCCAAAGGGCTGCTGAAGTACCGAGTTGGCGTTGGAAACTATGATAATGTGGTACGCTACTATGGTTCTCAGAATCGATCTATACGAGAACAATATCTAAACCTGAATCAAGAAGAGAAGCAACAATTTTTTGACTTTCTTCAAAACAATATTAAGCCGGAGAATGCGGAGTACACCTACAACTACGTCTATGACAACTGTGCTACGAAGATCCGGGACATTGCCGAGACGCTGTATCCCAATCGTATAGTCTTTGACATCTCTTACGTGGAGGAAGGTAAGACGATTCGCGATCTCATGGATGACTACCTGGACCTGCAACCGTGGGGGGAGTTTGGAATCAACCTAGGCCTGGGACAGCAGATTGATCAGGAGGCACCTGGATATGATTACATGTTCTTACCTGACTACATCTTCAATGCGTTTGCCAATGCTACATTGAAAACGGACAGCGTAGATGTTCCACTCGTCTCAAGAACGGAAGTTGTTTTTACACCTATAAATGACTTGAGTGAGAATACTATCCTGACTCCGCTAAATGTATTTATCGTTTTGTTTTTCGTGGTTGGGTTTGTCACGAACCGGAATTTTAAAACAGGAAAGAGGTCAAATTGGATAGATGTATTGCTATTTTCCTTTGTCGGATTTATTGGATTGTGGGTTGTTTTTCTATGGTTTGGCACTGAACATCTTTCCAAGGGGAACCTAAACATTCTATGGGCCATCCCTTTACATTTACCGATTGCATTTTTCATAAATCGGGCGAAATTTAGAAAGTTCATGAAAATCTATTTCAAGGCAACCGCGACTTGGTATTGCATTCTTCTGGTTATCTGGGTATTTCTCCCTCAACCCTTAGGCATGCCTTTGGTGCCCCTGGTTCTTGCTATGGTACTGAGGGCCTTTTACATCGGATATGATTTTAGAAAAGAAGTAGCTGGCTAGTTTTCTACCTTGACACCTTTCCAGAAGGCAACGTAGCCCTCAATATTCTTGGCAAGTTCGCTGGCCTGTGGATAATACCAGGCTGCATCGACATTCTCCTGACCATTAACATCAAGTGAGTAGTAATTTGCCTGTCCCTTCCATGGGCAAACAGAGTGTGTCTCACTATCCTTAAAAAATGATTTGTTGATAGCGTCAGCCGGGAAATAGTGATTGCCTTCCACTACAATGGTATCGTCGCTCTCAGCGATTACCTGATCATTCCAAATTGCTTTCATTTCGTGTCTTTATGTTTAATCAAATAAAGGTGTTTTTGATAGAAATAGTTTAGTGAGCCCCTTTTGTTGTCACTTGCTTGACAATTCTATTGAAGGTTTTTCAACGTGATTTTGAAGGTGGTTCCAACCCCTACTTTGGAGTAGACTTCAACTTTTCCTCCTATTTGTGTGATTGCATCCTTTGTGAGATAAAGCCCCAGCCCAGAACCTTGCGAATTTTTGTTCGCACGATAAAACATGTTGAATATCTTGGATAGATACTTTTCCTCAATCCCAATCCCATTATCCTCGATTCTTAGTTCTAACCCATTTTCAATTCCTTTGATCATGACACTAATCTTGGGATTGGGTTGATCCAAATTATGGTACTTCATGGCGTTTGATAGCACATTTCCCAGCGCAGTATCCAACTTCTCCTGATCCGTAACCAACATATACTGTTCAGGCTCTAAAATGAGTTTGATTTTGTTATTAGAAGGGGAACTCATCATATCAAATATGCGAGAAACAGTTGCCGTCACATTCACTTTTGAAATGGTCAAACCTACCTGCTGCCCCTTTCTCAAGGTAATGATGTCCTTGATCACCTTGTCGGCTTGCTGAACCTTAATCTGAACAAGGTCCAAGAATTCTTTGGCATCTTCTGGGTCTGTCATCCGCTTGATTGCATTTGTCAATCCAAGAATCGCTGTTAGCGGGGCTCTCAAATCATGCGAGGAACGATAGAGAAATGTGTCAAGTTCGGCATTTGCCTTTTTGAGTTTATCTCTTTCGAGCTCAAGGACGCTAATGATCATTCCAATACCCATCACTGCTTGCAATAGGAAGTCAATAATTCCTAAGTAATAGGGAGTCTCAAAAATGTAGCTGTATCCAGCAACAGGAGCCAGAAAGGAAAAGAAGTAATTGAGTTGCTCCAGGCCGAAAATCGAAAAAGCAATAAAAATGAACTTGATACCAATCCCTGAATGTCTTAGTCTGAATATGAGGATAGCTGAAAAAATGAACGTCACACCAGAGAATAGAGACTTGACACCTACACGTAAGAAGATTCGGAGCGCTCCAGCGTCGGGATCATTAGTGAAAAGCAGTACGAGTAGTATCGCGATGATCCCAATGGATATGGAAATTACTCTGACCCATTTCTTGGCAAATTCTCTTTGATGAGAAAGCTCATACGAGCCAATAAGTAGCCACATGGATTGGAGCAGACCTGCCAAAACTGTAATGATGGAAATGGGTGTCCTGAGAGGATTATAAGGCCCCAAGTAAAAAACACTTGCCAAGGTGATGGTTGATCCGATCATGTAGATCATTAAGGCTAACCAACTCCAGGACCAATATTGAAAATACTTGTTCTGATAGTTTTTGTAAAAACGATTGAGAAGGAACATTACAATAAAGGCCAACAACGCCTGAGCAATGTTCTGAATTAGTACAATGGAGGTAGCCTGGTTGAGCATGGGAATCTCAAATTTGAGCAAGTTTCTCTAAAGTAGAGACAGTTGCAAGGTTATTTTCAACTAGTAAGCAAACGCAGTCTTGTTATGCGAACTGTTACTGCGCAGTTAATTGGAAGTCAGTGAAGGTCCCTTCTGGAGTTGCATCAATGACTTGGATATTGCTGATTGCAGGTCTATCTCCACGCTCATCTCCGAGCAAAATATTTCCATATTTTTTATAGTTGCCCCATGAAGTTGTGAAGCTTGGCTCAGCATTCTCAGTGCTTGGATAGTAGGCCCATTGAGTCACAAGTTTGCTGTCAAAATCAACCCAAATGTTGTAGAAATTTTCTGGTGTCACTCCAACATCTTCGAAAGTTAGTCGAAGGACGTCAGCCTTCGTGCCAGTCATTGTCGTGTCCTCTCCGACATAGTATAAAGTAACTCCTGTATCTTTTAGTTTGAATGGCATTACAAGCCAGTACGAATCATTGATCCACATACGTTTACCTCTTTCCAGGTATTTAGACACCGAGTCGGCATTTGCAAATTCCTCTCCTCCAAGTTGGACTTTGCCTTCCATGGAGTTGATGTTCATCAAGATAACGAGCTCTCTGGATGGGTCTTCAATTCTAACATCACCCGTCTGCTTGTCCCACACATGATTTCTTCTGCCAAAGAAGGTCCACGAGATAAATCTGGTTTCGTCCCAGGCTTTTCTTCCACCCATGGCATTCATGACTTTGTCAGCAAGCAACGTTGCAACAAGATCTGAACCTTCTTGATTAAATCCTTCCGCAGGAGGATTGTTGTATTCGACGTATTCGCCTGTTTCGTCAGACCCGGAATTGTCCTCGGTGTTTGTGTTTCTTGAGCAAGAGAATATGACAATTGCGCCAAGAGAAAGAAATGCTAGTTGCTTCATATGGATGGGTTTGATTTCAAAGGTAATCAACGTATCAAAAAGAAAGGGATGCTACTTGCATCCCCTTCGAAATAAGTTAGGTAGGATCTAATTATTCGCCTTTCTTGAATTTCTCAAAACGATCGGCGGATTCAGTTCTTGGGAAAACGTTGTCTTCCACGTATGTATCTGCAGTGGTTTTGTCTGGATCGATAACAATCTTGGTGACTTGCTTTTCTTTCATAAAGACCTTGGTCACTTCTCGCTCATTCTTTCTCCAGATTTCTGCAGGAATCTTGTCAACCTCCTTAGTGCCGTCTGTGAACGTCCACTCAACAATAATTGGTGTTACAAGTCCTCCCTTGTTTTGGAATTTCAACTCATAGAAGTTCTTACCATCTGCACGCTTCTTGACTTTTTCATTGTCGTACTTTTGACGGTATTCACTCGAGGCAGCTGATTCTTCAAAATTGAATGTTTCTGGCGCATCGCCAAAATTTCGCTCTACCATATTGTTGCCATCTATAGCCTGACTTGAGCCTTTAATGCTCCGCGTTTCCAGTCCATCTTGCTCTGTTTTCATTTGAAACCATTTGACATCTGCAAGGGCAACATCAACGTTGTCTGTTCCGTAGAACCAGCCTTTCCAAAACCAGTCAAGGTCTACAGCGGAGGCGTCTTCCATCGTTCTGAAAAGATCTGCAGGTGTGGGGTGTTTGAATGCCCAACGCTCTGAATAAGTTTTGAACGCCTTATCAAAAAGCTCCGGACCCATCACTGTAGTTCTAAGCACATTCAGTGCTGTTGCAGGTTTTGCGTACGCATTATTCCCAAACTGTCTGATCTGCTCAGAGTTTGTCATGATCGGTCTAACGAGACCACTTTCACCACTCATATAGGGAACAATGTTTGCCGCTGGACCTCTTTTTGAGGGATAATTTGGATCAAGCTCCTGCTCAGTGAGGTACTGTACAAAGGTATTCAAGCCCTCATCCATCCATGTCCATTGACGCTCATCGGAATTGATGATCATCGGAAAAAAGTTGTGTCCCACTTCGTGAATGATAACGGAGATCATACCATACTTTGTTTGATTGGTGTACGTTCCGTCATCATTTGGCCTTCCGAAGTTGAAGCAGATCATTGGATATTCCATTCCTATGGAAGCAGTGTGAACAGATATTGCTTTTGGATATGGATATTCAGTTGTGTACTTCGAGAACGTCTTTAGCGTTTGGGCTACGGCAACTGTCGACCACTCTTCCCAAAGCGGATTTCCTTCTTTTGGATAGTATGACATAGCTAGCGGCTCATTTCCTTCGCTCAGCTTGACAGCCATTGCATCCCAAATGAATTTTCTAGATGCGCAAAACCCAAGATCCCGAACATTTTTTGCGCTAAACTTCCATGTCTTTGTTTTTTTAGATTTCGATTGCTCATTCTTTCTTGCCTCTTCTTCGGTCACAATGATGACTGGCTTGTCATATGATGTTTTAGCTCTATCGAATCGCTCAATTTGTGCGGCTGTTAAAACCTCCTTAGGGTTTTGTAGTGTGCCTGTAGCGCCTACAACAAAGTCAGCGGGAACGGTCAACTCATAATCGTAGTCCCCGAAGGTCAATGTGAACTCACCACTTCCCAAGAATTGCTTGTTTTGCCATCCCTCGTTGTCGGCGTAGACCGCCATTCTTGGGAAGAATTGTGCAATGGTGTAGAGGTAATTGTCTTCTGCTTCGAAATACTCAAGGCCGGATCTCCCGCCACCTGTCATTCTGTTGTTTATTGCGTAACTCCAATCCATGCTGAACGACATGTTTGAGCCAGATGCAAGTGGTTTTTCCAGATCGATGCGCATCATGGTCTTATTGATGATATAGTCCATTGCTTTACCAGCGCTATTTTTGACAGAAGCGATCTTGAATCCTCCGTCGTAGTCGGGGTCACCCGTCACACTCATAATTGCCTTGGCACTCATTGCACTGCCAACTGAATTTGTGCTAATCAATGGAGATTCAGAATCATCCGCGCGCATGTTTTGATCAAGCTGAAGCCACAAGTACTCCAAATCATCTGGAGAATTGTTGAAATAAGTAATTGTTTGACTGCCTGTTATTGTCTGGTTTTCATCGTTCAGCACGATTTTCATTTTGTAGTCAGCCTTTTGCTGCCAGTACTCTTTTCCTGGGGCTCCAGAAGCCGTCCGGTAAGAATTAGGTGTTGGGAGTGTCGTGCCTAACTGCTCGAACTTTCGTTCCCATTCGGTGTCTTTTTGTTTTTGGTCCTGCGCTATCGCAGAGAATCCAATCAAAAAAGAAGCGACTAGTAGAAAATTATTTTTCATCGGTTAAAACTTTAGTTTGTTTTTAAAATCGTCTATTACACCGGCTATCCGGTTAGTTCAAATAAGGTGTATCCATCATCAACATCAGTGCAACTCCACCCGCAGCTGAGGAGATAATCATTTTCCAATCTCTCCTGCTCACACTTCCTATGGAAACGAAAATGAAGCTCACAACCATAAATATTCCAACAATTATTATTTGACCGACCTCTAAGCCTACATTAAAGGCAAATAGCTGCAATACGATCGAGGAGTCACCCCCCAAGAGTGCTCGGAGATAGTTGGAAAAGCCCATCCCGTGAATGAGCCCAAAGAAGCCAGCGTACACATAATTTCTGTACAATTTTCCGCTGGTGATATTTTGCTCTTTCGTAAAGAGATTTGAAACTGCGGTGATAAGAATCGTAAGCGGAATCAAAAACTCAATGAGATCTGCGTTGAACCTAATTATCTCCATTGTGGCCAGAGCCAATGTGATGGAATGACCGATGGTAAAAGCAGTTATAAGAACAAGGACTTTTTTCCAATCGGACGATTGATACAATGCGCAGAGGACAATGACAAACAGGATGTGATCATAACCATTTACATCCAAAATATGATCCAATCCGAGACCATAGTACAGGGCAAATTCACTCATGGGGTAGCGAATATAGGATAAGGATTAAGATCATCGCATCAATTTTCGGCATTATGAAAAAATCATTTGATGAGTGGTATTGATGACAGGTATGACATTTGCTTAGTTTTGGCTTATGATTTCAGTCGTACTTTTTGTTGTTCATTCGTTGCTTCACCCCTTCCATGTTAGTGTTTCGGAGGTGAAGTATAAGCCGGAGAAAAAGGCCATTCAGATAAGTGTTCGAATTTTTCTTGATGATTTGGAGGTGGCCATGCAAGCGTACTCGGGAAATGAAACACTCGACATCACTTTGAAGGACAACTGGACGTTTATAAACGAAAACTTAGGTACCTATCTACCTGAAAACCTGAAAGTATACAGTGAAAGGGGTCAGCTTGAGGCAAACTATTTGGGTGCCGAGATTGATGGGGAGGTAATGTGGGCGTACATGGAAATAGAAAAAGTAAAAAAACTGAAGATCATCACGATCTGGAACAGCCTTCTCCATGAGACATTTGACGATCAGGAAAATCTCATTCACTTCCGTGCCTTTGACAAAGTAAAGAGCGCCCGTTTATTCAAAGGCGATGAACAGCAAGT
>JBDWQX010000008.1:0-2996 GCA_039986395.1 Cyclobacteriaceae bacterium
GGTTTTATTTTGGATAAAGCGAAACAGCAGCTAGGATATGAACCTCGTTCATTCAAAGAGGGACTTGAGATTCTTAAATCCCAAATTGGAAATGCTTGACGTAGTAATTCTTACTGATGAGCGATTTGTAAACCCAACGGAGTCCAACGAGTACACGTCAAATGTCCTGTTCGAGGATCAATTGGTTATGACCGGCCTAATAAAAAGAGGTCTATCCGTAAAAAAAGTTGCCTGGTCGGATCCAAATTTTGACTGGAAGTCGGCAAAGTATGCGCTCTTCAGAACCACCTGGGACTATGCGGAAAAGTTTACTGAATTTGCTGACTGGCTTATGGACGTGGCCTTCAAAACGAAGCTCATCAACTCTTACGACTTGGTTTCATGGAACCTTGACAAGCACTATCTGAATGATTTGAAACAAGAAGGCATTCAAGTGGTAGAGACCTACTTTATTCAGCCCAAGGATTCACGATCTTTGACACAGGTTCATCAAGAATTGGGTTGGAAAAACTCTGTCCTAAAACCCGCCATTTCAGCATCGGCAAAAAATACCTTCAAACTTTCCGAGGAAACGCTGTCTGAGCATGAAGAAATTTATTCTGAGCTGATTTCGGAAGAGGCGATGATGGTTCAGCCCTTTTTAGACAGTATCATAGCGCGTGGAGAAATATCATTAGTAATGATTGGAGGAGTATTCACTCATGCGGTCATAAAGAAGGCCAAACCAGGCGACTTCCGTGTACAGGATGATTTCGGAGGTTCGGTGGAAGATTATACCCCGACACAAGCTGAAATTGACTTAGCCATCAAAACGGTGAATGCCTGCGAAACATTACCTCTCTATGCCAGGGTGGATATCGCCAATGATCCCAATGGAGATCCTGCTATCATGGAATTGGAAATCTTAGAGCCAGAAATGTGGTTCAGGAGAAATACCGATGCTGCGGATCAGCTAGCCGAGGAGATCGCGAAGCTATTTTGAGACGAGGGTTATCTCGAGCGTGATCTTTGCTATATCACTTTCCCAATTCTATCCCCCTAATCAACTCTGCTCGTGTTTCATCTTCAGGCAGCAAAATCACATCGTCATTGTCCTTCTTCCGGACTGTCATCATTCGATACCACTCGAATTGATTATAGAATTCTTGCAAATCTTCACTTTGAAAGATATACGCATATTGGGCATAGATCGCATTGCGAAGTAGCCGGAGTTGGGATTTATCCAACTGCCCCAACTCCTCTCTGGGAGCTTCTCTTAGCAGATAAGGAGTAATGAATGTTTCGTCGAAAGTTTTCTCTGACAACGGAACGTTGTACCATACTTCGCGAGGGAGAATGTTTCGATTATCCATGTTAGGATAAGCCTCTGGAAGTGGCGGTAACAAATCCAAATCAATTGTCTGCAATCCTCTTGTGTTATCCTGAATGTCAAAATAAGCATGAAATTGGCCTTCATACTTAAGATAAGCTGGAGCAGGGGATCTATTGGTTCTTATATTTGGTATGATTGCATATGACTCTTGTTCCACATTATAAAGTATCTGATTATCTCTATTAAGGTCCCGCTCATTGAGCTCAATATTGGTTACAAGTACATGGCTCTCTGGATACAAAAACCAATCATCATACTCGTCGCTAGTAAAAACCAATTCGGGGTTATGCCAATCTCCAATTTTTACCCGGAAAATATCATCAGGATATGGAGAATAATCATCATTTTCATGATAATAGGAAAAATAGAGCCAATTATCAACCACGTAACCTCTATATCCATTTAAAGGGAGATACAATGGCTTTACCGTTAAATTAGACAAGTCTATGTACACTAAACCTTCCCAACCATCATTTTTGGTGAAAATTATCAAGGCATTTTCAGTATGGGAATATGCATAGTTTACGCCGTAAGCCTTAAGTGATAAAAGCAATTTTTCTCTTCTGTAAATACTTATTGTGTAATCGTTCCTAGTTAAACCTGAACCTTCAATAAAAACTTCACCTAGAATAAACTTAATACCCTCAGATTGAACAGGATACTCCTTGAACAAATTGAACCCATAAAGACCATTAAATTCTTTGACTGAATAAACACCATAAGGATCAGGTTTATTTTGATCGTAAAGTTTAAATAACGGCATCTCGTCATAGTTACCGATCAGTCTGTACTCTTTACTAAAAATCAAGCCTTGTCCATGAACAGAGTTGAAAACCCCAAGCAGAACAGACATAGAAAACAAAAAAGTTCTAATTTTCATATCTATACCACTTATAATTGTCAATTTCATCGGTATCTTGAGCAAACCACTTGATTTTCTTCACATTAGCTCCCGCTTCAAGAGCACACGGAAGTCTAACGCCTTCTTCTGTTGCTCCACCAATTTCATCAACTGTTCTTTGATTCTGCTCATCACCACAAACACTTTTAGGTACTAACGCCACAATATGTCCATTAGTTGAAGTTCTGTCATTGCTATGGACCACCCCAACAACGATCTCGCCCTTGTTGGCTTCCTTTTGTAAACGATCAAAGTAATGATTCCATGTTTCTGTGCCATCTCTCACTATCTCGGTAAAACTTTCAGTTAAGTTATTACCCTCTCCATTAAAATCGTCACACATATTATCTGCTAGCCCACTCCAGGTAACACTCCCCTTGAGCACTTTCGTATCATCAGGACCAGTTAATCCGGATCCATATCTGTGGGTATCTGCTTTATCCGGTTCGGTCTCCGGGAACAAAATCGGATCATTTTCTCTATGATACAAAAATGATCTGACTGCATTGTTGCAAGCATACCCATTAGGATTCCAGCTTTCACCATCATCAATACCATCCTGCACATCTTCTCTGAATTCTTCTACTTCCACTGCACTCATTTCTTCTTCAAAGGGAACTTTAATCACCTTCATCTGTAGGGTGTCCACACCAGGGACGAGTATTTTAAATATCTTCTCTACACTTTCCTCCAAATCCTCAATGTCTAGGTTAAATCCGGGAG
>JBDWQX010000009.1:0-9529 GCA_039986395.1 Cyclobacteriaceae bacterium
GGTTTTATCCATTATTCAAATTTAACAAATACACTTGGGAATTTAGTTCAGCGCGAAATTGAGTCTAACGATCAGATATGGCGAGTGGCCATACCCTTTCTAAAAGACACTAATGTAGTGAAACTGCCCAACCACCGCAACAGTATCCACGAAGAACTGCGTTCTGAAGAATAATAGCCAGAACCACAGAAGCCTCTACGAAACACAAAAGTGTCAGAATGGGCAGATTCACGGTCAAGTTGCAAGGCAGTATTAGATAGGCAGTTTGGCCATTCGCTATATCGCCTGTTAGCTTTTGCGTTCTTCGTCTAGTTTATTAAAGTGTTGCAAAATCTTATGAAGAATAAATATTATTTGTTCAGTCATACTGTAAAAGGCACTCAAGTCTTTGGGATGGTATAATTCTTCACCTTTTTTGAATGCAAATGAGTAATTAAGACTCGTTCCTGGCGCGCTAAATTCTATGTCTTTAATTGCTAAAAAGTCGTTGTGCATGGAGTTTCTGATATCCCAAGAAAATTCAAGTATTTTGTAGTCGAGCTTATCAATGATACCTTCCTTCTTAAGAGAATCGCGAATAAATTTCATCTCGAACAATTTACGTTCGTAGGCTTTTATCAAATCATCTCTAAAGTCCCTTGATTTTCTATTTGCATCTTCTTTCCACCCCTTTGTTATAATCTCCACTTTTTTCTCAATTCTCTCCTTCAACAGACTACTCAGACTTGGCGAGGAATTAACAAGTTTATTCATTCGTTGCTCGAATGCGTTAATGATTTCGAGGAATGATTGAATTGCCATTTTTCCGATATAGAATCCGATTTGTTCTTCTTGCTTATCCTGATAGTCATCAAGAGTTTTCAAAAAGTTCTGGATCTGAAATGTTCCGTGAATCGCTAACAATCGAACGGATCTAAACCAACTGACTTCATTAGGAGGTCTTTTACCCGAATCAATTAATTGTTGAGCAAACCGAGCTTCCTTATCCAGTTTATTTCCTAAATCTGTTAGTTGTTTTTTCTGAAGCTCGATAAACTCTTTGGATAGCATAAGTGAAAGCTAACGTCTCAGCTAAAGTGCGTATGTCCCGAACTTAGCTGATGAAAAACTAAGCTAGCGAAGCTTCGTCCCACCTACAACAGTATATGTGAAAAACTCCGTTTTGAAAGTAAAGGTCGAAGCAGAGGAAAAAGCTAAAGTGAGTTGAACTATCAATGGCGAAGCTTTGCGGTTCAGTAGCAAGAGAGTGGCTAGAAGCAGTTTGACATATGCACTTTAGCGTCTGTTAGCCACTTTCAACTGGTATTCTGTCCTAAGACTCATCCAACCCTTACATCACTTTTTGAAGACTTAGTAGATTTTTTCCTCAAAAGTTGAGCTTAACAACCTCACACTCGGCAATTGGTTTGCCTTCATTAAAAGTTCCCTTTGTACCGACTTTTAGCCGTTCCTTGTGATAGTCGAAGTAGTCTGGATTCAAAATCCACATGTTCGCAAACCCTTCACTGGTAATTGGAATTTCTGAATCAAGAACATTACCCTCCGAATCTTCGAATTCTGGATAGATCATGAAATGTTGACCAGTAGGATGGTCAGGATACCAAAAATTCCATCGTATTCCCTGAAAGGCTGGCATGTACCTTCCTCCTTCGTCCTGCGCGAATAGTCGATATCTGACACGAAAGTCAGATTCTCTTTCAAATACTTCTATGTAGGGTTTGTGTGACAATCCTTATTTTTTCAAAACCTCACTCTTTCCCAAATTGTGGCTAACGACCCAGCTAAGGTGCGTATGTCCCGAACCTTGCTGATGAAAAACTAAGCTAGCAAAGCTGCGACCCAACTACAAGACGTTAGATAAGAAACTCCATTCTGAAAGAAAAGGCCAGAAGCAGAGGAAATAGCTAAAGTGAATTGAAAAATCAGAAGACGGAGTTTTGCGGTCGAATAGCGGAAGAGTAGCTAGGAGCAGTTTGACATATGCACTTTAGCGTTTGTTGTAGGGAGTTATTGGTGAAATCCAATCTGTCTATCCACTTGTTGGAAGTTCTTATCCGAATAGTTGAATATCTCTGCTAACGTCATTTCATTTTTTGTTGGTTCGTAACCAAGTGTACCGAGTAGTTCACTTGATTTTTTAGCAGTTAGGGCCTTGAACTCATAATATGCAATCATGCGTCCCTTCCGCAAAAGAGCCTTATCAATTTTATCAATACTGGTATTGAAAGTACAGATTATTTTGATGTTTAAGTAGTCACTGAAAAGACCATCTGTCAGCTGCAAAATTGTTGAAACTACGGAATTCTCATTTGCATAATCTCTGCTAGTGATTACTTTTTCTGCGTCTTCTATGATGAGTACCGCATTTCTGTTCTTGAGTAGAAATGAAATGAAGTCAGGGTGCAGTAACTCATTAATAAATTCATTCTGAATGAAGATAAAAGATCTCTTTTCATATCGAGTTATTAAGTTTTTGATATATGAGGTCTTGCCAGTTCCAGGTGTTCCATGTAATAGTATTAGCCCAGCTTTATCCTCTGCAAGCGAGTTTGATATTATCTCATTAACATCTTTAAAATCATCATTATAGTTTCTTGGAATATCTACTTCAAAATTCTCTGTTCGGACATCTTCAGTAAAGAAGTTATTGCTGTTTCTGGAAAGTACATTAAATACTGGGGTTCGACTTTCACCAAACTTGGTTCTTAGCTTGTGATTAGTTTCAATTACCCACTTCTCCAGTTCAATGTCAGAAACATCATAAAGGAAATCTGCTTCCAGTTCGTCATCCTCTAGGGAAATCCATACTATGAGTTTTTTTGACTTACTCTTAAGTAAGTATTCATAAGGGAAATCTTTCGTGAAATCAGAGTTGTTGATGTCTTCTGTGATCCAGTGTTTGAAAACAACTTCAAGCTCATAAGTATTCAAACTCAGTTCAGTTAAAACTGACTCTATATTTTCCTTCGTCTGCTCTAGTGAAGTTTCCAGTAGAAGTTTTGAAGGAAACTGATCAAAACATATCGTGAAGTAAACGTCCCTTTCAAAATCATTATATGCATCGAAAGAGTTAATTAATTCAGCCATTCTGTAAAACTACCAAATGATTTTCTGGGAGATATTCCCTACAACGTCTTAGCTAAGGTGCGTATGTCCCGAACTTAGCTGATGAAAAACTAAGCTAGCAAAGCTGCGACCCACTCACAACATTGTCTGTGAAAAACTCGGATTGAAAGATGTAGGCCAGAAGCAGAGGAAAGAGCTAAAGTGAATTGAACTATCAGTGGCGAAGCTTTGCAGTTCAGTAGCAGGACAGTTGCTAGGAGCACTTTGACATATGCACTTTGAGCGTTTGTTATGTAGCTTTTTCTCTCAAATCAATCTTGCCAAGATCAAGTGGAGAGATGAGATACTTAATTTGATTGTAAGCAATTTTGTCAGCCACCATTTTATGAGTCTTCGCATCCAACTTGGTTATAGATTGATGAGTTAACCTCCGTAGTTTATTATGTGAATCTACTTTAGGATTATAAGCAAAAACGCAGAACTCTGGGTTCAATGGTAGGTAGAATTCGGATTCTGGAGGAATAGTCCATTCGTAATTATTCTGTCTATCGAAGACAACTGGATTGTCAGTTGTAAACCAAGCTCTATCCTCATCAGCCTGAAGCAGAACAAAAGTACAGCCCGACAAAACCTTAAAAAGGAATTGCATGACATAGAACATTACAAAATTCACTTGATATTTAATATCCAAGTTTGATTTAAGTGTTGTGAGTAATTTTTTCTCTACTTCATCATCCATGAACATGGTGATCTCATTAAAGAATTTAAGTCTTGTTTCTTTTAGTGTAGTAAGCTGTTCGACCCAATGTCGAAAAGGAATGTTACGACATAATAGGCTTGGTAAGAAGTGAATTAGAAACTCGACATATTTATCATTTAAATGTGCCTCTTGCTGGATTGAAGAAATCAGCTTAGGATAGTGAGTTTCAATTTTAGAACAGTTATCCTCGAATGTTCTTAGTGTTTCTCCTTCAAAGAGCTCAAGATCAAAAAGATTTGTCTCTCTGGTGAATGATTTTATGGACATGTGTTTTGTGATTGGATTCCCAAGTTCGAGCACTGAGATAACCCATTTTTGATTTCTATCCCTAAATCCAAACTGCTTTAGGTAAGTTTTGGAAACTCTATGTTGACCTTGATCTTTCAAATCGAAGCACGATGCTACATAACGTCTCAGCTAAAGTGCGTATGTCCCGAACCTAGCTGATGAAAAACTAAGCTAGCGAAGCTTCGACCCACCTACAACAGTATATGTGAAAAACTCTGTTAGAAAGATGAAGGCCAGAAGCAGAGGAAAACGCTAAAGTGAATCGAACTATCCAAAGGCGAAGCTTTGCGGTTCTTTTAGCAGCAGAGTGCTAGAAGCACTTTGACATATGCACTTTAGCGTTTGTTATCATCAGTCTTTGACATTTCTATAAACTGCTTCATCATTGGTCTCAGAACACTGCGTTCGAGTTCAGGTGCTTCTACCATCTTTTGAATTGGTTTGCTCACCTGATGAATTATAGGTTCTGCGTGTTCTCGAGCTGTCTGATAATCGTCCTGTTCAAGACTAAGCGGCGATTCCCATTGATTATTTATTAGATCTGCATATAGACCTCTTTCCTTCATGTTTTGCGCATGAAGGAACCAGCTAGTGTGCTGTTCAAATTCTGTTTCGATTTCTTTTGAGGAACTAGTTACTTTTTGAATTTCACTTTGAACTAAGGGTTGAACTTGATTGAACAAAGCAGCATGCCATTCAGGATCCACCAAGTCCGAGATTGAGTTAACTTTTAATTGAAAGTCGGCATTCTGAACTTTCTGTTCAATCGAACTGGTAAAATCTAGCTTTTCAATAAGTTCATATGCAGAACTAAGGCCAAGAGCCATCTTCAATCTAGTTCGATGCTTGTCTTTTGAGTTAAAAGCAATGTCGATTGTCTCTTGCTCAGTCAAACCTATGTAACAATGAAAGATACCATTGGCTTTCACTAGTTCTTCGATTGATATAATAAAAAGAGCAATCCCTAAACCAAAGTTATCAGAGTTAAAAATTGCGTTTTTGTAATGATTCTGAGAGCTATGATAGCAAGCACTCATTCCGTCAAGGAGTTGTTGGTCTGTTAAATTTTTGTATCGCTCTCTCTTTGCCATCTGCACCTATTGATGATAACGTCCCAGATATGGCACGTGCCTCTGGGCTATTTTAATATCTACAATCTAGCGGATTTGCACATCAGTTTCAAGTAACTACTTGGAGGCAATGTGCTATATCGTTTGTTAGATGAAGTGATTGTTCATAAATCTGGCCATCTAAGTTTCCCAATTTGGATATTCACCATTTTCAAGCACGGAGATAATCCTTACTTTAATTAATTGAATGATTTTGGTTATTGGAGTTGTGGGATTCTCTGGAAGTCTCCCGTTATGTACAGCCGTAGACATATCGCTATAGTAAGTTCCAACTTCATCCTCGGTTAAATCTGAATGTTGGGGAATTCGCTCCTTGAGTTTTCGAGTTAGTCCATAAATTTCAAGTGGCCCTGTAAAAAGATTTTCCAGACACACTCTCAGGTTGATATACTTATTTACCGAATCGGAATCAATCTTTACATCATTTAGCCTTTTCATAACTATACGTAAACGATCTTTTGTTACTTCGCTTAAAGCTTCGAATTGTTGAATACGAGCGTCGGCATTCCTCATTTCTATTCCAATTATCTCCGGCGAGATTTGAGTATTTGGTTCAGGGTGTGACCCCCAGCCTACAGATCGGTCAATGAAAGATAAGCTTTTGGGTACTACAACTACACTAGCCAATATAGGAATTCCATAGTCACCTCCACGAGCTAATGATAAAATCAATCGCGTATCTTGAAGTAACTCTTGAGGCGGCCAAGGTACGTTTTCAAGTCGTCTACCACCTCCAGTATTCGAATAGAAATATTTGGATACTTGGTAAGGTGTGATGAGTAGAGTTCTAACTTCGTGATTACCTACTCTACTTTCCATGTTTTGCCTGAGTAATTCATCTCCAAAAAATGAATCTTGAATACTTTCCGATCTGATTAGTCGAACGCCATTTGAAAATTTAAAATCTGAGTCTATCCATATTCTAGGAAGCAAAAATGCAAATTCAAGAGAGAGATTGTCAGTTAACACGTAACTCCTTACCTCCTCTATTGCATTATCAGCACTAGTTTCTCTTGCTCGTCTCAGAAGTGAATCAGCCAACTCACCATAATTGATACTACGACCTGAAGTGCCAAGCATGTGCACTTGTTCGTCAAAACATGTGAATGCCTTGTTTTTGGATAGGAGTTCTATAAGTTCATCTAATCGTTTTAAGGGGCTTTGCCAAATATTTGTAGTAACCGTGGGATCTGAAGTAATCTTCGCAAGTAGAGCTTTTAAATCATCGGTTTTCATTTCATGGAAGAATCAAGTTGCTAGCTGGCCATTTCATCTAACACGTTTATATGCGGAATTTATCCATTTATGACGAATTATCGCTTACAGCGTCAGGATAAACGCACCTTTTTGGCTAGTGTTCATTATTTTTGAAGTAGCTGATTAACTGACCATTCTGGGGTTAATTGAACACTATGGACAATATAATCAGCGATTTCGATCACATTCTGCGAATCAAAGGCTATAGCCCGCAGACAATATCTGCATACAGCAAGGCACTCTACTTATTTAAAAATTTCAAACCCTTTTTTTCTTGGAAGACAATTGATAACGGGTACATTATCAATACCTGTTTCGAATTATTTGGCAAACAGGAAATGTCTTATTCTTACCAGAAACAAGTGATTGGTGCGCTCAAACTTTTTTACCAACTGATGTTTGATCGTGAGCTCAGCCTCGATATTCTTCGCACCACAAGAAAGCCTTTCAAAATCCCAGTAGTCTTTTCTAAGGGTGAAGTCAAGTTGATTCTGAATTCCACAGTCAATGTGAAGCATAAAGCAATGCTTGCAACGATTTATAGCCTTGGGCTACGTTCTGGAGAATTGATCAACCTGAGGGTGAATGACCTGGATGGTGACAGAAGCACGATTACCATCTATGCGGCCAAGGGAAAAAAGGATAGGCAGTTGATGTTTCCAGATTCCCTTCGAAAACTTTTGCGAATCTACTACCAGAAGTATCGTCCGCAAGAGTTTCTATTTGAAGGTTCGCGTGGCAAGCAGTATTCCAGTACCAGCCTTCGCAAGATTCTCCTTCGCGCCATGAATAGGTGTGGCATCAAAAAAAATGCAACACTACACACGCTCCGCCACAGCTTTGCTACACATCTGCTCGAAGAAGGAACAGATGTGCGTATTATTCAGAAATTGCTGGGGCATAGCTCCATTAAGACGACGATGATTTACACGCATGTTGCTAACACCATGTTGATTGAAGTAAGATCTCCAATAGATACCTTTGATCTTCAGATATGACACCCCTGCAAATTCTTAAACAATACTGGAACTACGACACCTTCCGACCATTGCAAGAGGAAATTGTACAGTCTGTATTGGATGGCAATGAAGCGTTGGCACTACTACCAACGGGTGGGGGGAAATCCGTGTGTTTTCAGGTGCCTGCGCTCTGTCTCGAGGGTATTTGCATTGTCGTGTCCCCATTGATCGCCTTGATGAAAGATCAAGTGCAACAATTGAAAGATCGGGGAATCAATGCTACCGCCATCTATTCCGGAATGAGCAAACGTGAAATAGACATCACACTGGATAATTGCATTTATGGCCAGATCAAATTCCTGTACGTTTCCCCAGAAAGGTTGAAAGTGGAGCTTTTCCTGGAGCGAGCCAAGCAGATGAACATTTCACTTTTGGCAATTGACGAAGCACATTGTGTTTCGCAGTGGGGATACGACTTCCGGCCGCCATACCTGCAAATCGAGGAATTTAAAAAGGAAGTAGGTATATCACGGACCGTCGCCCTCACGGCCACTGCTACCAAAGAAGTGAAGACTGACATCATCGAGAAGTTGGGAATGAAAGAGTGCCAGGTATTCCAAAAAAGTTTTGTAAGAGATAATTTGTCGTATTCCGCCTTTCAACTGGAAAACAAGCAACAAAAGCTCATCGAAATTTTGGAGAAAGTAACTGGGTCTAGCGTGGTTTACGCTCGGAGCAGGAAACGAACAAAAGAAATATCTGATCTTCTAAATAGAAGTGGCATCTCATCTAATTTTTATCATGCCGGACTAAGCGGAAGCGAACGCGACACGCGGCAAGCTGCCTGGATCAATAACCAAACAAGAGTGATGGTGGCCACCAATGCATTTGGGATGGGGATTGACAAGCCAGATGTGCGAACGGTTATTCACGTCGACCTTCCGGATACGTTGGAGGCGTACTATCAAGAGGCGGGAAGAGCCGGTCGTGATGAGAAGAAAGCATTCGCTGTGGCACTCTTTCATGAAACAGAAACACAGGATGTAACGAGCCGAGCAGAAAAATCGGTAGTCAGCAAAGCGGAACTGAAAAGGACCTATCAAGCCTTGGCCAATTTTTATAAACTGGCCATTGGTAGTCAGGCATTCTCCAGCTTCGAATTTGATTTTGAACAGTTTACCAACACGTATAACCTACCGAGAATCATCACTTTTTCGGCATTGAGGAAACTTGCAGACGAGGGGCTTATCCAGCTGACCGACGGTTTCTATGAGCAGTCCAGGATTAGCTTCTTGTTAGAAAAATCGGAAATTTATTCGTACCAGGTGGCTAACCCCAAGCTCGATCCGATCCTAAAGAACCTCCTTCGCCTATATGGAGGTGAGCTTTTTGTAAACTATCTGGCAATCAAAGAAAAGGAACTGTCTACAGTACTAAAGACAGAGGCAAAGCAAGTACGGCAATGGCTCCGCTTCTTGCACGATCAAAAAGTGGTCGATTATCAGGAATCAAGCGATACACAACGGATCACCTTTCTTACGCCAAGACAGGATGCTGAAAACCTCCCAATTGACAATGAGCAGATCGAGTGGCGAAGAAAGCTTGCTGTTGAGAAGGCCGAGGCGGTTGTCGAGTACATGACAACAGAAGATTGTCGAACGAACATTTTTCAGTTGTATTTTGATGAAAAGCCAGAAGGCACCTGTGGTATTTGCGACAACGATCTTGAGAGGAAGAAGGTAGGAAGCACGTTTTCGACCCGTGACCTTGAACGTTTACTCCTGACAAGTCCACAGTCAATCACTGACCTCCGAGCGCAACTACCAAAGGAGAAAGAGGAGAAAATTTTAGAAGCACTACGAATCTTAATAGAAGATGGTAAGGTGGAAGAAATTGAAGGAAAATTCAGGAAGAAATAAATAAAGTCAAATCAACATTGAGTTTTACCCTTTCAGCTAGGTCATGCTGCACTCGTTTCAGCATTTTCTATTTTATTGATTAGACTAGCGAAGACCCTGAACTAAATTCAGGGTGACTCTCTGGTATGAGTTTTACCCTTTCAGCTGCGT
>JBDWQX010000010.1:0-20948 GCA_039986395.1 Cyclobacteriaceae bacterium
GCCTGTGCTTAGAAATATGTTTAAAGGAAGTCTTGGTGAGCTTTGAAAATCATCGTAGATAGAAGGACAGGGATGTGGGGCTGGCGATTGTATACCTATATTTTTGAAAGTGTCATTTGCCTGAATAGCAAAGTACATTGCATTCAGCCCACCAAAAGATAAGCCTAATATTCCTCTACCTTCAGCTCCATTGATCGTTGGGTTGTTGCGATCTATTTCTGGAATTAGTTCTTCTTTGTAGAATCGAACATACTTTGGGTTGCATAGAAACTGGCTGTTTCTTCGATTTATGGAACGATTGTTTGGATCAATTGCAGAAACCATAACGATAATATGAGGGTTAATTTTCCCCTCTTTAATTAATCCCTTTGAGACATCCACCAGGCCATTTCCTAAGTATCCGTTCCCATCTGTTACATACAGCACAGGAAGCGGTCCTGTTGTGTTTTCGGGGACGTGAATCCAATACTTCAAGCTATACCCCAAGATTGTACTTTTGATAACGTGCTCTTCAACAGCGAAGAGTTGTGTTGACACAAAAAAGAGAAGCAACAAGCTTACAAAATGTCTTTTCATAGATCTGTGATTTAGACACCTGAACGAAGAATCGAATCCATGGTTCTATCAACAGTAGTTTACCCTAAAATTTATAGCTTGGCTCAATTGCCAGCAAGAGCTATCGATAAGCAGTTTCTTTACGTAAATTGGATTAGTATTCTCGATTTCTGTTGAATATTAGTGCCTTGAAGCTCAAACTATGAATCTAGATCTTTGGTCCATTGTCATGATTGTTTTCGTTTTTCATGGCTTTTTTCTTTTGTCTACAATTGCTTTCACGGACAGTAGGCGTAAGAAGAAAGAAAACCACTACTTGTCATTCCTTATCTTGGTCTTGATTTGGTACTTATCTGAATTCTTCATGATCCGAAACACGATCAATATTGGGGTTGATCTTTTTTATGGAACTCGATATGGATCATGGTTCCTGTTCGGCCCCCTCACGCTCTTCTACTTCAAATCAATAACCAATTCAAATTGGTCGCATAGACGAATTGATCTACTACATTTCGCACCTTTCGTCTTATTTGCGATCGCAATTCCGGCTATCTACGGCGATGTACTGCATCATCGCCAAGTGGATTATGGAATGCTCTCGGTCTTTGATCACCGAGAAAAAATCATTTCCCCCATGCAGTACCTGTATTCAATGGTTTTCATTGGCCAATTCCTGCATTTAGCCTACTATCTGTTTCGAAATCTCGGACTAGTGAAAACATATCGGGTAAAGCTTAGTGACGAGTACTCAAACATCAACGGTAATGTAAAATGGCTGAAAGTATTTAACATGTCCTTCCTTGTTGTGCTTCTGGTTACTGCTATCTTTCTCTACATTCTATTGGTTACCGATATCTATAGAAGACATTTAGACTACCTCTACGTCCTCCCAGTTGGTGCGCTCTTTTATCTCATTAGCTACTACCTTATTAACACCGAGTGGAAGACTACAGAAAATTCCCAATCACTGAAGTACGCAAAAAGCTCTCTGGATACTCAGAACATTTCACAATACATTGAAAAACTCAACAACTTGCTTGGTGATCAAAAGGTCTTTCTTGACAAAGAATTACGACTGACAGATTTGGCTGAGAAAATGGAATTAAAGGGGCATCATCTCTCTCAATTGATCAACCAAGAGTATAACGTCACCTTTTTCGACCTCATCAATCAACACCGCGTGTTTGAAGCCAAGCAGATTATTAAAAGAAATCCAGAGTATACACTCCTGCAAGTGGCGTTTGATGCGGGCTTCAATAATAAAACGTCATTTGTTAATGCATTCAAGAAGTTTGAGAAATCAACTCCGTCGCAATTTCGAGGAACCCTGATCTACGCATAACTTTCATCTGAAAATCTTGGCAACCCTTATAAGGGTTGTCGAAAACAAGCAGCAGCACTACTAGTCTTGTTTTCATTTAGTATTTAAATGAAAACTCATGATGAAAAGTAAAGTGTTGTCACTTCTGGCATTGGTGCTCTTTGTTGGTCAGTCGGTGGCCCAGAAGTATATTATTGATTCAAGCCATAGCAGCGTCCAGATACAAGTGGAGCGATTTGGCGTTGTCGATGTTGTCGGACGGTTCAAAGATGTAAGCGGGAGTATTTCCTACAATGCAGCTGATGCTTCAAAAACTACAGCAGACGCTACAATAAAGGTTGCGAGCTACGATGCAAACAACCCTGGCGGAGAGGATGCTGTAAAAAGCAAGGCATTCTTAGACGCTGCTACCTATGCGGAGATATCCTTCAAAAGCAAAGGAGTAGCAACTCGAAATGGTCAAAATACTCTTACCGGTGATTTGACGATACATGGAGTCACCAACGAGGTAGAGCTTCCCTTTACTGTCAAGGGACCTCTTTTGGATCTTCCCACAAGGAAGCAGTCTATCTCTGCGAAGGCCTCGATTACTATCAATAGACAAGATTATGGTATTAGCTTCGATCGAAAACTCCCAAATGGCGCTAGCATTGTTGGAAACGATGTGCAGATCACGTTGATTATCCTGGCACTGGCAGAATAACCACTGAACGGGATTGTCCACATAGCATCAGTTCTGCTGTTTGTCTCAGTCAGCACTGCGCAGGTCAGAACTTTCGAGATTGCTTCCGAGAGTTCTGACCTGTTCTTTAGTGTCACTCACTTAGGGTTTCTTACCGTGAACGGCTCTTTTAGTACGTTCTCTGGGGAATGCGTATTCAACGGAGATACCTTTCATCGCATTGATGGCCAAATCCAAGTAAACAGCATCAATACAAATGATGAAACAAGAGATGAATCACTCAGAAGCGATGCATACCTTAATGAACAAGCATACCCGCTAATTACGTTCAGGTCAACGCAAATTGTAAGTAGCGGCAAAACTCCAATCTTGATTGGAAAATTGAAGTTGAAGGATCAGGAGCACGAGATACGTATGCCTGTAAGCTTCCGTCTTTCGGAAGCTACAGATTCATGCTTGATCACAATCTCCACCACCATTAGAAGATCTCAATTTCACCTGGATTTTGGGCCAATGGATGCCTTAGTAGGTGATGAAGTTAGGATTGACCTTGCTATTGTGGCAACTCGTGCTCCAAAGAAATAGTTAATTCAAACTAGGCTATCGCAAAGTGAATATCGGTAACCAAATCTTTTTCGGCCACTTCCTGCGGGTCACTCACGTACACCTCAAATGGGTGAATGCCTTTCTTCGGCTTGAACTCCTTCGCTCTATGCATGGCGTACAAGGTGCTCCAAGCGTTACCCAAGTACCCGTAAGATCCAATGTGACTTAGTGTATATATTTTAGTTGCTGGAATGGATCCGCTAACAAATCCCTCGGGGAGATTATCAGGAATTTTCTTTACTGCCCAGCCTCCTGTGTAATCTACACGGTTCTTTGCAGGAGCCCATTTGTGGTAAATGGAAAAAGCGATACCAGGTTCAAGATTTGAGTTAGCATCAAGAAACTCTTTCATCTTCCCAAAGTCACTCATCATCTGGTCTCCCATTTTATCAATGTTACAGGATGATTTGATTCCCACATACTGACAGCCTTCAAAATTTGACTCGCCTTTGAAGTCAAGCTTAGACGAGACTGAGCCTGTCTCTACGTATTCTTTTAACATACTAAGCCCACGGTCATAGTCCATGGAAATCAAAGCGGTCATCATCTTGGTCATCCAAAACATGAAAAAAGGCAAGCTGCTGTCCATCAACCACGTAACGTTCGTGCTGTCTCCCTCTTGCTTCAATTCAAATCGAACTTTTGCTGTAGACTTCCAGGGTTTCAGAAAGTTCAACTGCATATCAAGCGATTCGTTTGTTGACTCTTCAAGAATACTCATATTTCCAGAACCCGTGCGATTTCCCACCCATTCGTACGATTTGGCATCTTCAGCGACTGTAACTTTCGCCTCAGGTTCTCCTATTAACCAGGGTGACCATGGTCTCCATTCATTGTAGTCGCTAAGAATTGCATATACTTTGTCTGCAGGGGCATTGATCAAGATAGATCGTGCGATTTTCATTTTTGGCATAGGTTGTGTGAGTTATTTTAAGCCATGAAAATAGGCAATAAACTGAACTTTGAGGATCAAGACTCGAAATTCTAGTGCTCCAAAACGCTCTCTGGTTCCACCCACATACCATTGTCTTTGATCAGTTCAATGAGTTCATCAAGTGCATTTGCGGAAGGAACGCCTCGTTTGACCACCTCTTTTCCTCGATACAACGTGATCTTGCCTTTTCCAGAACCGACATACCCGAAATCTGCATCAGCCATCTCTCCAGGACCATTTACAATACATCCCATAATCCCAATTTTGACTCCTTTAAGGTGATCCGTACGTTTTCTGATCATAGCTGTTGTTTCTTGTAAATCAAATAGTGTACGACCACACGAAGGGCAAGAGATGTATTCCGTCTTGGTTATTCTGGTGCGACCTGCTTGTAGAATCCCAAATGCTGTTTGGTTGTACAATTTGATCGTATCCAGTACTGGAATTTTGTTTGATGATAGCATAACTCCATCCCCTAAACCATCAATGAGAAGTGTTCCAACATCCGTGGATGAATGTATCATGAAATCGTCTTCAGGCAGTTCATCGTAGTGATAGTTGAGGACCAGTGGAATGTCAATGCCTCGGTTGATTAGTTCAACCGCAGTCCTCCTAATGCTTGCTGTCGCATGAGTATTCTGAGAGGTTAAAACAGCTACCACGTTGGTCTTGTCTTTTAGCCAATCAAAGATAGAATCGTCTTTACTATCTGTATTGACGATAACGAAATTTAGTTGATCATGAAGTTTTTTAACTAATTGAAAATCAGTTATTAATGGGCAGGTACTCGTTGTATCACTCAAAGATTTCCAACATTCGTAGTCAACAATTTCTCGCAGACCATTTGGAAGCATGAAGTCTATCTGTTTGGAGCCAGAATAGATATAGTCCGCTCCGGTATCGTTCATGCTCCATTTATCTAACTCAGACAGATAAAAGTGACCAATTGATTTCAAATCCTTGACTTCGATTTTTTCCAATTTGGACATATCCGCAAGGACTCTCGGAACATTGGAATCGCCGAAATTGGAGACTTCCGAAGTTTTCCGTTTTTGATACTCAAAGGGATTGATGGGATATTCAGAAATAGAATTGATCGGTTGCTGCTCGGATTTCCTAGCTAACCTATCCACAAGAATCTTTGCTACCGGGCCTTCGACTTCTGGTTCCTCCGTCAGAGAAACTCGTACCGTATCACCTAAGCCATCTTCTAAGAGTGTCCCAATACCCACCGCAGACTTTATCCTTCCATCTTCTGCCTCCCCTGCCTCTGTCACGCCCAAATGCAATGGATATGGTTCTAAGCCTTCCTGATCCAGTTTGCTAACAAGCAATCGATAGGCTTGCACCATCACCTGTGGATTGCTGGATTTCATGGAGATCACGAGTTCCTTGTAGTCCATCTTCTCACAGATACGAATAAACTCCAGTGCTGACTCGACCATTCCCAAGGGTGTATCGCCATATCTGCTCATGATCCGATCTGACAATGAACCATGATTGGTTCCGATTCGCATAGCCGTGCCGTGGGTCTTGCAGATTTCCACTAGCGGAGCAAACTTATCTTCTATCCTATTTAGTTCTGAGGCATAGGCGTCATCTGTGTATTCTATTTCCTCAAATTTCTTCTTGTCTGCATAGTTGCCAGGGTTGACACGAACCTTTTCGACAATCGTTGCCGCTAGTTCTGCAGCATTCGGAGTAAAGTGGATATCCGCTACAAGCGGAACATTACAGCCTCGTCGTCTCAGTTCGTTTTTGATTTGCTCAAGATTCTGTGCTTCCTTAATACTTGGGGCCGTAATACGGACATACTCACACCCAGACTCCACCATTCGCAGGGTTTGCTCCACAGATCCCATAGTGTCCATTGTGTCGATGGTCGTCATGGACTGAACTCGAATTGGATTGTCTCCTCCCAGTGGCACACCACCAATATTGACTACCCTCGTCTTTCTTCTTGAATATGCCGTTAGGCTGTTGCAATACCTATTACTCATTTCAAATGTCTCCTAACTGCGGTCTAATGATGATATCTTCAAGAACAGTACGATTACTTAACTTATGAGTACTGTAAATGGTTTCGGCTACATCTTCCACACTTATGAAACGTTCTTCGGGTAGCTCAGTACCTTCCCAGCTATCAGTTAGCACTGCTCCAGGCAGAACCGCGGTAACTCGAATACCAAATTCCTTTAGCTCCTCTCGTAATGCTTTTGACATTCCGTACATCGCGAATTTTGAAATGGAATAAGATCCTCCATTCGGATAAGCCATGAAACTAGCCACTGAGCATATGTTGAATATATCTCCTGTCTTTTCTCGTTTCATTGCCGGGATAAATCCGCGTGACACATAGTACGCACTGTACAAGTTGGTTTCGATCATTTGCTCCAAAGAGCCTTCTTTTTCTTCATGAACCAATCCAGGAATGAATCTTCCGCTGTTGTTAACAAGAACGACAATTGGTTTAGCAATGAGCCTTACAAATTCTACGAAATGTTCGACACCATCCTTGGTAGAGAGATCTGCTCTGGTGGTATGTATTGAAGCTTTAAACTTTCCTTCAACGGCGCTTTTCAATTCATCTAAGTCCTTTTCATTTCTAGAGCAAGTAGCAATTATATAGCCCTCGCTAGCAAAGCGTTCAACAATTGCTCTGCCAATTCCCTTTGACCCTCCTGATACAACAACTAATCGTTGCGAATTATCCATCTTTTTTTTTTGATTGTTGCTTATGGTGTTATTTTGGCAAAGCTAACAACTCCAACTTGTCAAACTGAGAATTGAGTGAGAGAAAAGAAGGCACATAAATGAAGCAACTCGGTAAGTTTGTAATTTTTATTGGTCAATTATTTGTCCGAAGAGAGGCGTTTCAAACCTATGTGAAGTTGGTTTTTGAAGAGGCTACGAAGGTTGGCTATAATTCCATTTTTATTGTGGTAATTGTCTCAGCATTCATGGGTGCTGTGACTACAGTCCAAACTGCATACAACTTAATTTCTCCATTGATCGCTGATCCCGTGATTGCATTGGTGGTTAGAGATATGACCTTGATTGAGTTAGCGCCTACGATAACTGCCATTGTTTATGCTGGAAAAGTTGGGTCGAACCTTGCTGGCGAATTGGGTACCATGAGAATTACTGAGCAAATAGATGCGTTGGAGGTGATGGGAATCAACGCTACCTCCTATCTCGTTCTGCCAAAAATTATCGCATCAGTTATTATGTTTCCATTGCTAGTTATCGTTGCGGCCTTTGTTTCCATTTATGGTGGATACCTTACCGCTTTAGTTACAGGGGTTATTTCTGGGACCGACTACATACTTGGGATTCAAATGGACTTCATTCCTTTTCAGGTCATTTTCGCCATGATCAAGGCCATCACACTTGGGTTCATTGTGGCTGCAATTTCTTCGTATAAAGGCTTCTTCACCGTAGGTGGTGCCTTGGAGGTTGGGAGATCTTCTACAAATGCCGTAACCAGCAGTTGTATCGCGATTCTTGCTGCAGACTTTCTACTTGCGTACCTGCTAGCCCCATTGTTGACATTATGATCGAAGCAAGCAACATATCGAAATCGTTTGACGGAAAGCAAGTACTGTTCGACATCAGCGCCAGCTTTCAGAAGGGGAAAACCAACATGATCATTGGCGCAAGCGGCACTGGAAAAAGCGTCCTTCTAAAATGCATTGTCGGTCTGGTTAAGCCAGAGGAAGGGAGTGTTTACTTTGACAAAAGAGATTTCACGCACGCAGGCAAGGAACTTCAAACAGAGGTGAGGAGAGAAATGGGGATGCTATTCCAAGGCGGTGCATTGTTTGATAGTAGCAATGTCGAGCAAAACGTGATGTTCCCACTCAATGTTCTGACGAAGATGTCGCATGAAGAAAAACTGGAACGTGTGAATTTTTGCCTGGAGCGTGTTGGTCTTGAAAATGTGAATAAAAAGATGCCTTCTGAAATTTCAGGTGGAATGAAGAAGCGCGTGGGCATCGCCAGGGCTATTGTGAACAATCCAAATTACTTGTTTTGTGATGAGCCAAACTCTGGCCTGGATCCGCAAACCTCGATCTTAATTGATAATCTAATAAAGGACATCACAAAGGAATACGATATCACGACCGTTATCGTCAGTCATGATATGAATTCAGTTCTTGAAATTGGCGAAACTGTTATCTTCATACATCAAGGGAGAAAACTTTGGGAAGGTGCCAATGACAACATTGCAGGCTCGGATATCAGCGAACTCAACGACTTTGTTTTCGCCAGTCGTGTGATGAAAGAGCTAAAAGAGAGCAGATAATTACAAGTTTCACTCGTTACATGGATACTGCAGTCCTTCTTACGGCTGTTCTAGTGCATCTCACAGAATAGAAACTACTTCGTCAAGTGGTGATCGTAACAGTAGATAAAAAATCATCATGAAAAAACATCTACTACCCCTTTTATTATGTCTTTTGTTTTTGATTGGAACCTCTCAGGATAAAAGAAAGTACAATGGAGTCATCAAATCTGCTTTTCATATTCACGATACCGCTTCAGTATACAAGTCGAGCCTATATGCTGCTAAAATTCTTGAAGAAGTAGCAGAAGAATTTCCAGAAGAGTGGCTCGCCAACTATTGGGCAGCTTACATTTATACACAGCTAAGTTTGTACCCGGATCGACCAAAAAATGCTGGTGAAATTGTACCAATAAATGCGCAAAAAAACATGACCATTGCCATGGATAGATATAAGGGTGATAGTAGCCGAATTGTGTCCAATTTGCACGCTCTTCAGTCTTTTGTCTATAGTGTGCATACTTGGTACCCTGAGTTCAAGGATGAGGCTGAATCTTATCGTGAAAAATCCAGAGAGTCTGGAAAGGAAGCTTTGAAGCACAATCCAGACAACCCGATCATGTACGTCCTTATGGGTATATCAAAACTGTCGAGTGATAAGCTTGATGATGTTGTTGCGGGAAGGGCTCTTCTGTACCGTGCTCGTACTCTTTTTAAAGAAGTAAGTGAACACCCAGCTTTTACGATGCATTGGAATGAAAACTGGCTGCGCTTCCGGTGGTTAAAATATGCTGATACCAGACTTGCCGAAATTACCAATTAGAATACGATAGTATAGAACTTATGATAGAATACCTAGACGAAAGTCTGGGTATTTTTTTTGTAATTTATTTATACTTCGATTATAGATAATCTTCACATTTTACCAGTTTTATTAAATTCTACTCTTAACTTAGTTAACCTTCTGGCTTTCTTCTTGTCGTTGACTATATATTGATAATATTTAATTATTTCTCGATATATTTATATTTTGATATTTTGAATGAATAGATTAGCTCTCACCCTAGTTATTTGGCTATTCTGCGTCATCAGCTATGCGCAGTGCCCCCCTGGTCCTCTTGGCACTGGGCAATTTTTAGATAAGCCTGCTGGTTGCGCCACCTTCGGTCTAGACATTATGTTCACTCCACTCTATAGCCAGTTGGAGGATAATTCAATCATTGAAATTGATTGGGGAGATGGTACAGCTCCTACCACAATCAATGTTGGAACCACAGGTGTCCAATCTGGAATCACATATAATACACCTGAACCTCACACATATACAGAAGCCAATACAAGTGCGGGATGTGTATACACGATTACTGCATTTATTAACAACACTGTTTGCTACACACAGGCAGAAACCACGGTAACATCCGATATCGTAATTTGGAATACGGATAATTTTGGTGATGGCGGAGCCAACTTAACTCCTGATCCACTAATTTTTAATGTTTGTGCTGGCACTACGGCAACCGTAAATTTTGAAGACGTTAGTCCATGGAATTGTACAGATATTGCTGTCACCATGTCTCTAAACAATCAAGAACGTTCCACTCAATGGCTCTATGGAACAACAAACACTGTGACAGGTAATGTCATGGTTGATGGAGCTGTTGAAGTATATCCTTTCGCAGGTGCCGTGGATACTCACCCCGCAATTGTTTTAGATCCACAAGCACCAGGAAATATGAGCCTGGATGTTACCATTCCGGTGACAGCGGCCATTGGCGAGTCATTTGAAATAACACTCAATAATTGGAATCAATGTAACGAATATGATGACGGCATAAACCCTACTCCATCAAATGCTCCAGTTACGAGAACGGCGGTAATCAATATTGTCGGCCCTCCTATTCCGGGCTTTACCGATCTCAATGGTCCACCTCCAGGTGGTATCACCCTTGTAGACTATTGTATTGGCGATAACATCTATTTTGATAACACCTCAACAAATACAAATGTTAATACGCAGTACCTATGGGAGTATTTTGACACGCCCACGGCTGTTGGAATTCCCATTGCAACCAGCAACGGAGTAGATGGCGCGCACACGTACACCAACGGAGGAATGAAAGCTATAAGACTTACGCTTACAGACCCAACAGCTGCAGGCAATTGTGATGCAGTTCTGACTCAGCAAGTAACCGTCACACCTGACGTAGTTGCTGTGGTGACCATTTACGATGCGGCGTTTGGAGCACCTATCAATCCGACCTTTTGCCAAACTGGTACGGGTGCAGGCAAAGTCAATTTCTCTGTTGGTATTGCGGATGAATCCACAGGAGTTAATCCAACAACGGAGTATCGTTATGAGATCAGAAACGAAGCTGGAGCTTTGATAGAATCAATACCAGGGGGCGCTGGATTCTCTGCTGCTCCGATCGTAGATTTCACGAGAATATACACAGATGAAGAGTTATATATAGTCACATTATTTGCTCGTAATCTCGGAAGCCCTTGCTCGAGCTTCGATACAGATACGGTTTTTGTCTATGACCAACCCGAGCCTATTTTTGCTGCTGATGAGGCATGTGATGGAGATTTAACTACATTTTCGGGAATCGTTGATGAGATAGCAGGAATCCCAGTAAGAGTAAACACCGATATTATTAACCTGTACGAGTGGGATTTCAGCTACAATGTAGGAGACGGCTTTAATGTTGAGCTATCAAGAACGGATAATAATGATTTCACCAGAGCCCTTGGAGCAGCCGGTCCGTATGAAGTAGCTGTTAGGGCTACCACAGAGAAAGGAGGGTGCGTTAGTGACATAGTTACGCAGACGGTCACCGTTAATCCAAATCCAGATTCTCAGTTCAATTACAATGTAACGGGCGATTTATGTCCTGGTGACATTATCACGTTTACAAACACTTCCAGCAATCCAGCACTCACCGTTGACTACTTCTTAGAAGTATCCCATGCAGGATCTGGATTCTTTTCTTCCACGTTATTTGCAGGTCCTACTTTGGACCTCCCTTTTGATAATCCTGATGCAGCGACCAGAACGTATGATGCGGTGGTGAGAGCTCGAACCAGCGACCTTTGTGAGACTTTGAGTGGTGTTCGTATGTTCAATGTTTCTCCTGATGAGACTTCTGGGTTTGGGGATAGTAACTATGATATATTCAATTCCAATTGTTCGCCATGGAGCAGTACGTTGGTTGTTGACGCGAGTACACAGGCACTTGCACCAGATGCATATCAATGGACCATTAGCGACAACAGTGGGATTGTTACGGGTTTTCCTGTTTCAAAAGTGAGTACCGATCCAAATTTCCACGAACTAGATTATGATCTCACGAATACTTCAAATGCAATCATAAACTTTGAAGTAGTGTTAGAGGTAACCAAGACGGGTGTCTGCGTAGCAAACGATACTTTCAATTTGCAAATTAGTCCACAGCCAGCAGCTGCTTTTACAATTATGCGCGATGAAGATTGCGATGAAGTGGTCCTGGAATTGGAGGCTACGCAAAAAGGATTGACTGACTACACCTGGACCTACAACCCTGCGCCAGACAACGAATTTGGTAGCGATGATGAGCGCCTCATCTCTTATACACGTGATGCCAATTCTGGTTCCGACATTATCGCCACAATCAACCTTGTCACTACCAATCTTGCTGGTTGTCCCAGCGAAATGGTCACAATGATGGAAACGGTTGAGAAAAGAAAACCAGATATCACAGCGAGTTTCACCATTGCAACAGACACAGTTCAACTTCCGAATGCTATTGTCTCCGTGACGAACACGAGTAGTCCAGATGCTGGCTATACCTATCTCTGGGATTACGGAGATGGTCAAACTGCGACAGTTCGAGATCCCACAGATTACACGTACACGCAATTCGGATCCTTTCAAATCGGATTGACGATCACAGATGAGTTTTGTGATGTTGAAACGTTTCAGACGATCGTCGTCCTACCTGCTGATCCAGTTATTGATTTTGAAGCGGATACCTTGCAGGGGTGCACCCCTTTGACCATTCGGTTCACTAACTTATCTCAGAGTGCTAGATCTGGTGAGTATCTCTGGGAGTTTGGGGACGGAAGTATTTCACGACTAGATAATCCTGTTCACACCTACTTCGACGGTGGCAATTTTGACGTAAGATTACGAGGGACCAATGATGTCGGAGTTACATTGGAAACACAAAAGACGGAGTATATTCAATCATTTGGACGGCCGTTTGCAGATTTTTTGGTCTCAGCCAGAGTGGTCTTTATTCCAGACGACGAGGTGCACTTTAGAAATCTTAGCGACAACGCAGTGGAGTACATGTGGGACTTTGGGGATGGCGAAACCTCCACCGAGTCCGATCCTTCACATGCGTATGTTGAGGAAGGGAAATATGATATTAAGTTGATTGCTATCAATGAGTTGGGCTGCGCAGATACGTTATTTAGAGCTGCTGAAATTGAAGCAATTGTAGGAGGAGAAACCAATTCTCCAAACGCGTTTACACCAAATGATAGTGGCCCAAATGGAGGAATCGATGGTGGTGGTGTGAACGTTAATAGTGTCAACGATATCTTTTTACCGAAACTTGAAGGTGTGATTCGCTTTAAATTGTTTGTGTATAATAAATGGGGACAGCTTCTTTTTAAGAGCGAGAACCAACGTCAAGGATGGGACGGGTACTTCAATGGGAAATTAGCACCTGCTGGAGTTTATATTTACAAACTAGAAGTTAGGTATTCCGACAATCGAGATGAGATCATTGCTGGAGATGTCACCCTGATTCGATGAGAAAATATTTTAGCGCCATTCTTATTTTGACGGTTACGTTCGGGGTTGCCCAGGATGCACAATATTCTCAATTTTATGCGAACTCGTTGTATTTAAATCCTGCCTTTGCAGGAACCGGTCATAATTCCCGAATTGCACTTAACCATCGTGTGCTATGGCCAAGTCTTCCGCAGGCTTTCAGAGCTTACTCCATTTCCTTTGATTATGCTGCAGATGCATACAACAGTGGTTTTGGTTTTATTTTGCATAGTGAAAACGAAGGGACGGTGGACCTTCAGACAAGCACGGGGTCCTTCATTTACTCGTATCAACTTGTCATTCACAAAGGGCTTGTTATCCGCCCAGCCATGAAGTTTGGTCACACGATTCGCGGCTTTGATCAAAGCAAACTGGTTCTAGGGGATCAACTGGATTTTGGAGGTGGTATCACTTCGCAGGATCCGGGTCTTAGATCTTTGAAGTTGAAAAATTATTGGGACATTGGTACTGGAATTTTAGTCTTTACTCCAAAGTATTGGTTTGGCCTTGGTGTCGATCACCTCAACCGTGCCAATATTTCCCTACTGGAGGGAGATGATAAATTACAAATACGTTACTCGGCACACATCGGCGGGAGGTTTACTTTGTCAAAAAATGTTCCAACAGGAACGGTTCCCGCGAGCATTGCTCCCAGTGCACTTTACAAACGCCAAGGTAATTTCCAGCAGCTAGATGTAGGAGCGTCGGTGCATATGCAGCCGTTAGTGCTTGGCGCCTATTATCGGGGCCTCCCCTTTCTCTCGAACAACTTAGGTAGCATCAATCACGACGCTGTAATCATCCAAGTGGGAATTGAGTATGCAAAAGCGGAGTTCGGTTACAGCTTCGATGTGCAGTTATCCAAATTGGACATTGTTAGTGGTGGTGGAGCTCATGAGTTTTCCCTACAATACAATTTCCACTTGCCATGGCGTGAGCGACACAAACCTGCTAAGAAGCTCCATTGTCCGGCATTTCTCCATGGTCTCAATAATTAGAAATAGTCAGGGCGCTAAGATTTAGTCCGCCAGTCCCGCTTCCAGAACTGTAACAAGTAATGCCAGCTTAATGGCTCTTGCCCCTGCCCTGTTGACCCACCACTCATCAAGTGAGTGAGCATTCCTTCCTTGTCCGCCTCGACCAAGCGTTACTGCTGGAATTCCCAGGGAAATAGGAATATTGCTATTGGTAGAGCCTGTCGTAAGCCTTGGCTTAATACCAAACTCATCAGTAGCTGCCATGGCACGTTGAATTAAAGACAAATCAGCAGAGAGCCTTCCAGATGGCCTATCACCAATTGGTTCCAAATCTAAGGTTACCACATCGTCAACACCTGAATTGTTGTAGTCGGCTACAGCCTTCTCAACAGACGCTTTGAATATGCTGTCAATTACCAATAGTCGCGCTGGATCTAGCGAACGCATATCTACTTCAAACCAGGACTCGAAGGGTATGGAGTTTACTGACGTACCACCTCCGATCCTACCAATGTTAAAGGAAGTCTTTGCTCCTTCTGAGGTATACATAGATGCGGCCTTGGTGAAATACTCAATGGCTTTCCCAAGAGCATGGTGTGGATTTGCTAATCCAAACGCACCCCACGAATGTCCACCTCTACCTTTGAAATTGGCTCTGTAACGCTTGGAACCCAATGCGCCGGTGTTTACACGGCCGTCACTTCCTCCGTCGATGGATATCCATGAGTCGATCTTTAAGTCTGCATCTTCTCTGAACAAGTGTTTTACGCCTCTGAGATCACCTAAGCCCTCTTCGCCCACTGATCCGATAAAGTATAGGTCTGCATCCGTCTGGATTTCAGCCTGATTCATTGCGCTAAGCACTGCATGAACCATGGACAAGCCGCGGGTATCATCTCCAATTCCGGGTGCCATCAGTGTATCTCCTTTTACTTTCACCTTCACGTCAGTTTCTGGCGGAAAGACTGTGTCAAGATGGGCGTCAAGCACTACGTTCCGCGTTCCATTTTCTCCTTTTCTAAGCGCAAGCACGTTACCAACTTCGTCAATCCATACCTTATCTGCGCCTGCTTCTTCCAGCATCCTCTGGAATAGAAGGCCACGTTTTTCCTCTCCGAAGGGTGGAGCAGGAGTTTCTGTGAGTTGAATTAGGTTTTTGATGGTTTTTGGATCATCGTTATCGATCACCTGAAATGCTTTTATGACCTTCTTATTTTTAACTGTCTTTTGGACCTCTCTTGTAAATTGCTCTTTGATTTCCTCCTGCTCTTGTCCAAAGAGGTTTAGCGTAATAACAAGAGGTAGCGCAGCAAGAAGTTTCGGGATACTCTGTTTCTTCATATGAGTTAAAATTAGTATTTATAGGCCTTAGAAAAAATCAGGATGAATCTCTCTGACGGTACTGCTAAGTATGACTTTATAAATAGGGATCTTTCAATCAGAATTTGAAGTTCGTGCCAAATTAACCAATACGTAGGTCCGAATACCCCTAAGAAATTCTTCAGGAATTATTCACAAAATACTGGAGCATTCAAAAGGCTTCTCTCGTTATTATTCAAAACGGTAAACAACAACTACTCAATACATTATCTTTAATTATGCTTCAATCCTCTGAGTCGTACTACATTGGTGATTGGCTGGTAGAGCCCACGCTACAGCGGGTTTCGGCACGTGGTAAGACAAAGAAAGTGGAACCACAGCTCATGGATGTACTTCACCAGCTTGCCTTGAGTCCAGGGCATGTTGTAACGAAAGAGCAACTGATGAGCACCACATGGGCAGGCGTCGTGGTTACTGAAAATGTATTGACAAGAGCTATCTCTTCCCTGCGAAAAACGCTTGAAGACGACCGAAGTAATCCAAAGTATATTGAAACAATTAGCAAAACAGGGTATCGGTTAATTGCAAGTGTCAAGCGAAATAATGCCAAGGAAGCTGAAGAGACATTCACGATTAAACTAAGAAGAAAGCCCGCTCTCGTAGCTGCGGGAATTATTTTATTGATTGTTTTGGGGGCCTTCGCCACCAGAAGTATTTTTCCAAGCTCGGTAGTTAAAGCGTATCATCCTCTTGCTCTCGCCAATTACTCTAACACGGAGTATTGGCCAGCGATATCTCCTGATGGGAAATTCGTCGCCTATTCCTGGAAGGGAGAAGCTGATAACAATTGGGATATCTATGCAAGACTAATTGGCACTGAGACGATCTTAAGAATCACAGACAATTCCTCCACTGATTTAAGAGCACAATGGTCCCCCGATGGGAACTACATCTACTACTTGCGATATGAAAATGGAGGTGGCACCATTTACAAAAAGTCTGTACTTGGAGAAAAGGAAATACGAGTATTGGAAGCTCCAGAACATAGTTTAGGCAATTTTGACATATCTCCTGACGAACGATGGATCAGCTTCAATGATGCAAATGAGCAGTTTAGCCCATTTAGAATCAAATTGATTTCATTGGAAACAAACGAAGAGAAATGGGTGACAGCTCCAGGCAAGGAGTTTAAGGGAGACATCCATCCTACTTTCTCACCGGATGGCACCCAATTGGCCTTCATACGAGAGAAAAACGCAGTAAGCATGCAACTATGGTCATTTAATCTCCGAAATGACCAACTTGAGCAACTCACAACGGAGCATGTATCGATTAATGGGTTTGACTGGTCAAGTGATGGATCGTCGCTGGTGTACAGTTCTGATCAGACGGGACTCTACAAGATGTGGGAGGTCAACGTGGAAACCAAGGAATCTAGCATTTTGCCAATTGCAGACTATCAAATGGTGATGCCAAGGGTGGCAGAAACAGGAAGGGTGATTTATGCTAAAATGGAAGACAACGTTAACATTTGGTCTTATGATCTTGAGCGTAAAACTGCCAAGAGGTGGAGATCAACCAATGACTTGAACCTTAATCCAAGCTACTCCCATGATGGTGAAAAAGTCTGCTTTACCACCAATAAGGATGGAGTTTTTCAAGTGTGGGTGTCCAATTCAAATGGTTCCGAAGCAGTGCCTATTACCAGCTTTACAGGTGAGTACCTTAGCACCCCGAGATGGTCTGTGGATAATCAGCTCATCATATTTCAAGGATACAAAGATGGACAAGCGGACATCTTCTCCGTAAATTCCAAGGGGGGAGTACCAGAGAACCTGACTCGGTCAGTCATCGAGAATCAAGCACCGTTCGTCTCGCAAGACAACATGGTCTACTACAGTGAGAATAATGATGGAAAATGGGGTATCAAGCGAATGAACTTAGATGGATCTAACGATACGCTAATTACAGGGGAAAATGCATACGCAGCACAATTAGCCAATGATGGAAGTGTTCTCTTTTACAGCAAGAAGGGCAAGCGTGGACTTTGGGTTTATGACCTCAGCACTGAAGAAGAGCATCTTCTTGTTTCTGATTTTCATCCTATGTTTTGGGGTTCATTCGCGGTAGCCGATAGTGGCCTCTACTACTTAAATATCGAAACCAAAAGCTTCGAATACTTTCATTTTGATTCCAAGCAATCAACAATTGTTTACAAACCTAGAGCTCGGATTCCAAGACTGGGAATAACGTTGTCACTTTCTCGTGATTCAAAAAGCCTCCTTTTTACACAAATTGACGAAAACGATGCAGATATCATGATGCTGGAAGAATTGACAAATTAACTCATCTACATCGCTTTTACTCCCAGCATCATGTTCTTGTCCTACTGCATATTCTTTAGCTCAAACGCCCCGCTAATTGCATTTAGCATGTGAGGAAGGTGCGTAAACGTTGACCTGGCAGGAAGCTTCCATTCCTCCCTGTAATGTGCAAGAGCTCTTTCATAGTCGCCCGCTACGACGTATGCGTCTCCCATACGCAGCAAAGAAGTGAGGTGGTTCGGATCTTCTTCCAAAGCTATTTCGAAAAAGGTCAACGACTCCTTCCCTAGTTCATCAACCAAAAGGATCCAGCCAATGTCAGCAAGGTGCTTTAGCCAATCTTCTGACTTGTATCGATCACTCTTTCTGAGTGTTTGCATCAGTTTAAGACTACTTTCTAACCCATTGGTTTTCAATTCATTATACACCAAACCAATAGCATGTTCTTTCCCCTCAGCTTTGTGGACAAAATTGGCTTTCAGATAGTCGATGGTATAGCTTACCCCCATGAAGTTGAAGTCGATTTTTATGTCCTCACCAAACATTGGATCAGCAGCCCAGTCACCTTCGATACCTAGACCAAAATCATTTCGATTCAAGGTAAAACTCCCCTTCACCATCATCATATCTAAGTTATTCTTGGCACTTCTCATGACAGATGGTTTTTTCACCTGTATCGTCACTGATCGGATAATATCCTTGATATTTAAGTTTCCAGTTAGATCAAAGCCATTCTCAGTGATTTTTACCTTAGATCCTTGAAACCAGATGGCGGGAAAACGCGCCGTATTAAGGAAATTTCCTCCTTGTAGTTCCACATCACGTTTATCATGAGCAGATGTAAACCCCTCTGAAGCAATCCGTAATGTTGCTGAGGTATTTTTAATATTTTCTGGATCGTAGAACATCGTGGCCTGGTAGGATTTCACCGATCCTCTAATTGCGGGAAAACCTCCTATCGTAGTCTCAAAGATGATGTATGAGCCATCCTTGTCAATTTGATAGCGATTACCCATGTTTATTTCGACAGGAAGTTTCACCTTCAAACTATCCAAATTACTTGCACCGCCAGGCACGTAGTTTTCGCCCGGGGAACCGCAACCTTGAAAAATCAAGATTGCGGGGATTAACCAAATAAACCTACTCATTTCATGTCTTTGAGTTCGAACTCACCGCTAAGCGCTTTCATCAGGTGCGGAATATGTGTAAAACGTGCTCTCGCTGGCAAGGCCCACTCCTTTTCAAGGTGTGCTAAGGCATCTTCGTATTGCTCGGCAATTGTGTAGGCATCCGCCAACCTCAACAGAGAAGGCAAGTGACCAGATTTCTTCTTTAAGGCCATTTCATAGAAAGGAAGGGATTCCTTCCCATATCCATCCACCATTAGTATCCAACCAATATTTGCAAGGTTTGTAGGCCAATTGTCCGATTTGTATTTGCTATCCTTCGAAAGTGTTTTCACAAGCTTTAATCCGCTATCAACACCGTTTGCCTTAACGTCATTGTACACAAGTCCGACAGGATTTTCACGACCATCTTTCTCGTTTACAAATGTGGCCTGCAGGTAGTCGATGGTATAACTGGTTCCCAGAAAGCTGAACTCAATTTCAACCTCATCTCCTAACATGGGGTTTGCTCCCCAGGGTCCCGTTGTACCAAGATCGAAATCTTTCCTATTGATCGTTAGTTTTCCTTTCACAATCATGAGGTCTTGCAAATTCATTGCCTTCCTCATAACCGTTGGTTTCTCAATTTGAATCGTTGCTGGCTTGGTGATATTTTTAATATTTAGATTTCCTGAAAGGTCGAAACCTTTATCTGTGAGCTTCACATCACTTCCCTGAAACCAAATACCTGGAAAGTTTTCACTATCTAGGAAATTTTCTCCTAGAAGCTCCGTATCTCGTTTATCATGAGATGTGGTGAAACCGTCAGAACCGATTCGAATGGTCGCTGATGAATTCATCACATCTTCAGGGTCGTAAAACATGGTAGCTTGATAGGCTTTCAGTGACCCTTTAATCACTGGGAATCCGCCCATGGTAGTGGTGAAAGTGATGAATGAACCATCCTTGTTGATTTGGAAACGATCGCCCATGTCGATCTTCTTTTGTGAAAAAACCGGGCTTGTCGTCAGCGCGAGAGCTAAGCCAATCATCCCTAGTTTCGGGAGTATTCCTTTTGTGTTCTGTTTCATGTTATTGCTTTTTAAGTTTTTGACTGAGCAAAATGCTCGAAAGCAATCTGGGAATCAACCTAAAATGATCCTACATGAAAAGATGAAGGTTTTATGAAAAAGATATTGGATTGGCCATCCCGCTTACAGGGTCCTACTCTGAGCTAGTACTCTCAATTTCTTGTATTAATTCGTCAACAGTAAGTTCTCCTGCAAAAGCAACTTCCACACGTAAGGCACGCAGTCCGGAGACTCCTTGTAGGTCTTCTAAGGCAACGTCTTCGAACCCTTTTTTCACATGCCCTTTTGCTGCAAGAAATTCGAGATATTTTCGATACTCTTTCGCGTCGCTGTCTTGAGAATAGATGATTGCTATCTTGCCTGGCTGGGTGATTCGCTCATTCGTCCCTTTGATATTGGCTTTGTCAACTCGCTTTTTGATAATTTCATATCGAGCATTGTAAGCACCTTCAACATCAAATTGTTTTTCATCCATTCGGAAATGGACAGAAATCGGAGTGTTATATACAAGAACTAAAGATGCAATTTCAATCGAAGTGTTAAGTTCCTTTTGCATGGAACGGAATTCATTTTCCATTTCGCACATTACCAGTAATTGCCAGAGCCTAAGGTTCTTAAGGTATATCGGATCAAACTGTGCGTCTTTGGAAATGGACTGACCGATGTATATATTGTACTCCACCCCATCTGTCTTGTAGCGTTCAAAGTAATGTGGGAACATTTCTTGCGCAACTACCTGTTTATCATCAAGATAAGAAGCCAAACGTTGATTGATTAGGTTAACACTACTATCGTACTTTTTGCGCTCCTCGTATATGGTATTGAGCTCAGGGTCCAGTAACTCGTTGTACTGATCCACCAATTTTTGAAGGGCGGAATCACTTTTACCAATATGAGTAAACACAGGATACACATCCGACTTTATAAAACT
>JBDWQX010000011.1:0-5237 GCA_039986395.1 Cyclobacteriaceae bacterium
AGGTCAGGAATTACTAACGATTCATATTGATGCCAGCAAAGGAGATGTAAAGAAGGAATTACTCGCACTCAAATCTGTTGAGACTGTCAAGGATGTAGATGGCAAAGACCTGTGGTTTACTGTGCAGAGTAAGCCTGATACGAGTTCAAGAAAAGAAATTTTCGATTTATGCGTGAAGCAGAAGTGGTATCTCATGGAGATGACAGGTATTGAGACAAGATTAGAAGATGTATTCAGAAACTTAACCAACTAGGAGATGAATAAAGTTTGGATAATAACCAAGCGGGAACTGTCCGCATTTTTTGATTCACTTATCGCGTATGTAATGATCATTCTCTTCTTGGGTTTGAGCGGTTCATTTACGTGGTTATTTGGCACGAACGTTTTCGTATTGGGACAAGCAAATCTTGATGTCTTCTACAGTGTGGCATTCTGGTCACTCTTCTTCTTTATTCCGGCCATTACAATGAGGATGATTGCTGAGGAAAACAAAGGAGGCACGATCGAATTACTGATTACAAAAGCAGTGAGTGACGGACAAATTGTGGTAGGAAAATTCTTAGCCTGTTTAATTCTTGTGCTCATAGCATTGGTTTGTACGTTGCCCTACTATATCACCATTAGTCAGCTTGGAAATGTAGATGACGGATCTGTGATCGGTGGTTACTTAGGGATGCTGTTTCTGGCAGCCAGTTACATAAGCATTGGACTTTTTGCTAGCAGCCTGACTCAAAATCAAATTGTGGCATTTTTGGTAGCCCTTTTTATTGGCATATTCTTTCATATGCTTTTCGATGTGATCGGCGCTGGGCTTACGGGAAGTCTGGGTGAAATATTCAGTTTTTTGAGTGTACGAACACATGTCGATTCGCTTAGCAGGGGAGTGATTGACAGTAGGGATATACTTTATTTTCTGTCAATTATCATTGTCGGTCTTGTCGGTACACAAATTATGTTGTCTAAAAGAAACTGGAAGTAAGAATGAAAAAGCAGACAATAGCAATTCAGGTTTTGGTGATTGTGGCAATCATTGTTGTCGCCAACCTCCTTTCCAATCAGCTGTATTTCAGATTGGATTTTACCGAGGACAAGAGATATACACTAAGTGAAGCTTCAAAAAATGTGCTTGAGGAATTGGATGATGTGGTTACTGTGTCAGCCTTCTTTTCTGAAGATCTTCCGCCGCAACTCTTAAACAATAGAAAAGATTTTGAGGACATGCTGATCGAGTATGAAAAAAGATCAGGTGGAAATGTGGTGTATGAGTTTATCAATCCAAATGAAAATCAGGTAAAAGAACAAGAAGTGCAGCAAAAGGGAATAGGTCCTGTGATGATAAATGTAACGGAAAATGATCGAGTACAGCAGATGCGAGCCTATATGGGAGCGACTCTTCAAATGGGTGATCGTGTTGAAATCATTCCATTAGTTCAACCAGGTACGGCTATGGAGTATGAACTCACTACATCCATCAAAAAACTTGCGCTGTTGGAGAAACCGAAGTTGGGCTTGATTCAGGGTCACGGGGAAACGAGTCTTGCGGCCATTCCTCAATTGCGGCAGCAGCTAGGTGTGCTATATGATTTTGAGACGTTCGTCTTAACCGACACCGCTGAGGTTCCACTTTACTATCGTGCCTTGGTACTTGCGGCACCATCAGACACAATTCCAGCTTCTCATTTTGGTAAACTGGATAACTACCTACGAGGAGGAGGACGACTGTTTATTGCCTATTCGACTATTCAGGGAGATCTACAGCAAGGAGCCTTGACTCAAGCGAACGACATTGGATTGATAGGATGGCTTGCTAGCAAGGGCATTCGAATGGGAACAGACTTTGTGATAGATGCACAATGCGCAACAGTAACGGTTACGCAGCAGCAAGGGTATTTTAGGATAAATAGCCAAAAGGAGTTTCCTTACTTTCCAAAAATCACCACCTTCGAAGATCATCCACTTACCAAGGGACTCGATGAGGTGATCTTCACCTTTGCATCAAGTGTTGCGCCAACTTATCAAGACAGCACAGTTGTCTCCACAATCCTGGCCTTTACCTCGGCTTCCTCAGGTTCTGTTCGCCCGCCTTCGTATGTTGACATTCAGCGACAGTGGAGAGAAACGGATTTTGCATCAGGAGTTCAATCACTAGCTGCTGCCCTGGAGGGTGTAAATGGAGCTGGAAAAATTGTTACCATAGGAAACGGAGATTTCTTTATCAATGGAGAAGGGCAAGGAGCTAGACAGCTCTCCGGGGACCATGTTAGCCTCGCTTCAAACGCCATTGATTGGCTTGCTGATGATACTGGTCTGATCGATTTAAGAACAAAGGGGATTACCTCTCGTCCACTGAGAGCCATGGAAGATGGAACAAAGAATATCTTAAAATACAGCAACGTATTTGCACCAATACTTCTTCTTTTACTCTACGCATTTGTCAGACGTTTGCAAAACCAGCGAAAGAGACAACGTTGGATGCAGGGAAATTTTGAATAAGGTAAACAGTTAGAAATGAAACTATCATTAAAAAATTTGCTGATAATTTTTGGCGTGCTCTTGATCAGTTTTTTTGCTGTTCAATTGACAAAACGCGACGGAAGAAGTAAGTCTCTTAAAACCGAATTAGTGGCACTAGATTTTGAAGAGGTGTCTAAAGTTGAAATTTCCAGCCCTATGGGTAATACCCTTTTAACAAGGACTGATACGATCTGGACCGTGTCTCTTCCAAATGGAGAAAAACAGACAAGAAAAGATGCAGTCAAGTCTACGATTGCTATGCTAAATACGATTAAACCAGACAGACTGGCTTCAAGAAAAAAGGACAAGTGGAAAGATTATGAAGTTGACACAACTGGGACTCGTGTCAAGGTATATGCTGGAAGCAAAATTTTGACAGACATTGTCCTAGGTAAATTTGGAGTAGAAGGGCAGCGAAATTTCTACTCATTCGTTCGTCTCTTTGAAGATGAGAATGTGTACGTCTCAAACGGTTTTATGAAGATGTCTCTCAGTCAAGCGGCGAATGACTTCAGAGATAATAATGTGCTGAAACTGAAGAAGGACTCACTGAAGCTGATTTCTTTCAGTTACCCAGAGGGCATGTTTTCTTTAAAAAAGGAAGATGATTGGTTTCTTGGAAGTGAGCAGGCCGATAGCGCTGTGGTTGAGGGCTTTTTGCAGGGCTTAAACTATGTAACAAGTAAAGAGTTTCATGAGGAACCTCCTATGAACTATACGCATTCTGTCACTTTCTCTTTTAGCGACGGCCCTAATATTGTGCTGGAGGGAACCATAGAAGGTGACGCTCCTGCAATCAAATCTTCGCAGAATTCTCTTGAAATTTTCCAAGATGAGACGCTCTGGGAGAAAATCTTCAAAGAACCAGGTGTTTTTACGCCGACACTAGATTGATCTTCTATTTAATTAACTTCGTATGACGAAACAGAAATAGGTATCTATCTCGTTATTACGAATATGAAAGCGTACAAGTATCTTCTTAGTGTCATTTTAGTTGTTTCTCTCTCCTCGTGGAATGCACCTGATGATGGAGGGTCAGTGGAGTGGCTAACTTTTGAAGAAGCCGTGGCACTTCACAAGGAAAATCCTAAGAAGTTGCTCATCGACCTGTACACGGATTGGTGTGGCTGGTGTAAGGTGATGGATCGAGAGACATACAGTAACGCTCAACTATCCTCGTACATCAACGATAATTTTTATCCAATAAAGTTCAACGCCGAGCAGAAAGAAGCTGTCATTTTTAATGATCACACATTCAATTTTATTCCACAAGGTCGAAGGGGAGTACATGAGTTAGCTGCCGCACTAACGAATAATCAGCTCAGTTATCCAACGACTGTCTTCATGGATGAGGAGTTACGAATCATTCAGCCAATTGCAGGGTACTTGAAACCCAAGCAAATGGAACCGATCCTTAATTTCATTGGGGGAGACCATTATAAAAACGTTGCCTGGGCTGACTACAAAAAGGGACACATTAGTTCTCTTTAGATGCAACCTTTATATCTTTTCTTAATCTCTTAAGGAAAAGAAACGCAATAACCATGAAAAAATCATTTATAATCACGCTGCTTGGCGTCTTCGTTGCAGGATTTGCTCTTGCACAATCAGAGGAGACAAGGAGCCTATCATCATTTTCTAAAATATCAGCACACGAAGGAATTGATGTCTACATCAAGGAAGGAAGTAACGAAGAGGCTAGAGTAGTAGCCCGAGGAATTGACATTGAGGACGTCTTAACTGATGTTTCAGGTGGTCGACTCAAGGTTCATCTTGCCGGAAATAACCACAGAAATGTTGATGTCGATGTCTATGTGACCTATGTTTCAATAAATGCCATTGCTGCATCATCCGCAGCCTCGCTAAGAGCGGAAGACCAAATTGTCACAAGTGGCGACTTTGATGTGGATGTTGGTAGCGCAGGAGATATAGAAGCGAGCATCAAGGCAGATGAATTAACTGTAGATGCTTCAAGTGCTGGTGATGCCGAGTTAACAGTTGATGTTGATGAAATTGAAGCAAACGTGTCTAGTGCTGGTGATGTAGAAATAGAAGGGTTGGCTCGCGTTCAGGATATTGAGGCAAGCAGCTCCGGGGAGTACGATGCCTACGACGTGGAAAGTGAAGAAGTAGACGTTAGTGCCAGCAGTGGTGGGACTATTAAAGTGAATGTGAGTCAGAAGGTGGATGCGAGAGCAAGCAGCGGAGGCTCAGTACGATACAAGGGATCACCAAGATATGTGGACGTTAGTTCCAGCAGTGGAGGATCGATAAAAAGATATTGAATAGCATAGTATGAAAAAGTCAATTTTAACCTTAGTTTTTTTCTCGTTTTTGTCAGGATTGGCATTTGCACAATCTGAGGAAACCAGATCTCTCAGTTCATTTTCAAAAGTTAGTGCGCAGGAAAGTATTGAAGTGTATCTAAAGAAGGGAGACAAAGAAGAAGCAAGAGTCGTCTCTGATAATATAGATCTCAGTGATGTCAGAACCGATGTGAGTCTAGGAAGACTTAAGATTCATATCGAGGATAATGATCGCTGGAGTAGGAATCGGAATGTAGATGTGAAAGTTTACGTGACATATAAATCTGTAAATGCGCTTTCCTCTTCCTCATCATCCTCCATTGAGGTAGAAGACAAACTTGAAACAAGTGGTGATTTTGATGTAGATGTTTCCAGTTCAGGCTATGTCCGAGCAAGTTTGAAGGCGGATGAGCTCAG
>JBDWQX010000012.1:0-8773 GCA_039986395.1 Cyclobacteriaceae bacterium
AGCAGACGTACTTCGGGCATAAGTTGGGAAGACCATCCATTCTCTGTTTAGACATTAGCCCTGACGGGAAACTCCTAGCCATTGGAAGAGAAAAAGGAGATGCTATTCTATGGAATATGCAAGAAAAAAGACTCGAGAGGGTCATCTCAGGACATCAGAGTGCAGTTACGGATATAGAATTTAGCCCAGACAACAAACTGTTATTAACAACAAGTCGTGACAAAGCTGCTCGCCTTTGGGATTTACGCGACTCTAGAAAACTCCCCATTATTATGGATGATCACGATGACTGGGTCCTTACTGGTTGTTTCGATCCTTCAGGAAAACAGATCATTACTGGCAGTCGGGATGTGTTCATTCGGACTTGGCCAGTTGATCCCAAACATCTTGCAGATCGTATTTGCTCGCTCCTTAGCCGCAACATGACCAGAGAAGAATGGAACGAATTTGTTGGGTCAGATATTCCATTCGAAAAGACGTGTGTTGATTGAGAATGGCCTATCCATAATAAACCACACACAGTCTTTTCAAATAGGATTATTATTTCCAATTAATTGTTCTCATCTAACCATGCAGTTACAGATGAAATAAGATCTGGAGGCTGTTGTCCAGTTGTTACATCGATTAAATCATGATCCGCATTAGAAAATAGTAGAGTTGTAAAATTGCTCTTGTCCAGATTTTCAAGTACCTCAGCGTCATATCTCACGGGATGACTCCTATCATCATTTCCAAATATCCACAATACGGGTAAGGACATTGATTCAATTATATCTAGCGGATCAAACCCATCAGGACCATTGAAATTGACTAGTTGAAGCATTGCGTCGTCAATGGATAAATTAGGGTCGCCATCCGTTAGATCATTATAAAAATCGGACAATCCAACTGACGCAACGCCGCAACTGCTCATCACAATAAAAGACAAGTCAGTTGACTTGCTATGGACGATCGAATTTACCCAAGCTCCCTGACTTGAACCAAATACTCCAATACGCTCAGGATCAATTTGTGTGTGCGTCTTAAGCAAGTCAATAATACCTAAAACGTCCTCTGCTCGTGCGGTTAAAAACTCAGTTACTGTTGTGGGTGTTTCCGTCGGATAACTCCCCGTGGAACCGCCAATTCCTCGTTTGTCATAAACGTAAACGCCATACCCAGAATCATTTATTATTTTAATAAGTGGATGTGATGATGTTTCGCGTGGTTCATTTGCTGATCCTGGAACGATAATCATCACTGGAAATACTCCCTCTCCCTCTGGCAGAAAGAGCTCTCCTTCGATAATTGCTCCCTCAGAAAGTGTTGCAAACACTCCCTCGCCAGTAATGATGGTTGTTTCATCATCACTAGAACATGAATATAAAAAAAGGCAAAGAATTAGAATTTTGATTTTCATCGCTATTTTGATTTTAGTGTTGAAACTAGTTTTTGGATACTTTAAATGATGATTCTTATTTCGTTGCATATAATGTTGTTATTATAGTTTAGGAATTACTAAAAATCAATCGCATAAGAAATGGTCGGAAACATTGCTAATTGAGGGACCTCAGAAATCTCTTCTGTCTGCTGAACATAATATTGCTGCACCGTAGCAGAATTGTTAGCCACATTCTGAATATCTATTTTAAACTCATGCGTAGAATTTGCTCTATTCCTCCGTACTCCTACGGAGAAATTTGGAATAAACAAGTTGTCAGACTTTGCAGAAAATGGACGGCCCTCCTCACGAACCTCTTCACCTGCAACAATAGAAGCTGGCAGATCAATTGGTGTGTATCGCTTCCCTCCGATCAATGAAATCTTAGTGTTTAAAAACAGCACTCGATTATTGGCAGGTTTGCCAATCTTGAATTCTTTTCCTCCCAGGAAATTAAATATATAGTTACTCGCGTAAGGTGTTTTACGCTCTACTCCATCCTTTGAGGTATATAAGGAATTGAAAATGGAAGCTGAAGTCAGATAGTAGAAGCCCTTGTGCAGGTATTGTTCCAGTGTTAACTCGATCCCATAATTTCTGCCAGTGCCATCATTCACCAGGATTCTAGGTGCGTATTGCTCCGTTTCATTTAGCAGAGAATAAGTGCTGTTTGGAGCGTCTTCGATCGGAGAATCATACAAGTGTTGGTAATAGATCTCCGATTTGAAGTGTGTGTTTGATCCCAGTTGCTGATCGTACCCCAACACAAAATGCGCGGCTTTTGACAATTCTAGATTCTTGTTTGGCTGTGAACCATTTTCATCCTCAAACCTCCACAAGTACACAGCAGGGCTTTCCATTTTGCTGTGAAGTCCGGCACCGAAGCTTAGTGCTTTTCCCTCCGTCACATCCCATTTTAATGCTAGTCGAGGCTCAAAGCTGAACGAATTGTTGAGTGTCAGTCCATTCAAATGAGCTCCACTGGTCATTGTCAGACCTTCTGTTATCCGGAATTTCCAGGAGGTAAAGGCTTGAATACGATCCGTAGCTCCCTTATCATTCAATTCATTTTGAATCTGATCTTCTTCGTAATTCCATGCATTCTGACTCATTTCATAATTGAGCCGATTGTAGATGAATCCTAACTCCATCTTGCTTCGGGCACTGAATTTATGACCAAATGTTGAACCAATCCGAGTGACCGTTTTGGTGAAATCATCATTAAACACATTATAGAACTGATCATTGTTCTCCTCCGTTGGAAGATCAAACGTTGACGCCAACGTCGTTCTTGAAAAAGATATGAAAGACTTCAGGTAGGTATTATCAGTAATCAGGAAGTTGTGAATAAAACCTGCCGTACCCATGGATGCTTCAAACTCACTGCGTTGGAGGTTTTCATCTGTGTCCTCATCTTGCTCTGCGCTGGAAATACTGCTGATTCCTCCAAGTCCAAAAACGGAAAGAAAATGCCGCTTGCTTAAAGGAAGATAAATGTTGTAGGTAAGATCCTGATAGCGCGGTACTCCTCCGAAATCTACAATGCCTGCTTTATCCAACAAGTCCAGCGACGAATAGCGGTAGTTGGCTATGTAGGAACCATTGTTCGTGCTGAGCGGCCCCTCGGTGGCAAGATCAATCCCCAAAGTACTGAAGCCTGCTGTATGTTCACTTTGATCGTAGTTTCCTCGTTTCAATCGCATATCGAACACGCCTGACAATGCATTTCCGTACTCAGGAGCAAACGCACCACTCATAAAGTCTGAATCGCTAAGCATGTTACTACTCAGAGCATTTATGGGACCACCCGTAGCTCCCTCATTTGCAAAATGATTTGGGTTTGGAATTTCAATACCCTCCAACTTCCACAAAATCCCCTTGGATGAATTCCCACGCACAATGATGTCATTGTTTCCCTCGGGAGAGTTTGCAACCCCTGCAAAGGCAGATGCCAATCGAGCTGGATCGTTGAAGGAACCTGCAAAGCGTTTGGTTTCCTCCACCGAAAAGGATCGTGCACTCACCAGAGACATCTCATTGAGTACCTCCGATTTATCTTTTTTCGCTGTGACGATTACTTCCTCGAGTCGCTCAAACGATTCCTCCATTGCGATGTCCAGCATGAACTCTTTAGAGGAGTTGATCAAAAGATTTGGAATGAACTTTTCTTCGTAACCTATGTAGGTCACCTTGAGCGTTACCCTTCCGATCGGCACGTCTGCAATCTTAAAAGAACCATCCACGTCTGTGACAGCACCAAGAATAGGGTCAGACCCAACGACGACAACGGTTGCTCCAATGAGTGGAGATTTCGAGTCCTGATCCAGGATAAGCCCCTTAACATTCTGCGTAATTCCTTGTGATCGACCTATCAGAGTGATCAGTAGGAAGACGATGCTCAGGAAAAAATTAGTATGATTTTGTGTTTTCATTTTCGTTCGTGATTATTCCAATGCTTATTAAAAACCTATGCCGATACTATAGCCTACCCATACTTGATAACTCCTTCGTCCACTCTGACTGTCATGCGATGGGTTGTTAGCGATGTCGATAAGTGGTCTTCCATTTCGATCCAATCGATTGGTTGTGTAAAAATTGACCGTAGGACCAGAAGTGATGTACAAATGCTTAAAGAGTTGATATCCAAAGTTCACATTCAACTTTACCAGATGATTTTCTGCGACGCTTTTACCCTTATTGATCTGATGATATCTCAGTTCCGGATTGACAAACAGGTTTCTTCTTTCTGACAGATAAAGTCTAGAACCGAAACCTGCGCCATACGACCAATATTCACTTTCTTTAGCTCCCGCTGTAAGAACCGTGTAAAATTGCTCGCGACCAGAGCGGAACACCAATCGATATGGAACTACATCATCTGTTTCCATACCTGGAGAGATAAATCCATTCTTTGAGACGTTGACGAGTCCGAACTGTACCCCAGAATCGACACTATCAGCAATATTTACCACACCGAACTGCACACCCTTCACTTTTTTCGCAACATTGATAAATCCTGCCCATTGCAGTCCTTCCAAAGTACCTGTAGTATTCATAAACCCGGCCAACTGCACACCTTTTGACGCTTTCGTATGATTGTTAAATCCCGCAATCTGCCAGCCTTCTGTTTCTTTTGAAATGTTGGTGAACCCACCAAGTTGAAAGCCTTTCACTTTGTCACCTGTGAGGTTAATAAATCCGGCTATCTGTGCACCCTCGACATACCCTTTGATAGTATTAAGGAAGCCTGCCAGTTGAAAGCCATGTACTTCCCCACCAACAGTATTTCCAAATCCACTGATCTGGGCTACCCTAACATTTGCTCGAACGATGTTGTAGAGCCCTCCAAGTTCGAAGGCTTCCACACCGTGAGCATAACCAGCTAGCAGGTTTAGAGATACTTTGTTGCTTGTCTCACCACTAAGTGGTCCATTGGAACTAACCGGAGGAACAAATGAGAATTGATAGGTTTTTGAATAGGTACTTTCCTGCGCAAACCCCGCAGACGAGACCCACAAGAACATGAACCAATAAATAAAATAACGACTTTGAGTTTTCATTTTTAATCTGTTTATAGCTGAGGAACCATAAACAGATTTTACCCTGACAAGCTTTTAAACTTTTTTCTCAAAAATTCGAACCTGTTGAAGATCCTCCAATCCCCTGTTGCCCAAAACCTCGAATTAACCTTACGGGCGTCATCGCGAATGAAATGAAGCGATCTCTTTACTATATGGATCGCATGTTACTTAGTAAGACAGCATCGTAAACTCTTGGTGTCGCATGTGCTTAACTTAACGTGAGTTCCGGATAAACTCTGTTTTTCAGAATTGATAAAAATTATTAAGAAACACCCACCTAACCTCCCTCAAGGGAGGAATAAATCCATCGTATCAAGCTCAATATTTTCTATGGTTTCAATAATCTTACCTTGACGAACTCACTTAATTAACAGCATCTGAAAAAGGGCGTGAGGTGAATTAAAGTGAAATTAGTAATGTAGCTATGTCAAAAACCTATTCCGATCGAATAGCCAATCCAAAGTTGATGCCTGAACTTACCGGAGACCTCATCTACAATCGGATTGCGAGCCAATGAAATGACAGGGTCTTGGGATTCATCCAAATGGTTGGTATAATAATAATTAAGGGTAGGCCCTGTAGTGATAGAAAGGTGTTTGAATAGCTGGTATCCCAGATTGAAACCAAACCTGATGATTGTATTGTTTTCGTTTTGGTTGCCACTTCCCTCGGCAGCATTAATCCATCTAAGTTCTGGGTTGAGGAAAAATTTCTTTTCCTTCAGCGGAAATAGTCTCGATCCAAAACCTGCTCCAAAAGTCCAATGGTCGTCTGGATCAATACCAGCGGAAAGAACCGTATAAAACTTTTCCAGTCCAGACCGGAATGCGAGACGGTAGGGTACCAAATCGTCCGATTCAATTGCCGGTGAAATGAATCCATTCTTTTTGACAATGTTGAAAAGCCCAAATGGAATGCCTGATGCCACTGTGTCTGAGACATTGATCACACTCAGTTGGAGTCCTTTAACCTCTTTAGCAATGTTGATAAAACCGGTCAATTGAAAACCGTCCATCTCCTGAGTGGTATTGATGAATCCAGAAAGTTGGAATCCATTCATTCGTTTGGTGTGGTTGTTAAATCCTGCAACCTGAATGCCGCTCATCTCCCTTGTCAAGTTTGTGAAGCCACCCATTTGAAAACCGTTGACGCTATCGGAGGCCACATTAATAAACCCTGCAATCTGGGCACCTTTCACATAGTCCTTTGAGGTGTTTATGAAGCCACCCATCTGCAAACCGTGCACCTCCCCGCCTACCGTGTTACCAAAACCTCCAACTTGAACACCCCACACTTCCCCCCTGCTGATGTTGTAAACTCCTCCAATCTCTACACCATCAACACCATACGTGTAGCCGGCAATCAGATTGAGTGATGCTTTGTTTTTTATCTGACTGCTTAATTTCCGGTTGGTGCCTATAGCTGGAACCAATGAAAATTGAAACATCCGCGTATCCACAAAATTGACATTGCTGGCGTTGGTTCTGACTTTGTCGGATGTGAAGAACTTAGCCAGTCCGCTAGAAAACGTTCGTACACGCTCACGTATCGCAATTCTGGGTTTGGTTTGCTCTTCCTTTTTTAAAACAATGGGTGCCACGTAGGGTTCCAAATTACTTACTTGGATAATGGTGTCCTCATAAAATCGCTTGCTGATCACAAAGGTGGCTGTCGCCAAATTTGTTTCTGACTTAAGACTGAACTCACCCAGCTTGTCTGACAAGGTCGATTGCAGCGAGTTTATTTCATAAATGGAAACATCTTCCAGGTCAAGACCCGTTGCGGCATCCTTGATACCTCCTGTGAGTTGAAAAGTCGACTTTTCCTTTTTGACGAGTGGAACCTTCTGAATAATGATGTAATCACCAATGTTTTTTAGTTGGTAAGCACTACCCAAAATAGCAGTTAGCACATTCTCAGGACTTTGACCTTCAAACGACTGATTTACCACAACTCCAGTTGGGAGTATTTGCGGATTGTAGGACAATTGACGTTCAACCACTTTGTCAAGCTCTAGCAATGCATTTTCCAGGGTTTCATTCTCAAAGGAAATACTAATTGGTTGATCGGACGATTGTCCAAATAACGAAGTGGAGACCGACAGGAAAATGACAAGCAAACCAACTCTACTCACAGCCAGTACCTTTCAGAATATATGATCCCTGGCTTTCTACAAGTTCGTAGTTCAGGGTGCTGGATATTACCTCCAGCACATTTTCAAAGTCTTCATTTTCGAATGTCACAGTTAGCGAGCAACCTTCCGTGGAACCCTCTAATTGAATGGATGATCCATATGCCTCGTTGACTACTGCAACAACATCTTCCAGTGAAGTAACTTGAAATACCAACCGTCGATTTTTCCAGAAGGACGAGATTCCCGTTTCGTCAGCTGTCTCGATCAAAGTTTCATTTTCAAGATTCAGCATAAACTGCTGTCCTTCTTCAGCAATTTCGTGAATGTCGTTGTGAGAAATCAATACTTTACCTTCTTCCACTTGAACACTTAGCTCATTTGTCGATGACTGGTGAATAAAGAACTTGGTACCCAGAACTCGAACTTCCGTATCTCCAATCTCAACTACGAATGGTTGTTCCTGTCTTTTCGTCACTTCAAAATAGGCTTCTCCAGTCAGTTTGATTCTGCGTTCGTTGTTTTGGAAAGGCTCCAGGTATTCGATGCTTGCTTGTTGATTTAACGCAACCAACGAACCATCAGATAAGGTCACTTCTCTTACTTCGTTTGCACTTGCCAGGGTAATTTCTTCGACACTATTACTATAATAGTAAATGGCAAAAGCTGTTGAAACTAGGAGAACAATGCTCGCCGCATATTTCAACCAAGTCAAGCTGCTGGTTGATGCTTGGTGAATGGATTTTATCTTTTTGTCCTTCTTGAACAGTTCCCAAGAGCGATCAACCTCGTGAAGGTTCACACTTTTATAGAATGCTAATCCCTTCAAATCCAGGTACATCATTCTGGCTTTTTCAAGCTCGTCCTGATTCTCTTGCGAAGCATCACGCCAGGCCTCCACATCCGTTCTTTCCTCAGAAGTCAACTCCTTCTGGAAGTATCGGTACAATACCTCTTCGCGTTCTATATCGTTGCTGTTCAAATCCAATTACCTACTATTTCGACATTCAATTTAAATTTTACCCCTACAACCCTCGATCAACATGATCAAGGAAAAAATGATTAAATACATCAAATACGATCCAAGCACCTCGCGCATTACCTTTAGCGCTCGGCTCATTTGTGTTTCCACAGTCTTAATGGAAATATTAAGTTCTTCTGCTATTTCATGATACTTCTTTTCCTGAAAACGGCTCAACTCAAAGATCTCTCGTCGTTTTTCTGGAAGCTGTGCTAATGCTGCGTCAATCTTTTCTTGCAACTCATCCATCTCCATAAAATCTGTTGGATCAGTTGCCTCAGATTGAATGGTCATCTTAGCATGTGACTCAACTACTTTGAGATGTTTGATGTGGTTTAGGCAGGCATTCCTGACCGCTCCAAAAAGATACGATTTGACATTGGTCTTTACCTCTATGCGATCCGATTGATTCCAAAGGTTGCTAAACACTTCTTGCACAACATCTTCCGCACTATCTCCGTCTTCAACATATTGAAATGCAAACCCCACAAGCATAGAGTAGTGCTGCTTGTACGCCATCTCAAACTGCATATGATCGCCGAAGAGGGCCATTGTACAGGTGCTTAGGGGTTAAATGGCTAAGCTAATATGATTGTAGGAAATGAGGTAGTGTGGGTTGT
>JBDWQX010000013.1:0-10029 GCA_039986395.1 Cyclobacteriaceae bacterium
CCTAGCTGGCGATGTTAGTGGCACCCAAGGTGCAACAGTGGTAGATAATGTTGGCGGTTCAACCGCAGCAAATATCAACACAGCAACGACTACAGTAATAGGAGCGACGAGTCTTGATTTAGACGACACAGATGATCTTACGACTGCAGATGTTGGAACAGGAGTTGGTCAGGTTCTTCAATTTGGAGTAGCAGCAACACTACCAGCTCTGGATGGGAGTGCTTTGACAGGAGTCACTTCTGCAAATTTTTCAGGAGCCCTAGCTGGCGATGTTAGTGGCACCCAAGGTGCAACAGTGGTAGATAATGTTGGCGGTTCAACCGCAGCAAATATCAACACAGCAACGACTACAGTAATCGGAGCGACTAGCCTTGATTTAGATGACACTGATGATGTGACAGATGTAACGAACCCGGCTGCTGGTGACATTATTGGCAACTTCAATACAGGCTTAAACATAGGAGCAGGTGTAATCGCAAATGCAGACTTGGACAAAGCGAATATTCCACTAAGTGGATTTGGTGCAGCAACTGCAGCGATCGACGCAGGAACTCAAGTGATTAATAATGTCGGTGCACCAACCGTAGCTTCTGATGCTGCTACCAGGGGATATGTGGATGGCCTGTTATCCAGTCAGGATTTACAGACAGCGTATGATGCTGGTGGGTTTATTACGACAGATGCAGGTGGCGGACCTTTTGATGTGAGCGGTACTGAAACAATTGGTTTGAATGCAACAGGAGGCGGAACATTTTCTGTGGACGGAGGAGATCTTGATTTGATTACCAGCTCTTCTGGGGATATCAATGTCCTACCAGCAGGTAGTGTTAATTTAGCTGGCCCTGGAATTGCGACAGATGTGCAGGGAACGCTCGATGTTGCAGAGCAAACCAACCTTAATGCTAATGTGAATCTTGGAATTTCAGCTACTGACGTTGTCAATGTTAACGGGGATCTTAGTGTCTTTGGCGATGTTTTGGGAGCTAATCCATTGGTCTTTCAAGGTGTTACGGACAATGCAGCAACAACAACATTTGAAGTAACAGACCCGACTGTTTCAAGAACCATTACAATCCCAGATGCCGATGGAACCATTGCGTTAGAAGGAAGTATAAGCCTTCAATCTGCATATGATGATGGGCCAGCCATTGTGACAGACGCCACAGGACCATTTAGCATAAGTGGTACACAACCAATAAGCATGGCGGCTCAGGGCCCTGCGAATTTTACAACTACTAGTGGTAACCTGGATCTCTCAACATTTACAACAGGTAGTATTAACATCAATTCTGTTCAGGATTTAAATCTAACAGCAGGCCCCAGCAACAGTATTTCTCTTAATGGTCAAACACTCTTTACCGGAAATATTGTTGGTGGTTCTCCGCTTACTTTCGAGGGTAACACTGAGAATGCCAATGAAACAGCTTTTGCTTTTGTCGAGCCGACAGCAATAAATACGATTACATTTCCTGATGCAACAGGGGATGTATTGTTGAGTTCTGGTGCTTTGTCATCGAGTTTAGCATTGACGACAAATGGATCATCACAAATTGTGACTGCCGATGATGGACAACCTTTCAGTATTAATAGCAATACGATTAACTTAGGAAACGGTGCTGGAGATCAAGTGGTAGTAGCTGGAAGCCTCAGTGCAACTTCGAATAATGGAGGTAATCTGCTAACTGTAAATAATACAAATGCAGTCGCAGGAAATGCTGCTTCGTTCACGGCGAATGGAAGTACACCAGCAGTGCAGATCAATCATGGGTCGCCAGCTCAACCCGGTCTCACCTCAAGCAATGGAATTGTTATTGGTGATTTAGCCTCCGATGTTCTTGCTGGAGCTATTCGCTTTAATGGCGGTACGTTTGAAGGAAACATAGATGGGACACTTGCTGGGTGGAATGATCTGATCAATGTGTCTTTTCCTTTGACTGCAACTCAAGCTGATCCAAGTAGTTTGCTTTTTCTCAACAATACTGACGGAACGACAGGAAGTGCGGCTATATTCAATAGCAATGCATCTTCGGCTGTTCTTCAACTCAATCATAGTCTTCCTGCTGAACCCGGTCTCACCTCAAGCAATGGAATTGTTATTGGTGATTTAGCCTCCGATGTTCTTGCTGGTGCTATTCGCTTTAATGGCGGTACGTTTGAAGGAAACATTGATGGAACAGCTCCAGGTTGGATTGAACTGAGCAGCACGCTGGTGAACGATCCTGGCACGGAAAACCTCGTCGCAGGTTTTGCAGCTGGTAGTAGCTTGCTTGCTGGAGGTGTCAATAATACGATTGCTGGATTCAATGCTGGAAGTGGCGTGACAGATGGAGATGATAACGTACTAATTGGACGAAATGCTGCAATAGGCATAACCACAGGTAGCAACAATGTTTTGATAGGTTCAGGAACCAATGCAAATGCTGCCTCTCAGAATGCGGTAGCAATTGGGTCTGGAGCCCAGGTTCTTGCGGATGATGCGGTAGCCATTGGAGCCGGTACTGTCGCAAATACAGCAAATACAATCATATTAGGTGATGGGGCAACTTCTAACTTCAACGTCGGAATAGGTGTTCAAAATACTCAGGCACCCCTTCAGATTGGAGACAATTTTGGATTTGGCCACTTTGAAAACCTGACCAATACTGTAGATGGTGAATTTATTGGAAATAACCTCTACCCAGACTACACGAATGCCACGGACAATGATCTAAGGAGAATGAACACAGATCCTTCGAGTTTTATGTTTTTCCAAGATGGAAACATTTCCTTTCACAACGTGGCTGCAGGGGCGGCAAACTCCGCTGTGAATCTGTCTACTGGAGTCAACGGATGGCTTGATTTGAATGATGATGGCACTGTGGATATGAGTGGTTTTGACGGAGAATTGCCGACGGACCCTGGAAGTGATGTCAGAATATCCGGTGGGGATGGAAATACCACTGGTGATGGAGGTAACGTTTTCATATCGGCTGGAGGTACAGGAAGTGGTACTTCTGGAAGGGTAGTTTCAGAAGGTAATTTTGTTATTGCAACGACTGGCGCGTCAGCTAGGAGTTTGATTCTTGAAGATGATGATGGTTTAGAAGGACTGAGCATCCGAGCACCAAATGCACTTTCAGGAAATCTTGACTGGGTCTTGCCTGTCGATAATGGCTCAGGCGGGCAAGTGCTCTCAAATGATGGGGGAGGCTTGTTGAGTTGGGTTGACGGTGGCTTGGCTCTTCCTTTTGCGGCCACTGTGACGGAAAATGGACAAGCGTTGCTCAATTTAACAAACGATGGAACGAATCAAACGGCACGATTTGCTACAGTGAATGGAACAAGCACAGCAACAACCGTAGTCATTGACTCTGACGGAACCGCGGGTTCAAGAAGTTTGAATGTTGTTAATTCAGGTGATGGCACTCCAGGAGAATTTCAAATAATCACAAATGTGGCAAATTCAAACCCTGCTATTATGGCGAGCACAATCGGCACAGGACCAGCTGGCCTTTTTGATAATTTGGGTACTGGCCCTGCATTAGAATTGGGCGGTGATGTAATTCTATTTGAGGGAGTCGATAGAAGTATCGCGATTGCTTCTAATACAGGAGGAGCTGGAAATGCGCTGTTTATTGATGCTGGGAGCTCAGCTGATGGATTGGGTGGTGCAGGTGGAGATTTAGAAATTGCTGCAGGTGATGGCGATTCAGGAGGTGGCGGAGGAAATGGAGGAGATGTTATTCTTGGAGCTGGAGTTGGAGCTGGCGCGGGTTTTGATGGCAGTATTATATCCGACGGAGACTTTATAATTGCTGGTGATCTTACCAATGCCAAAACACTATACTTTGAAGATGCTGATGCATCTGAGTCACTAGGTTTCAAGGCACCAGATATAATGACAGGTGCGAGTTCTCTTGTATGGGAACTACCCGATGGAGATGGTGCAGCTAACCAGGTCCTATCAACGGATGGGTCTGGAGTGCTGAGTTGGGCAAGTGCTGGTGGCTTTACAACACCGACCTTTGATGATGCGGACAACACAATATTTGGAGCCTCCGCAACTCCGATAGCTGTTGGAGTCGGCGATGCGCAATTAGGCGTAATTGTTGATGGCCCTGCAGCTGGACAGGCAACACTCAGTGCAATTTCATTTCAAAGTAGATCACAACTTGCATTGATCAGAGCTGAAGGGAGCGAAAGCGGAGGAGCAGCAGCTCTTGGAGCAGATCAGGTTATTGGTGATTTGGGCTTTATGGGACACGATGGAGTCGGATTTTCACTGCCGCAAGCTTCCATTAGAGGGATAACTACACAACCGTGGACAGGTCCAAATAAAGGAACCGCGCTAACCTTTCGGAGCACTCCATTCGATTCGAACACTGCAGAAGAGATGATGCGTTTGGAGGATAATGTGCTAACTGTAAGGTCAAATAATGGTCAGACGCGAACTGATATAATTTCAGCAACCATCCCTTCCCAAGTGAATTTGACCTATGCTAATGGACTACTCACCGCTCCAACTGCTGTTATTGGTGGTGAAACAATGGGACAATTGCAGTTTGTGGCAAACTATGGAGGACTTGGCAACTATGCTCCAGGAGCAAGAATTTCTGCAGATGCAACGCAAACGTGGGCGTTGAATACGTATGGTTCCAGACTTGTATTTAGTGCCACTCCGAATGGAGCTCCTACACCTGTTCCATATCTGTACTTGGAGCAAGATGGAATTCTAGAATTGGCAAGCGGCTCTGGTCGAACCTTAAGAGTTCAAGCTAACCCTTCTGTTAATGGTGACGATTTTGAAATTACTGCTGGTTCTGCAAGTGCCGCAACATTCAGTGGGGGAGCACTGAACTTACGTGGGGGGAATGGTAATGGAACTGGAAACGGAGGAAATGTACGACTTGAGCCTGGAACGGGAACGATCAATGGAGGGATAGACATGCGCGGAATTACGCGATTTGGTCAACCAGGTGGAGCATCTGGGAGAATAGAACTAGAAGATGATGCAGGAACAAGAATTATTGGGATAACTGCACCAACAAGTGTTCCCTCAGATTACACAATTACGCTTCCGCAGTTTGTAGGGACCGTTGGACAAACACTGGTGGCTATTGATGGAGCTGGTACTTTGGACTGGGGTAGTGCTGGAGATTTTAGTGTAGATGTCAACACCAACTACCAAAGTATTTCTACCACTCTTGCCGCTCTAACGACAGGTAACCAGAACATTTTAATTGGCTCTAACGCAGGAGATGGTATTACCTCCGCAACAGACAATATTGTGTTTGGCCGAAATGCAGGTTCAGGCCTCACTATTACCGCAGATAATATTCTTGTAGGAAGAAATGCGGATTCAAACGGTGGAATTGAAAATATTGCAATTGGACGCTCATCCACTTCTGACGGTGGTGCGTCTGTTGCTATTGGTCGATTCACAACGTCTCTAGCTGGTGGAATTTCAGTTGGCGGACAGTCTCAAGCTAACGATGCAGGGACTATAGCGATCGGTCAAGTGACAACTATTGCAGCAGGAGCTGTGAATGCTGTCGCTGTTGGGGATGGCATAACTGTTCCAGCAGCTGCAACGAATGCTGTTGCTATAGGTAGAGCTTCGACTTCTTCAGCATCGAATGCTATTGCCATTGGAAATACAGCTCAAGCAAGCGGTAACAACGGTGTTGCAATCGGTAATAACACCAATGCAGTATTAGATGGTACTGCTGTAGGAAATGGAGCAACTGCAGGGGCTGGAAGTACTGTAGCACTGGGTCTTGGTGCATCAGCCACGGGCTCATCAGCAAATTCTGTGGCAATAGGCATGAATTCATTTGTGAATGCGACAAATTCAATGGCTATTGGAGCGGGGGTCAATCTTGCAACAGCAAATACCATTGCTCTTGGAACAGCAAACGAAACCGTTTTAATTGAAGGTAACCTTGTTTCACCTCCAACAAGTTTAGGAGCTGCTGGTACACTTAACCCGACTTCTAGGGTAGTAACGGTAAGTGGAGGACCAAATGTTCTGACTATTAACAATGGAATTATTGGAAAAGAATTAATTATCGTAGCAACAGGTGCCTTCACAGTTGAGGACGGAACAGGTAACATAAGGTTAAATGCAAGCGTAAATTACGCCATGGGCGTAAATGACACCCTGCATTTGCTCTTCACTGGATCTTTTTGGCTTGAGGTAGGAAGATCAGATAATAACTAAGATGATGAAAAAACATTTCTACCTTCTGTCTTTGCTCGCCTCTTCATTGTGCTTTTGCCAAACCACTAATCTTGGCGGCAACGCCACACTCTGGGTAGGAGACCAAGCATCCTTCTATTTCGGTGGGAACACGACTCTGAACGGTACAGTAACCAACAATGGTAAAATTATCAGCTATAGTGACCTTGACTTTGTTTTAAATACAGATGTTGGAAGTTTGAGATTTACAGGCACAACTGACCAGAACCTTGCCGGAGATACACTGAACGTTGTTGATCTGGAAGTTGAAAAGTCAGGAAACTCGAATGTTGTCCTACTTACGGATCGGGTTGTTGTGTCTGGGATGCTGAATGTAATATCTGGCGTGATTAAGGCCGATGATGAGTTGGATTTGTTGGTTAGTGGTAGTTCAGATGGCACAGGACAAGGGTTTGTCGAGGGAAAATTGGTTGGTTTATCTACAGGGCAGCCCGTTACATTCCCTATGGGAATCAATGGTTCACCAAACTACATTACATTATCAGGAACAAATTCCGGAACTGTTTTCCGAGTGGAGTGCGTTCAACCAGATCCGACGACGATTAGAGGTGATGTAGATATTCAAAGCATTTCCACAGATGTGGAGTGGGTTGTAACCTCCATTGGAGCTGGTAGTGATGGACAAATCTCGATCAATTTTTCAGGCGTGGATTTATCAACTCCCAATATAGAAGTAATCAGGGCCGAGGTTTACCAAACAGCAATTGTAGCACTGGCTGATGGAGATTCGCTGTTCAGAGTTCTTTCGTCCGTTCGATCTGATTTAGATGATCCGACGATATCGCCAACAACAGGAACAATTCTCGTCGACGATTTGATTGGCTTCAGTGAAGATCCGGTGAGACTTGCCGTTGCCTGGATTCCTGTGGTCAATGACATTGAATTCTTTGTTCCAAACTCCTTTGCCCCGAATGGAAACGAAATTGAAAACCGTACGTTCAGACCGTTTTTCTCGGGAGATGAAATCACTAGAATTTCCTTCACTGTATTTAACTCACTGAATGCTGAGGTATTTTCTGTCTCGCAGTCTGGAAGTAACCTAGATCTAGAGTTTCTGGGGTGGGACGGAGTACTTCCGTCTGGGCAGCAGGCTCCTGGAGGTGTCTACTATTACAACGTTGTCTTAACTTCATTGACTGACCAGAGATCAAAGGCAGGAGCAGTTCTACTTGTGAAATAGATGAAGAAATCACTCACCATTTTATTTGTTTCCCTCTCTACCAGCATACTGTTCGCTCAGGAAGGACAGTTCTCGCAATACTTCGCGAGTACCTCGATTCTGAATCCGGCATTTACAGGCACCACCCCGAACATGACCTTCAATACCAATTTCAAGAGGTCTGGAAATCCAACGTCCGAGTCCTATCTGGAATTGATGCAAGCGACTTTTACCTATCCCATTAAAAGAACAACCAGTAAAGATTTTCAAGTGGGTGGAGTTGGAGCAACATTTTTTCGGGAGCGCCGAGGATTCGAGGGACTTTACAATGCGCAGAAAATACTGTTGAACGGTGCGTACTCAATCAAGCTGGCAAAGCTTTCCAATCAATCCGTTGTTTTCGGATTGCAGGGTGGAGTAGTTCAAGCTCAGCTGGATGATAGCAGCCTTCAATGGGGCTCCCAGTTTAATAAATTTTTTGGGTATGATGACACCAGACCTACGGAGACCATTAGTTCGGATCCTGTGATTTATCCCACGTTTAATTTCGGAGTCATTTTCACATCGTACGACAATGACAATTATTACATCCGAGACAAGAGTTTGCTACTTGGGATTAGCGTAGATAATCTTAACCGACCCCAGGTGACGCAAGATGGGTTTGGAGTAGGAGAGGTAAACAGAGTGTACAAAGCGTTTGGATCTGCGAAGTTTGAATTAGCACCACGGATTTACGTGCACCCGTCAGGTTATGCACTCTACTCAGATGGAAATAATCAAATCAACGCAGGTCTGTATATGTCAACCTTGGTAAGTTCACCGAGTGCAAAAACAGCTTTGTTACTTCAAGTAGGAACATGGTACCGGCTGGAGGACTCCATTATTGTGTTGGCTGGATTTGAAATAAATGACCTCAGAATAGGTGGCAGTATGGATTTGAATGCTACTTCGTTTGACATCAATCGTGAACTTGGAAACAATCTGCCCTCGTATGAGTTTTCATTAACTTACAATTTCGATTTATCAAAACCATTAAGTAACGTATCTAGCCCAATATTCTGATATGAAAGCGTGCCTGGCGTTTCTTCTTACAATCTCCACTATCGTTGTATCAGCTCAGTCTATTCCAAAGTTGATCCGAATCGCGGATGAACTCTACGATGCGCAGCGATATATAGATGCCATCGAATTTTACGATAAAATTTCAGGGATCGACAAGCAAAACTATCAGGCTAAATTCAGACTCGGATTTTGCTACAATAAGACCTTAAAGTATGATGAAGCAAAGAAGGTCTTTCTCGCGCTAGGTTCCGTGACAAGCGCCGATAATGAGTTTCAAGCGCGTTCACTTTATCATTATGGTAACCTTTTAAAACTGGAGAGCAGATTTCAGGAGGCAGATTCTGTTTATTCGTTCCTGATTGCATTGCCAAGTGCTGAGCCCGAGTTGATCAACTCTTCAAGAAAACAAAAAGAAGGCTGCCTGCTTGCGTTAAGGCAAAGACAGGAAGATAAAGGATACTCCGTCTCACTAATGGATGATATAAACTCAAAATTTCACGATTTTGGAGCAATTGTAAATCCATCCAACAAGCAGCTGGTCTTTGCATCTACACGAAATTTACCTGGTGTTCAATATGAAGGAAGTCAGTTTGATGGTGTACTGCCAGATTTAGTGGCTTACGAAAACAGAAACGATAGGTGGCGAATCTCGTCGTCCAATCAAAAGTTCGGAGATCTAAACACCCAGTGGTCGGAGGGGTCAGGTTCTTTTACAAAAGATGGGAACACCTTCTATTTTTCCACTTGCAGAGGCGAAAATGGTTCTGACTGCGGCATCATGGTTAGCTACCTTGCTGACAATACCTGGACTGACCCAGTCCCGCTAAATGACTACATCAATGAGCCTGGGGCAGAGAATAAACAGCCAACTATTTCCACATCGGGGGACACCCTGTTCTTTAGTTCTGATCGGCCAGGTGGTATTGGGGGTAGTGATATTTGGATGAGTCTCAAAGGACTGGAGCAAGAATCATGGACGCCAGCCATCAACATGGGTGATGTGATTAATTCCTCCGACAATGACATTACACCCTATTTTTCTTCAGCTTACAATTGCTTAATATTTGCAAGCAATGGGCATGTTGGTTACGGAGGATACGATATTTATGCAGCCAAGGGAGAGTCCTTTTTTGAGCCAGAAGTGTACAATTTAGGATTTCCATTCAATTCAACACTGGACGATACTTATTTTGCCATTTCAGATACTGTGGGCTTCATTTCGTCTAACAGGGAAGATCATAAGAACCTTAATCTATACTCCTTTGATCTTCAAAGTGAGAAGCTTTTTCTCTCACTTTTGATTTCTGGTGAATCATTGATTGACTCTAGAATCGTTTCGAAATTTCGGGATGTGAAATCCCTCGACCTGGTCACATTCCGTGTGGAAGATTATCAGGGATACGAGCTCTTTGATCCAGAAAAGAGAAAAAAACCCAAACCTAGAATTTTAGCAGATGGAGAAACAGGAATAGGCTCAGATAGTACATCAATTGCCAGCTTAGGAAATGGAGCACTTAATGGATCAGATTCACGTCGGAATCGGACACAATATGAGACACAGTATTTTGGG
>JBDWQX010000014.1:0-13512 GCA_039986395.1 Cyclobacteriaceae bacterium
AACTCGCTATTCTGGTTTCTCTTATAAGAAGCAAATGGCGTTTGATCGAGGGGCCGTTGGAGTCCTAATGATTTTCAATGATGTCATGAACTGGGAAGCTATTGGTAGATCAAGGGATTCCCGAGGGCCACTGCTGCTCGATGAACAGCCTAATCTTGTTTCTGATGGACTTAAGATTTCAGGAATAATATCCATACCAGTGATGCAGTATTTGTTACAGGCTTCAAACCTCGAATCCGATTACGAAGCAGATGCGCTTTCTGAAAATTTCAAGGCACGTGAGTTGGACACCAAGGTATCGATCAGAGCAAAGGCGTACTCCGAAGAGGTTATTAAGACGAGCAATGTAATTGGAATGATCCAAGGGGCAAAACGCCCTGATGAGTGCATTGTTTACACAGCGCATTGGGACCATGTAGGAACACGCCCAGCGGCGTTGGGTGCTGATTCTATCTTTAATGGCGCTGTTGACAATGCTTCCGGAACAGCCATGCTACTTGAAGTTGCAAGGGCATTTAGCCAACTCGATCGCCGACCAGAACGATCGGTTATATTTCTCTTCACCTCCGCAGAAGAAATGGGTTTGCTGGGAGCTGAGTATTATACAAGTAATCCAGTAATTCCACTTCACAAAACAGTTTGTGTGATTAATGCTGATTCAAACTACCCAACCGCTCGAATGAAGACTGTTGTAAACGCTCTTTATGGGATGTCTGAAATGGATGAATACAATGACGAGGCTGCATCAGCTCTTGGTCGCACAATTATCCCTGATGATTCGCCTCCGGAAATGAATATTTTCCGAAGAGGAGATCATTATCCTTTTGTCAGAAAGGGAGGGGTCCCTGGAACATGGATGGTCGGAGCAAGTGACCCGATCAATAACGATCCCAAGGAGGATCAATTGATTGCCAACTATGCCCAACATTATCATCAAGTGACGGACGAGTACTATGAGGGTTTTAATGCCGAAAATATTGCCTTTGATGCCCACCTCGATTTTCTAATTGGATTAAAAATGGCAAACAGCAAGGCATGGCCCAATTGGAACAAGAAATCGGTTTACAGAAAAATTAGAAATCAAAGTTTGTTAGAAAACAAGAAGAAATGAAAAGAATAAAATTTTACGTTTTAGCTATGGTTACAGCATCCATATCTTGCACGAGTCTCGCACAAGAGACATTGGATAATGGCTATGTAGAGAAAATAGTAAATGAAATCGCTGAGCATTATCAAACCGAATACACCTTTCCAGATAAAGGCTTAGAAGTGCAAGCCACTTTGCTAGCAAATCTTGCGGGCAAAAAGTATCAAAACTTACTGAGCTACGATAGCCTGGCGGCTCAGTTACAGAGAGACATCCAAATTGTTACTTCTGACAAGCATGCAGCGGTGTTCCATAGAAAAAAAGAACCTGAAAATGATAAGGAAAGTGCGCCAGCACAACCATCGGTAAACGAATTCTTGAAGAGCATTGAAAATTATGGCTTCACGGATGTTGAAATACTTGAAGGGAATATTGGTTATGTGAAAATGCCCGTCTTTTTCCCGATTCAGATGGATGAGAAAGCAAAGGTTGCTGCAGATGACATGATGGAAAAATTTCAAAAATGTAAGTACATAATATTTGACCTTACCGCATGTGGAGGCGGTGATCCAAATATGATTAGCTATCTAATTAGCTATCTGTACCCAGAAAATGCAAATGTTCATTTAAATGATTTTTTCTACCGTCCCACAGGTGCGACTATGAGTACCTATACCACTAAGGTCAATGGGCAGCCTTTGCCAGATGTCGAAGTTTATGTGATGATAAGTAGCAAGACTTTTTCGGCAGGCGAAGAGTTTACCTACGACCTAAAATATTTGGAGCGGGCCACCATTGTTGGGGAAACCTCAGGCGGTGGTGCTCACACAGTAGAGCCAAGAATTCTAGATGAGCAATTCGAGCTAATGATGCCTACTGGACGAGCAATCAACCCGATCACCAAAACGAACTGGGAAGGTTCTGGTGTCACACCCCACATTAAAAGCGAAGCATCTAAGTCGCTCGAGACGACCTTGAAAACTATAAAAAACAAATCGTAATTGAAATTAACGGTATTACTATGAAAAAGCTCAAGATAATTTTCCTATATGTAACTGTTATTGCTCTTGCTTCCTGTTCCGTGGAAGAAAAACAGAAAGAACTCTCCGTTTAAGAGCAACAAATACTTAGGGAGATTTCCCTTACCGAGACAAAAGAGATGATCGACAAATATATCGATTGGGATGAGATGGTGTATGTGGTAGTTGGAGATAAAGAAACACAATTCGACAGGTTGAGAACGTTGGGACTGGGCGAGCCAATCCTGACAGATAAATACGGATTTGAAATTGATAAGAAAATTGACAGGTCACTGTAGAATTTTCTTTAAGGCATGCCTGCCCTGGAACAAGTGATCTTTTGAAATGCGTTTGCGTAAGTTGTTTTGTTAAATATGTGAGTTTCGGAGGATCATGGACGATCTTGACGAATCGTACTGTTCCAGGCAGGCTTTGTTACAATGTATATCTTGTTCGAGAGGTAAGTGGAAATGCCCTTCCTTGAACTTGCTATTTTGAGCTATTTTTTCTGCGTTTCATGTCCAGAATACCGCATTTGAAATCGTGGGAGTTACTCGAAAGAGAATCGGAAATTACAAAGGAGTGGCATTATGCTCATTTCCTACCATGATTACCCAATCTTTAGAAGTATAATGGATATATTCGATTTTCAAGAAAGTACCCTGAGATCCTATGTGGGACAAGAAATTCGTCAAATCAGACAGAAAAAAATTTCTGCACCTTATCGAATACCTTATTGAAGCTATTGACGCTGGAAAATTGCAACCTGGTGAGTCATTGCCAACTCAGCGTGACCTTTCGAAAAAACTGAATTTGTCCATTGGTACAATTACAAAAGCGTTCAAAGAACTTGAGAAAATGGGCTACCTCAGCGGCGAAATTGGGAGAGGTACTTTTGTGAAAGATATAGCAGCTGAATACAAAGATTTTTGGTACACCGAAGCTAAGGTGCCATACAAGTATAATCTTGGTAACTTCCGTACAACCGAGCTGTTTAATCACACGATTCAGCTGAATTTGCTTTCCGCCATCAGAGAGGTTAGCAATGATCCAAATTTGTACCTGAAACTCAATGATTTGAGTAACTGCGGAACAGAAGAACAGAAGATTTCATTTCTCGATTGGTTGAAGTCTGTCGGAGTAAAATCTGCAGGAGCAGAGAATATAAGTTTATTAGCAACCGAATTTTTGACAAGTAACCTGTTGATAACCTCATTGACTAGGCCTGGCGACAGAATTGTTATTGAGTCGGTGTCAGATCCTGTAGTTAAAGAACAGATTTCGGAGAATCAGCGAACTGCGATTGCAGTGGACGTCGACCTCAAGGGAATTGTGCCAGATGACCTAGATGAAATTTGCAAAAAACACAAACCCTCCATCTTATTCTCAAATCCAACATTTCAAAATCCAACGGGTAACATAACTCCACTTAGTAGAAAGAAGGAAATAATGAGAGTCTGTGACCGTCACGGATTGAGGATCATTGAGATTGGAAATCTTGATTTTTTTAGTGAAAAGACGATACACCCCTACGTCGAATTAAATAGTGAATTGGGGATCTACGTTTCTAATATGTATTTCCATATCAATCCTTCAATCAACACTTCTTGTGTGGTGGCGGCTCGGAAACACCTGAAGCAGATTGAGAAAAACTTTAGAATCACCTACTGGACAAGTTCGCAGATTTTGCTCGAAACAAGTGCTAAGTTGATAACCTCTGGTAGAGCCTCTAGAATAATTGATGAACGTACGAAAATGATCCAAAGTCGTAGTGATCTGTTTGGCAAAGTATTCAAGGAGGACGAATTTTCTGGTGGCAGAAATGGTGTACTGAGGTGGTTGAAAATACCTGAGACCTGGACGAGTTCGGGACTTACACAATCGGCCTATGAGAAGGGAATTCTGATTAGAAATAGTGATATTTTCACTCACAATTCAGCCACAATGCCGCCCTACGTTAGAATTTGCAATGGAGCTATTCATAACGATAAGGATTATCTCGATGCTATCAGAGAGTTAAAAGACCTCATGGAAGATCCACCTCTGAAAAGGTAAATCTTCAATCTATCCTTTTTTTTGGAACTAACTGGAGTGATCCGTATAGATTTTCCACTCGCCCTTTTCCTTGATCATTATCACAGAGAAGTAGCCACTGATCTTGTCTCTTTCTTTGTAGGTGAGATTGAACCTGCCTGTAACAAAATAGTACTTTGATCCGAGGCGCTCTATGTTCATCTCATCAAAATGTAGGTTTCCCATTCGATCTTTGGGCCAATTTCTGATATAGTCAGACAGAATGTTTTTTCTTCCGTACGTCAGGCCAGCGCGACTGATTGTTCTGGCAGAATCAAGGTTGGAGTATAAGCTGCAGTAACATTCAAGATCTTGCTGGTTCCAGCAGTTTTCCTGCTTTTCGAAATTCGCAAGAATCGCAGCCTTGCCCTTGCCTTGAGCTACAATTGCCTGACTGCTGCAAGCCAATATTATGAGAAGGAGAATTGAGCTTGCTCTGAAGGCTCGAGGTTCTCCCTGTAGACAGCGTCCATAACCATTCATATAAATATCGTTTTGTTATGTAATTTAATATTGTAATATTACAATAATGTTATGTTATTCTCATTAATAAAATCCCTTTTTCTATAGCAATTTTCATTCATCATAAAGACGTAATTATGAAACGCACACGTTGCCTCTGTCTCTTTTTTTTAATAAGCACTGTCAGCGCTCAACAGTCTGATTGGAAAGCGAAATTTGAACCTCTAGATGATGTTTTGCCGACCCCCAATAACTATCGACTTGGCTCTGGAGCACCTGGCCCTGACTATTGGCAGCAACGTGCTGACTACAACATCAAGGTATCGCTTGATGAGACGAATCAAGTGATAGCTGGTGAGGAAGTTATTACCTACTTTAACAATTCGCCCAATGACCTGAGTTACCTGTGGATTCAGCTAGATCAAAATGTGAGAAAGAACGAAAATTTTGATGATCAGAGTAGGTCCACCAGCGTCATCGATTCAACATTTGCAAAATTTGGTTTGGTGAGTATTCAGGGCCTTAACTATGATTTTGGATACAAAATTGAATACGTACGAGACGGCAACAACAAGAACCTGACGCACAGGATTAACAATACGATGATGCGGGTTGACTTACCTGAGCCGCTTCGCGCCGGTACATCCACCAAACTGTCACTTAAATGGTCATATAAGCTGAATGATCGTATGATTGATTATGGAAGGAGTGGGTATGAGTACTTTCCCGAAGACGATAACTATGTGTATACGATCGCGCAATTCTATCCCAGGATGGCCGTCTATGACGATTTTAATGGATGGCAAAACAGACAATTTGTAGGAAGCGGTGAGTTTGCCTTAACGTTTGGAAATTATGATGTTGAGATTACTGTACCTTTCGATCATATTGTAGCAGCTACCGGAACCCTTTCTAATCCCGCTGCGACTTTGTCGGAAAAGCAGGAAGCAAGATTGAATCAAGCAAGAAAGTCGTTTGATAAGCCGATCATTATAGTAACTGAAAATGAGGCAAAGAAGAACGAGGCAAAAAGGTCGGCAGCAAAGAAAACCTGGAAGTTCAAGGCTGAAAATGTTAGAGACTTCGCTTTCGCTTCCTCTCGAAAATTTATCTGGGATGCTCAGGCAGTACGAGTTGGTGAGAATACGCCTTTGGCAATGTCCTTTTATCCAAAGGAAGGAAATCCCTTGTGGGAAAAGGAATCTACGCTAGCAGTAAAAAACACACTTGAATTTTACTCATCTCGGACCATCGATTATCCATATCCTGTTGCCATCTCTGTGCACGCTGCGAACATAGGGATGGAGTACCCTATGATTTGCTTTAATTTCGGTAGACCCAACCCCGATGGTACCTATTCAACTCAAAAGAGATCGGGAATGATTGGAGTGATCATTCATGAGGTTGGTCACAACTTTTTCCCAATGATCGTTAACTCGGACGAGAGGCAGTGGGCCTGGATGGACGAAGGACTAAATACCTTTCTCGAAAAGGAGACGAAGAGAGTCTTGTATCCCGACGTACTGAGTAGCTGGGGCACGCCGAAAGGAATGGTGCCGTATATGAGTGGGGATAAGAATTTCATTCGCCCAATTATGACTACCCCGGATCAAGTAACTCAGCTTGGTCCCAATGCATACGGGAAACCATCAGCTGCTTTGACATTACTGAGGGAAGTGATCATGGGACCAGAATTATTTGATGATGCGTTTAAAAAATATTCCGAAACATGGGCATTTAAACACCCGAAACCAGCCGATTTTTTCAGAGCAATGGAAGATGCGTCAAGCGTGGATCTTGATTGGTTTTGGCGAGGTTGGTTCTACACTACCGACTATGTGGATGTTTCATTGAGTAATGTGCGTTGGTTTAAGATTAGGAAGGACGAAACAAAGCTTGAGGATAGACTGAATGTAGATAATACACCTAATTTATCTGAAGGCAACGATCAGCAGAAGGACTTTAGCAATGGACCGGAGCGTTTTTCCTTCGCAAATACTCCGGAGCAATATTATGGGGAATTCAGAGGCAGAGCTGATGAGGGAAAGATGATTACTGATGTTGAGAATAAAAATTTCTACGAACTAAGCTTTGAAAATAAAGGTGGATTGGTGAGTCCACTGATTGTGAATTTTCAGTTTACTGATGGAACCAATATTACCAAGAAAATCCCAGCTGAAATATGGAGATACAACGAGACTAAAGTATCTAAAGTGTTCATTTTTGAGAAGGAGGTTGCACGAATTGACCTTGATCCGGAGGAGTTGACTGGAGACGCAATGAGCGAAAACAATTCATTCCCCAGAGTAGAGGAGGAATCTAAGTTTGAAGAATTAAAAAATGGAAATTGAAGGTGAAAAATGCACGCGACTGGTTTGCCGTACTGTGTTTAGCTCTCTTTAGCAGCGGAGTATTCACCTCTTGTGCCGAGAATAGTAGCACAGAGCTATTGACATCTGAAGCTGAAGTAGCTTTTGCAAGGTTTTGCGAAGCGTATGAAAACCGCGACACTGAAAGAGTGCTGGGGTACATCAGTGGGAAGGAGCCCTCTTTGCTTCTCCAAGCCAGTCACCTATATGGATCAGAAGTGGTAAACTATTTTGAATCAAGTCTTCTGCAATTGTCCTCTTTCGATTCCTTAAAAATTTCCAATATTAGAACAGTATCCTTGACGGACGAATCGGTGATCTTGCATTGTGATTTCTACGAAGAGTACACTACACAGAACGGAGAGAAGTACAAAATGAGCGGTGGAGCCATGTATCTGATGCGCAAAGAAAAATCCGAATGGAAGATTGTCCATGCAGCTGGTGCTATACGTTGAAAACCCATGCATGGACGTTGCGTATCTTAAACCTGGAAGTAGTTAAAACACATTTAAGAATTTGATATGAGCAAGCCTATCTTTTTGTATGCCTTTTGTATGCTTTCCCTTGCATGCTCGCATGGACAAAAACTCCGTGATTTCAATTTTGAGGAACCAACAAGAGGCATTGATGTGATCGAGTTGAAGGATGGAGGATATCTCCTTACAGGGAATGCTCTTTCTCGGAGCGGACAAGCATCATCAATTTTGGTAAAAACAAATGATTCTGGCGAGTTGATATGGAAGAAAAACCTGGACCTGACCATCGGTTCTTCCTTCGGTTGGAGTCTACTCGAGTTTAGAAATTTCTACTACCTGCTGGGATTTTCGGATTCGCAAGACACGACAAAAGTCCAATTGACTAAACTGGATCAGACAGGTCTGATTATTTGGAAAAGGGAATATGGGAAAGCTACAAGCCAGATAGGGTGGTCCCTTACAGCCAGAAACGAAGATTTGCTTATTGTTGGAGAAAAGACAGGGAAAGATGGCAAGAAGTCAGCATGGATTTTTAGTGTTGATCAGCAGGGTGACAAAATATGGGATGCCAAAACAGACGGAAAGGGCAGGGTCGAACGCACTTTTTATGGCTCGAGAGTTTCTGGAGATGTAATTGTTACAGGAATCAATGCGATGAATGAAAAAGTGGATGATGATATTCTGGCTATGCGCATAGATCAGGTCGGGGAGGTTGTGTGGAAAAAAACGTTTGAAGTAGGCAAGAAACGTGATGTTGGTCACGCAGTAAAAGCTTACAAAGAGAATGCTTATATCTATGGTTACTTCCAACTCGAATCGACTTTCAATCCTGTCGTAATTCAAGTCTCGCTAGATGGCAATGATTCGAACATTATAAAAGTGCAGGTGCCGGATCACGATGTAAGAATCATGAATGGAGAAAAAATTCAAAATGGACATCTTTTGGTTGGCTATGCAAAGAAAACTTCAGAGCAATTTTTCAAGGCATGCATTCTTCGCGTTTCCGAAACCGGAAAAGTTGTTTCGATGGATACCTTTGGAGAACAGGGTCTAAATTCGCTCTATGGGGTTAAAAACACTGGAAATGGCTATGCGATCATTGGAACAGTGACAGAAAATAGAAAGGCCGCACTGACACTGGTTCTACTACCTAAAGATTAAAAAGGAAATGGTCAAACCTCATCTTCCGTCGATCTCTGATCCAGCCTAAGACTCGCATAGCTAGTCATTACTCAGTCTTTGCTACCAACTGTGTTTCTAGCCCAATCACCCATTTCGTCCAAATACCCCTTAGGGTATATGCCATAGGGTGCCCAATAGATTCTTCCAAAACTGTGGTCGGCATTCTTCCAAACTTTGTACTCGATCTTGTGCATCTTGTTTTTAATAATCTTTTCTAACGCTACTACTGAAGCCTCTGTTGGTACATTCACATCTAAATCGGCAAAGGCGTAAAAAAGTGGGGTATTAAAACTCAACTCGAAATACTTCTGCGGATCGTATGCACTGCTATACCCTCTTCGATGTACATAAGCTTCATTGTAGTTACCAACTCCACTTACAAAAGGAAGGGTTGAACTTCCATACTGAGCTGTTGCTGCTAACATTCGCTCATTAAGTTCATCTTTTGCCTGGTTGAAGTAATCAGGATTCATATCGGCCCTAATATAGAAGGTCAGGACATCCTGATACAGTCGCATGATCTTCTCAACATCACGTGGATTCTTGTGCCATTTACTCATTAAGTGCCCCATCTGGTAGATGGCAAGACGCTCGAAACTGACCACGGAACCGCCGGTATTATAGATAAAGGATATATCGTTTCGATCACTTGCAATCTGGGGTGCAAAGAGCGCACTTTCAGAATTTGTAGCCAGGCCAATAGTTCTGATTTTAGCATCTGACTTAAGGTGATCAATTGCACTATAGGTGTCGGCAATTAGTTTCTCGAAATTCTCATTCCTGAAGGTACCCCCCGAATTACCCATACCTCGTTTGTCATACCGCAGAACAGCAAATCCCTTTTTGAGGAATCCCTTCGACTGTACTATCAGTGGGCCTGTATCTCGGGTTGCTCTTCCGGAACCCTGCAGCACAATGACTGCATCAAATGGCCCATCTGATTCGTCGGGATAGTACAATGTGCCTTCCAAAGTAATACCCTCACTTTCAAATTGGACAATTTCTTGTGGCGTTGAGATGTACATGTATTTGAGCCAGAAAGCTCCGACACTCATTCCAAGCAGAAGAACTAGCGCAAATACTACCTGCGCAATACGTTTCCAAACTCCTCTTTTCCAGATAAATTTTTTCATTTCCAATCTCAGTATAACTAGTGCTGATTTATACGATCAACAGGACTTTGTTACATTTCAATGATGGTCAATTTTAACGATCACATTTTCTTTCACTGCATGGATTAGTGAAGGTTTTGTGAAGAAAACTTGTAAAAGAGGGAAGACCGAAAACTACATTGGTTCGTGGAACCTTGAACGAGCCCTCTCAAGAGGTTCAAACAAGTAGACATACAATGTATCATCATTGTGAATTATCATTTGATAAAATATCGAATTTGCATCAAAAATCAGAATAAGATTCTATTCCTATTTTTATTTCTCGGAGAAATTTGCAATCTTGCTCATGCCAATTTTTTATGCTGAAATGTTTCTAGCTTTCTTTTGAAAGTTTTACATCTCAACATAAACCCGCTAAGTGTTAGCTGAGAAGTTCCATCTATTGTTAGGTAGAAATTGAACGGATCAGATGCTAGTACTTCTCACCATTCTAGGGACTTTCTCTAGTTTTCTTGCGGACGACTCTCTTGAGAATCGCTCCATACTTGCACAGCAAATACCGCCGGATCATGTCCGAGCACGTGGTATCATTCTATCTATTTTTTCCAAACCAACGGATACTGGTAAATGCCAGCAGCTCAGATGCTGGGCATTGGTTGAGGTTGTCAAAATCGAAGGATATGGTTCTGGGTTCACTGGGGCTTTGTCTCCAAAGGACACTATTCAAGTCAAATTCAGCCGCACACTAGAATCAACCAAATATATATTTCCGAATGACACAAATCACCTTCCAGGCCTGAAGGTCAGTGAGGTATTTGTGGCTGATGTGAAACAAAGAATTAGCCCTTTACAAGCACAGAATACAAATACATATGAAATCAAAAACTATACCCTAATGAATTGAGAATTACGCTGATCTCACTTATTACTTAAGCTAAATCTCAAAAAGAATATCCCTACTATGAAAACCATTTCAAAACTCATTATCTCAGTAGCAGCCATACTGATAATGACACTGGCGCCAGAAATATCCAAAGCCCAGACACCAAATAATCAGGATAATATTAAAGCAAGGCCCAATGTGCGCTTCAACAATTCGAAGCTCATGAAAATGAAGAATCCGGGTCTTCAAATTACAGACAAACTTGACAATCCATTCCTCCGGGCGGAGTATGAACGCCGACGTTTGGCAAACCCCAGAACCGGAGAAGTTCCAAACGATATGCGTGCGCGCGAAATGGAGTTTATGAACTCGGCAAGATCTGGACTGAACAGATCACGGGTGGACATCACTCCATTGATGGAGCCCGGAGACCAAACCTCACCCTGGACGAATAGAGGACCATTTAATGTTGGCGGTAGAACGCGAGCACTGGCGATAGACAGAACAAACGAGAATGTGATCCTCGCAGGAGGAGTTTCGGGAGGCTTGTGGCGTTCGACAGATCAGGGTACCACATGGGTGAAGATTACACCAGGATCTGAACATCCTAGCATAACGGACATTGTGCAAGACCCTAGAGTTGGATTTGAAAATATCTGGTACTACGGAACTGGCGAAAGGATTGGTAACTCTGCATCTGATGGAGGTTCATTCTATGCTGGAAATGGAGTTTACAAGTCAACAGATGGTGGTTTAACATTCAATGTGCTTACCGCAACTCAGAATGATACACCAGAAAGCTTTAATGCAGCTGATCCATTTGATTTAATATTTAGTGTTGATGTCAACCCTCTGAATGGAGATATTTATGTAGCCACTTTTGTAGGTATTCATCGCTCCACAGATGGTGGTGTCACCTTTCAGGAGGTTTTGAACGCTCCTTTCGACAACGAGTCTGATGTTCACATTACAGCTACGGGTGTGCTATATGCCACATTAGCTAGCGACGCTGTGGACCCAGGTGTACTAAGATCAACAGACGGAGGCGTGGGAACATGGGCAAACATTACACCAGTTGGCTTCCCTGCTACTTTTAACAGGACGGTAGTGACGACAGCACCGAGCAATGAAAACACGGTGTACCTCTTATCAGTAACTCCGGGAGGGGGAACGCTTGGAATGAGCTTTTGGAAATACACCTACGTGTCGGGTGATGGAACTGGTGCAGGCGGAACATGGGAGGATCGTTCAGCAAATATTCCAGCCCTGGGAGGCAGCGTTGGAAACTTCAATCCTCAGGGTGGGTACAACTTGATTGTGCGAGTTCATCCGCTTGATGAAAATCTAGTTTTTATAGCTGGAACTAACCTGTATCGTTCGTTTGATGGTTTCGCGACTCCAATAGGAAATGACAATTGGATTGCAGGATATGCTGTGACTAATGACGTGAGTCTCTATACCAATCAACACCCTGACCATCATGGATTGGAATTCTTTACAGCTAACCCAGATATGGCTATTTCAAGTCACGATGGAGGGCTTTCTCTTACATCTGATATTCAAGCATTTGATGCCGGTGGGCCACTTGGAAACGAATCTGTCACTTGGTCAACTTTGAACAATGGCTACCTAACAACACAAACCTATGCCTTGGCTATTGGACCCGGAGACCAGTTGCAAGCAGGCTTTCAAGATAACAGCACATGGTTTGTAAACAATACAGGAGCAGCGAGTCCGTGGACTTTTGTGGCTGGTGCTGATGGGTCGTACAATTCGATCAACAGTGATGGTACGCTTCGATATGTATCATTTCAAAATGGAACCACATTCCGACAAGAGTACTCAGATGCTAATAGTGATATACCGCTAACACAGGATTTTATTACTCCCGGTGGAGCTGGCGGATTCCTGTTTGTCAATCCGTTTGAGTTGGATCCAAACAATGATGAAATCATGTACATGGCAGCAGGTACGACGGTCTGGAGAAATGACGACCTGCCAAATGCAAACACTACGGTAGGGTGGACAGCGCTTACAAATTCTACAGTAGCAGCGACCGTCTCGGCTATAGGAATATCTACAAGTCCAGCCAATGTTGCCTATTTTGGATCAACTGGTGGGCAGGTTATACGAGTCAATAATGCTGATGTAGGGAATCCTACAGGTATCGATGTAACGGGAGCCAATTTTCCAGCAGGAGCCAATGTGACGAGCATTGACGTAAATCCAAATGACGCCGAAGATGTCATCGTGACTTTTTCAAACTATAGCGTTGTTAGCATCTTTCAAACAACCAATGGAGGAAGTAGTTGGACAGACGTCAGTGGTAATCTCGAGCAAAATCCGGATGGAACAGGTGACGGACCTTCCGTTCGATGGGTTACTCGCATCGGATTCAATGATCGGTACTTTGCAGCGACGAGTATTGGACTGTATTCTACGGAGTTTTTAAATGGCGCTGCAACTGTTTGGGTTCAGGAAGATCCTTCAGGAATCGGGAATGTAGTTATTGATCAAATAAGGAAAAGAGATTCCGACGGATTGGTGGTTTTAGGGACCCACGGAAATGGACTTTTCTCCGCCAATTTTGAGGTCACACCTCCACCCATCATTGTTGCAAACCCCGTAGCAGATATCGAAGTAGATGTCAATAGCGTGGACGTTGTTGTCGACGTTAGCAATGTCTTCCAATCAACGACGACTCCAGCAGAAGTTTTAACACTTTCCGTATCGAATGATAGTCCCGGACTTTTGTCAACATCTCTTGTGGGAACCGATTTGACGTTGAGTTTTCTGGTAGATCAATTTGGAGAAGCAGTTGTGACGCTTACGGCAACTGACGCTTCAAG
>JBDWQX010000015.1:0-6894 GCA_039986395.1 Cyclobacteriaceae bacterium
ACGGCATCTTGCATACCCATTCCATGATCAATCACGTTCATAATGGTTTGAAATACACTGGTAATTATTGTAGAACCACCAGGGGTACCGACGACCATTTTTAGCTTGCCATCCTTTTCAACAATCGTTGGTGTCATACTGCTCAGCATTCTCTTTTCAGGAATGATCGCATTGGCTTCGCCACCAACTAAACCAAACTGATTTGGGACTCCCGGTTTAGAACTGAAATCATCCATTTCATTATTCAAGAAGAAGCCGCCTCCCCGGACATATACTTTTGATCCAAAGAAGCTGTTTAGTGTTGTGGTGATGCTCACTGCATTCCCCTCCTTGTCGACAACGGAGAAGTGCGTAGTCTCAACACTTTCGATCACCTCAACATTGCCTTCTTTGACTTCTTGTGAGTCCGTCTTCTGGCCTTTTTTAATAGAGGAAAAACGTTCTTTGTTGTATTCCTCGTCTAGAAGCATGTCCACAGGAACTTCGTAAAAATCAGGATCACCTAGATGTGTTGCTCTGTCGGCGTATACTCTTCGCTCCAACTCCGTGAGGATATGAAGCGTTTCGTTTGTGTTATGTCCCATCGCCCCAATATCGTATTGCTCGGCTCCTTGGAGTAGCTGAAGTACAGCCACTCCGCCACTAGATGGAGGCGGCATAGAAATGATCGTATGACCACGATAAGAACCAGTGACCGGATCTCGCCAACGAGAATCATAGCGGAGAAGATCTTCTTTTGAGATGATTCCCCCGCCTCGTTGCATTTCTTTTACTATCTGATCAGCTACAATTCCCCCGTAAAATCCATCTCTGCCATTATCCCGAATTTGAGTAAGTGTGCTTGCAAGCTCTAGATATGTTATAGAATCGCCCTCAACCCAACCGCCTTCCTTAATGAGGAAAAAGTCAGCACCATTAACAATGGCCAGGTCCTCGCTCTTTTGATTTAATTGATAGGCCGCATCCTCCGTAAGTACATAACCATTCGAGGCTAGATCGATCGAAGGTTGGATAAGATCAGCCATCGACATGGATCCAAATTTTTCATGTATTTTGAACATGCCATCGACAGATCCTGGAACTCCAGCTGCCAGATGACCTCTTGTGCTGAGCCCAGGAATAATGTCTCCATTTTCGTCAAGGTACATGTCTCGACTAGATGCCGAAGGGGCTTTTTCACGATAATCCAGCGCGCCGACCGTGCCATCTGTCATTCGATAGAGGGCGAAGCCTCCACCGCCAATGTTGCCAGCTCGAGGAAAAACTACAGCCAAGGCAAACTGGACTGCGATAGCAGCATCAAACGCATTTCCTCCATTTCTGAGAACCTCCACACCAACTTTGGTGGCCAAAGGATGAGCTGAGGAGATCATAGCACTTTCTCCTAAAGGGCCAGTTTCTGAAGTCTGGAGTGATTTATTTTCTTGATTGCTTTGGCAGGCGAATAGCGTCAATACCAACAGCAGGATTGTAATGTTCTTCATTCGGGCTAGGTTAGGATTTGTTTAGGAATAGGTTAGGATTTCATTCTAACAGTCTTGGTGCGTTTCTTTCTCCGATCTTTCTTTTGATCGTATGGAAACCAATGCTTCTTAGGTTTTACTACGGTAACAGTGTGGCTTCTCTGGCAGCCACTAAAGAGAATCCCACCTGATAGAATGATTACACTAAGTAGTAATTTTTTCAACATTGACATCTAAACTACTTAACCATTTTTAAAGTAAAAAAATTGTTGCGCTTGATCCCTTTATTTACAATCTATTGAGTACTTCAAAATTGGTCATTCATAAGTAGCTAATTTTCAACAAGAAGATTGCTAAATAATCAAGGAATACTATCAATAAAATTTTGGTTGTTACGGGATAATTTGTAAATTTTCTTCCCGATTTAAAAAATGAACTTGTAAATCCTAACCAGCTAATGAAGAACGTCTCCGAAACTCCCAAAGAAATCGATGTACCAAAAGGATATAGAAAATACAGTTTAAAGGGAGTCAATCACCCAATCATAGCTAGAAAAGGCGGACCAACTGCCAAGCAAATCAAGACCAAAGCTTCTTATAAAGAATTACGAAACAACCAGAAAGAATTTGGAGTTGCCTCACAGATGGCCAAAACCTTACGGCAGTCTTTGTCTGAGGGAATGTCGGAAATCTGTGAAACGTACATCTCGGGGAAACTAACTGCGCAATTTCGAAACCTTGCCAAAATGGAGCAAGGAAAAACAGGGACTCGACCATTGTTCCTGAGCAAGCATGGTCATATTCTCAACGGATTTGAATTCAACTCATCTGCACCGTACGAAAAGATCTTCGGAGCAAAGTACTTTGTAAAGCCTGGATCGCAACGTGGACAAGTCATCTTACACTTTCCACAATTTATCCCAGCAAAAACATTTAAACATCCGGTTGATTCTACGAATTTCAAAATTACTGCAAGGCTAATTGCCTTGTCAGATTACCAATTTGATCAGTCAAGTCAGGGGTACAAGCCAGTAAACAAAGATCTGCACGGAAAATTTGGAACCTACGAAAGTGCGATGCTTCCGCTTTTGAAAATCCCAACTGAGCCAATGACTGGAATGGTTTCCATAGATGATAGAATAATACCTGAAGGAACAGGGCTCTTCTTGGTGATGGCTGTGAGCTTCTACCGATATGAGTCGGGTAAGTTCATTCATTTGAACAAAGGAAGCGGAATGCAGATCCAGCGGGTGTTGTAGCAACCCTTTTCTTCTTTTTCCCGTTGGGACCATACACCCAACCTCATGAAACTTCTACTAGGTTTTTCCTTTTTGCTAATCTCGTCCTTGCTCTTTTCGCAAGACGATTTCGATTTAGCTAGAAAACACTTTGGTGAGAACAATATTGATTCAGCTCGATACTACATCAACAAATCCCTACGCCGAAATCCACAGCCCGATGATTACTTTCTAAGTGGGCTGATTCATGAGAGTGAAAACAAAAATCTGAGGGCACTTGCAGATTATGAAGCTGTTGTGAAAGTACAGCCATCTAATCTGGAGGCCTATTTTCAGAAAGGTTTGATCTACTACAATTCTGCAAGCGCAGAGCAAGCGATTGAAGACTTTACGTACGTGATCGAAAATCATGAGAGGTCGAACACGAACGCAATCTATTTTGGAAATGATCCTTTCGGAAAGAAAGGAACGTTTATCACGTCTCTACAATCGATGGTTGGAAGTGTCTATCAATATCGAGGGATGGCGCACCAGAAATTAGGGAATGACGAGAAAGCACTTGAAGATTTTAACAAATCATTTGAGTTTGATACGTTGGCAGATTTTTATGTCAACCGCTCTCAACTCTACTCAAAAACAGACAGGACAAGTCTCGCCATTGAAGACTTGAAAAAAGCAATTGAGATTGAGCCACAAAGCTATCTTGCATGGTACAATCTTGCTATTCTGGATGAGACGGTTATGCTTCCAAGCTACCTGCTAGAAGATGAAGAATTTTCCCCTATGCTGAATCTCCTTGGGGCAAATGCCTATGAGAGTGGTCAGTATGCTATGGCCACTCAATATCTAACAAAGGCTATTGAGAATAACCCTGACGAGGAGCTGGCCTACCTGAATCGAGGGAAATCATTGTTGAAAACACAAGCCTACAAACAGGCTAGATCAGACTTTTTAAAAGCTCTTCAACTCAATAATAGCAATGCAGAGGTGTTCTTCTTGATTGGAAATTCCTTTTTTTACGAAGAGAATTTCGAAGATGCGATCGGATTTTATGAACGATACTTATCGGTAGATCAGGGATACAAAAATGTGTGGTACAATGCCGCGATGGCTTATCTGAGTACAGAAAAGACCGATCGTGCCTGCGAGTGTTTGAGAAGTTCGGATAAACTTGGTATGGAGCAAGCAGCCGATCAAATTAAGAAATACTGCGAAACCCAATAGACGGGTTTTCGATACCTTTGCTTAATGGCAAGCACAGCACTGAAAATTGATATGCACACGCATATCATTCCGAAAGAAATTCCAAATTTTGCGGAGAAATTCGGTTATGGAGATTTTATTTCGCTCCTACATCATAAGCCTGGGGCTGCGAGAATGATGAAGGGAGATAAGTTCTTCCGCGAGATCCAATCGAATTGCTGGGACGAGGAAGCCAGAATTTCAGAGTATGAGCAGTTCAACACCAAAGTCCAGGTGGTTTGCACCATTCCCGTAATGTTTAGTTACTGGGCCAACGCTAAAGATTGTCTTGATCTATCTGTTTTCCTAAATGATCATATCGCGGAACTGGTTGCTGATAATCCCAAGCATTACATTGGACTTGGAACAGTTCCTATGCAAGATCCTGATTTGGCAATTAAAGAGCTGGAGCGTTGCAAGGACTTGGGTATGCCTGGAGTACAAATTGGCTCCAATATCAATAATCAAAATCTGAGTAAGCCGCTCTTCTTTGATTTTTTCAAAGCCTGCGAAAGCCTGGAAATGGCAGTACTTGTACATCCATGGGAAATGATGGGACGAGAGTCTATGGAAAAATACTGGTTGCCGTGGTTGGTAGGAATGCCAGCTGAAACAGCCAGAGCAGTCGCCTCAATGATTTTCGGTGGGGTTTTTGAAAGGTGTCCAAACCTTAGAGTCTGCTTTGCGCATGCAGGAGGCCCCCTATTAGCTACCATAGGCAGGCTAGAGCATGGATTTAATTGCCGGCCGGATTTAGTGGCTGTTCACAATAACGTGAATCCCAGGGAGTATCTTGGAAAATTTTGGGTAGATAGTATCACGCATGATGCACTCTTTCTGAAATATGCCATGGACTTGATAGGTTCAGATAAGGTCTGCTTGGGTTCTGATTACCCCTTTCCACTTGGAGATTTAGAGATAGGTAAGTTTATCGAAGAAATGGATCTACCTCAATCAGATTTGGATAACATTTTTTACCAATCTACGCTTGACTGGCTAGGCATGACTGAGAAAAAAGACAAGAAAATACTAGACTTGTTGTTTGCTGAAAACTAGATACTCCTGGAAATATAATCCTTCAAAGATTTCATCGCCATTCCACTCACCTTTCCTCGGAGAAACGGTGTCCATCCCAACAATTTGCCTGGCATTCCCAAAGCCATCGCACTCCATCTCCAAAAATTGAAATGATCATGGTGTCGTTTTATCAGTCCATCTTCGAACTCCATGGTCGCATGAATGATGTTGTGCACCTGATTGCCTGTCTTAGAAAATAGATAGTTAGCTTCCCACGTGCATTGCCCAATTTGATCGTCAGCGATGACGGAGTGATATTTTATGTCAAGATTTCCGTTGGATCGCTCTATCAGCATTGCCCACATTGCCTTAACTTCTTCGGCACTCAGATTTCTAAATGCTGGATCATTGAAGACCGCATCTTCATGGTAGAAACTTCCCATTTTTGTAGCATCTCCTTTTGCAAATGCATCGTAGAAGGACTCTAAAACTTGCTTACTCATAAATGATTCTCAATTATATGATCTCGTACTTTCTGTAGCCCCGAGGTAGCGGCCTCCTCATAAAAGTACATGTTTTCTGCCGATCCCACCTCAGGCATCTGAGGGTCTACAATATACTTTGGTGTGTTTGCAGGTACGAAATCTAAAAGTCCAGCGGCAGGATAGACAACTAGAGAAGTGCCAGCAATTATGAAAATATCTGCTTCGAGGGTTTCCTTAATTGCAGGCTCCATCATTGGTACAGCTTCTCCAAACCAGACGATATGGGGACGAAGCTGAGATCCTCTTTCACATGTGTCGCCTTCATTCAATTCCCAGCCGTCTATGTCGTACACCAAATTTGAATCCAACGTGCTTCTTGATTTGTTTAGCTGCCCATGCAGGTGTATCACATGTTTGCTACCAGCTGCTTCATGAAGAGTGTCAACATTTTGAGTGATAATGGAAACCTCAAAAGCATCTTGTAGTGAGACCAGAGCCTGGTGACCAGTATTTGGTTCCGCAGACATTGCTTGTTTTCTGCGCTCATTGTAAAACTCCAATACTAGCTGCCGGTTTTTAGTCCACGCTTGCGGCGTAGCAACCTCAGTTACATCGTAGCCTTCCCACAGTCCGTCAGAGTCTCTGAAAGTTTTCAATCCACTTTCTGCACTGACCCCTGCACCAGTAAGTACAACTATCTTTTTCATGATTCGATTTTTGCTGCATCAATATATAGATTGATTTAATGGCAGTTGTCCGAAAACGGGTAAAGATTTTCTCTTACCTGATTGTTAACAGGATGCACTCAAAACTTAACAAGGAAATGTATCTCAATTGTCTCGCATCCGTTACGACTGATAATTGGCTCAGCTATGGATAGCTAGGATATCAGCACTTTACTTTTTTGGTTATAAATAGAAGTGCGACCCCTCATAATGTTGAGGGGTTTTTTATGCTCTGAACAGGACACTAAGGGCCTTTTGGGCGGAATTCTTTACAAACGGTTCAATTTCCTTTTTATTGGTAAAACACAATTGTTTATTTATAAAATACCTGAAAATGATGTAAACAAAAGGAAATAATCATACTATATTGTAGTCTTAATCAAAACAAATTCAAAATGAAAAAATTTCTTTTTACTATGACTTTGATTGCAGCTTTTGGAGTTGCAAATGCACAAACTGGAGAAGGTGGATGGCTTGTTGGAGCTTCGTCAAATCTCGGTTTTTCCTCTACAAGTATTGATGGAGCAAGTGACAATGTAAGCAATTTTAATCTTGCTGGAAGAGCTGGATATTTCCTAATGGAGAACCTAGCAGCTGGCTTGACGCTTGGCTTTTCAAATACGAAGCAGGGAGATAACAAGACTACCATTACGTCGATAGGACCATTTGCTAGATACTATGTGAACGGAACATTCTTCCTGGGTGCTGGCTATTCCACACGGAAG
>JBDWQX010000016.1:0-8620 GCA_039986395.1 Cyclobacteriaceae bacterium
CGACATGAAGGAGGAGTTGGACACAGATGAGGATATTATCAACGACACTTTTGCAAATGTCGGAGGATCGCAATGGGAATCTGGGTCGCATACTGGCTCGATCAACATCTTCTATCGAGAGCTAGATGAGTATGGTATTAATCAGTTTGATCTGGTGGAAAGAGTCAGAAATGAAATTGGCCCGGTGGGTGAAGCTGAAAAGTATGCCGTGGGCGGAGGAAATCAGTTTGGGAAGCCTGTATCCATGCGACTGATGGGAAAAAACCCAGTTGAATTGGAGGATGCAAAAAGCTTCTTGAAAGACAAACTAGCTGGGATTGCAGATTTGAAAGAAATAGAGGATAACGTGCCTGTGGGTCGGAGAGAAATGTTATTCGATTTACGCCCTGAGGCATATTTCATGGGCCTGACTCATGATGACATCACAAAGCAGATGCGACAGGGATTCTTCGGGGAAGAAGTTCAACGATTCATGAAAGGTAATGATGAAGTTCGCGTGTGGGTTCGTTACCCCGACTCAGGTCGGAAGAGCATCAGCCAACTTGAGGATATTAAGGTTAAGACTACTGCTGGTCAGGAATTCCCATTAACACAAGTTGCTGACTATGAAATTGAGCGTGGAGTATCTGGAATAAAGCACTACAATACTGCCAGGGCTATTACAGTAGAAGCTGAAATGCTAGATCCGTTTGGAGAGGTTCCGCCTGTTTTGAAAAAAATCAAAGAAGAAATAGTGCCTGAATTGCAAACGAAGTTCCCCTCTGTTGTAGTGGATTATGGCGGACAATCTCGACAGAGTTCACGGGCTGGTCAAGAAATAGGTCTGTTTTTCGGAGGTGCATTTTTGCTTATCTTTTTCATTCTTATGATCACCTTCCGGTCGTACTATCAGGCCGTTTTGGTTATCATGATGATTCCATTGGGGTGGTTTGGAGCAATACTCGGCCATGGTATTGAAGATTGGATTTCTCCAGACAAGGAACTTCCTGTTTCTCTTCTGAGTGCTTGGGGAATGGTGGCATTATCTGGAGTAATTATTAACGATGCAGTTGTGTTCTTATCAAAGTTCAACCTTTTGGTGAAGAATGAACGAATGACAGTGTATCAAGCTGCATACAACGCTGGTCTATCCAGATTCAGACCGATTGTTCTTACTTCTATTACAACTGTTCTTGGACTGTTCCCATTGATAAAGGAAACAAGCTTTCAGGCACAATTTCTCATACCTATGGCAATTTCAGTTGCCTATGGCGTGTTGATAGGAACATTTATCATTTTGCTTTTCTTCCCAGTGTTCATTGTCTTGTTCAATGACATTCGTAGAGCTGCGAAATGGTTGTGGACTGGCAAGAAACCAAGTCGAGAAGAGGTAGAGAGGGTGTTGATCGATGAAAAGCGAATGGAGGAGTATCGAGAATCGGCTTAATACACATTAATCAAAAGGACATGAAAAGGATACTAATATTTATTATAGGAATAGTCTGTGCTAGCTACCTTGTGCATGCGCAGGAAAGCTTGTCACTGTCGGAAGCTGTTCAGACTGCATTGAAACGAAACTATGACATCCTCATTGAACGTGGCAATGTTGAGGTGGCTCAAAATAACAATAGTTGGGGTGAAGCCGGCAGGCTCCCAACAGTGTCTTTGAACCTCAATCAAAACAATGCGCTAACAGACAATGTGAAAGTTGCCTTCCCAACTTCAACACAAGGCAAAACACTTTCAAACTCAGTTAATCCAGCAATCAATGCCAACTGGACCATTTTTGATGGATTCAAAGTGAATATCAACAAACGGAGATTTGAGCTCTTGCAAGCTGAGACAGAGGGGAACGCTTCGGTTGTGATCGCTAACACGTTGCAGAGTATCATTCTAGGCTACTATCTGGCCGTACTTGAACTTGAGCGACTGGATGAATTTGAAAAACAGCTTGGGCTGTCAAGAGACAAATTCGATTACGTCAAAGTGAAATCGGATCTAGGGAGTGCCGTTAGCACGGAAGTACTACTTGAAGAAGGTAATTATTTGACGGATTCTATCAACTACATAAACCAGCAGCTGGCATTCAGAAATGCAGTAAGGAATTTGAACATCCTGCTTGCTGAGGAGAATGTTGCAAAGACGTATAATTTTTCCGACTCCTTGAACATTCCTGATGAGGAATACACATTGGAAGACTTACGAACGAAAATGTTGGGTGAGAATGTTGACTTGAAGAAACAGTACATTTCTCAGTCCGTGCTGGGTCAAGCTACCAAGCTGAGCTATGCGGGAAGATTCCCGACACTATCTCTGAATGCTGGATTTTCTGAAAACCAGAATAGTCTCGATCTCTCAAATGCTTCGTTTTTCACTGGAAGTGGGTTTACCGATGGTCCGAGCACACGATTGAAGAGTACAACAGATACGTACTCAGCAAATTTTACGCTTTCCTTCACACTTTTTAATGGTGGCAAGATCAAGCGAGCAATTAGAAATTCTATCGTAAACGAAAGAGTTGGTCAATTGAGAGTGGATGAACTGAAAAATTCGCTTGATAAGGACTTGCTATCTACCCTGGATCAGTACAACATTAGAAGGCAGCTCTATGGAATCAATGCAAGAAGAGAGAATGCTGCTGCAATCAACTTGAGTCTATCTGAAGAGAAATTCAGAAATGGAAGCATTAATTCTTTCGACTATCGGGATGTTCAAAACAATTATTTATCCTCTTCGATTCTTAAGCTACAAGCTGCATACAATTTGATTAGCTCTAAAGTCGACCTAATGCGTTTGACTGGAGGGTTGATTCAGGAGTATAACGAGTAGCTTAATATTTTGGCATGGTCGGGTCAATTTGATCTGACCATGCTAATACTCCTCCAACCAGATTGTACAAATTTTCATATCCATGATTTTGCTCCAGGTATCGAATCACGTCGGCACTGCGAGCTCCACTTCTACAATGGATGACCACCTGTTTGTCTTTTGAAACCTTCTCAAATTGCTGCGGAATCTCACCCATTGGAATTAGTTCCCCCTCCAAATTGCAAATTTCAAATTCATGTTGCTCACGAACATCGATCAATTGAAATTCTGCAGATTGATCAATAAGTTCTTTTAGTGCTTGAACGCTAATTTCTTTCACTGTCCGGTTTTTAGCTGAGTTTGGTCAACTGCGAAGTTACGCCAATTAGCAAAGTATTAGACTTGCATGAAAACTACATCTGACTGCAGTGCTTTCATTTCTGCAATGAATTAGTCCGATTTTACGAGAGAGATGTTTTTTAGCATGATAGTCAGATCAAAGCCATCACTGTTACTGCGATCTATAGTTCCTTCCATATTTTTCACAATACTCTGGATAATTGTCCAGCCAAACCCATCCATCGATTCCTGCATCCCGGGCCCATTGTCCGTGAAATTTATAACGACACCTTCTTTGTTCAAATGGATCTCGATCCGGAGATACGGATTTGGATTATTTGAAAAAGCATATTTGATGGCATTGACTACAACCTCATGGGTAATCAAACCGATGTAAATGGTTGCGTCCAGATCAATTTTTTCGGACAGTATGTCATATTCTACGTTGATCTCATTGCCATCATGCAACGAACTGCACAATCGATCTACTAAATCTGGCACATATTGGTCAAGTGATACCAGAGCGATGTCATCTGTTTTATAGAGATGTTCATGAATAAGTCCCATGACTCCAACTCTGCTTTTTGTATTGTCCAGAGCTGATTTTGTCTCTTTGTTCTCAGTTCTTCTTTGCTGTAGACCCAAAATGCTCGACACGATTTGAAGATTGTTTTTTACTCTGTGGTGTATTTCTTTAATCAGCAATTCGTTTTCACTGTTCTTAGCCGCAAGCGCATCATTTTGCTTAGTTACCTTCTGATTTAAAAGGCGTGTTTTCTTATGACGATTTCTGAGAATAAGGAAAAAGATAACCACCGTAGTTATGAATAGTATCGAAAAATAAATAACCATCAATTGGGTGTTCAGTCTGGAATCCTTCAGCTGATTTTCCTTTGTGAGCGCATCGATTTGCTGAGCCTGAATCTGATGCTCAAACTTTGCTTCAAATTCCTGACTTGCCCTCTGCGTGGATGCACTTTCTTTAAGTTGATTCATTCGATGTAGCTCATCCTGATATTTTATGGCGTTGGCCAAATCACCAGAAGCTCTATAGGCTAGATACAGTTTTTCAATGGCCTCTTTTCTCTGTGTGAAAGACCCTATGCTGTCTGCAATTTCTAAGGCTATTTGTCCATGCTCAATCGCATTCGTAAACTCACTTAGTAGGTAGTAAATGCCAGATAGAAGTCGATAGTACCTGACTGAGGAAGCCAGATGACCAAGGGAGTCGGAATGGGTAAGTCCGCTTTGAAAGACACGAATCGCTTTCCGATGGTCACCAATACCAACAAGGTGATTTCCCAAGTGATTGTGCCAGCTTCCAACTGTCGGATTCATTTGTTCTTCGATGAGAATAGGCAATGCCAGATCAAAGTATTCTTCTGCTTTCTTGTTTTGACCAAGCTTGGAGTAGCATTTTGCAATATCGAGAAGTTCTAATGCATACTTAGCAGGTTCATTTAGTGAGTCGTAGAAACTACCTGCTTTGAGCAGATAATGAAGTGCGCTGTCCGTCATAGATAGCATACTATAGAATGCGCCGATTTTGGAAGCGGAAGCTGCCACTTTGTAGAAGTCGCCTTCTTCACTTCCAGTCTGCATGTTTGCCCTCAGTTCTGGAATAAACACATTTGCTGTACGTTCATTTTTGTATATCCTTTCCTGCCTCTTGGCTCCAGTTAGGAACTGATCATAAATTGCTCGGTAGCTGAGTTTATGATTAAGGCCTGAAATGAAGAACTTATTTGCTAGCTCAAATTTCCCAGTTGCCTCATACACCAGAGCTAGGTTATTGGATACACGCGCTATCTGTGCTGAATCTTTTAGGACCGTAAAAATTTCCAGTGAATGGGTTAAATTCTCGATGGCGATAGGGTAGGAGGCCTGATAATAGAAACTTAAGCCAATGGTGTTATAGCATCTTCCCTGATTGTAATTATCTTCTAGGTTATCAAAGATTTGAATGGCTTCATCGAGGTAATTTCTAGATGTCCCATAGTTTGAACTGGCCCAGTTCACCGTTCCTAGTATTCGGAGGGCTTTCGCTTCTCCCTCTGGAAACCCAAGATCTCGGCTTAAATCGAGTGCATTTTTAGCATAACTAACACAGTCTCGATAGCTATATTCCTGTTGTATTTCGGCAAGCTGAAGAAGAATTTCTACCTTAATAGTATCGTTTTTCGCGAAACGTAAGGTCGTTTTTAGACTATCAGTTGGGTTATTTGCCATAAGCGAGAGGCAAATAAAATTGTACAGGAAGCAGAATTTTTTCATTAAGGGAGAATAGCTATCTGTGCTTCGAAATGAGCGTAAATGTAAAGAATCACACCTTCCAATAATTAAATGGCACCTGAATTTGTTTGGTGCACTTTGAGCGATTTTTATGAACGTTTTATCAAACTTAGTAGCTATCTCTAAGCCCCTCCAGCAATTTTTGCATCTCAGCTTTAACAGTATCTGTTGGTACAGTGTAATGATTGTTCATGAAGGAAAAAATCATCCACTTTCCTGACTTGGTTTTCAAGAATCCACTCAAGTTATGATTGTTACTTAAAGTTCCTGTTTTGGCAAAAATGTAAGGTTCCTCCGCAGCGTACCACTCTTTAATGGTGCCGGACTCGCCGCCAACGGCAAGAATATTTTTAAGGCGCTCCAGACCGAATTCATCGTACGCTTTTTTGATTAGCCTTACCTGGTCTACCGGCGCGATCAGGTTGTATCGAGAAAGTCCGGATCCATCAACCCATACAAAATCATTTAAGTCACTTAACCAGATCAAGCGTGCATGCTTTATAAATGGATCAATGGAAGTGTATCCATGCTGCCATGCGGACAGAATAAGTAACTGCTCTGATATCAGGTTATCGCTGACCTTCATCATCAAGGAAAGTACATCGTCTAGCCTTTGCGTGAAAAGTGTATCAGGATTAAGAAGGATTCGATCCGCAAATTGAAATGCCGTTTGTACTGTATCTGAAAGTAGCCGAACCAGCAATTCTTTTGAAAATTCAAACGGAATTGTTTCTTCAAACTGCGCGGTATCTTTTGCAGGGTTGAACTTAAATAGGTTGTATTTTTCTTCACGGTCTATGCCTATTTCCAGTCCGTCCTCAGTTTGCACTTCTACGTACTCTTCAAAAAACTTAGGACGAACAGATATCGTGTCATTCTTCTTTCCTACCGTCACTTGATTACCATAAATTGGCCACCAATTCCGAACTGGTTGGTAGTCGTATCGATAGTCGTCCCACGCCCAGCCATGCCCATACCTTTCAATTTCGTTTTCTGGCCACACAATCTGAATGGAATCCGATTTTGAAAGCCATGCGAGCGAAGACTGATGCTCAAACCTTGGATCAAGAAATGTGGGATCTCCAGTAGGCTGGACAAAAACGGAATCGTCACTGGATAAATGAAGAAGTCCAGGAATGGAGTCCGAGAAACTTTTCATTGCCACATACATTGTGAGGAGTTTCGTGTTGGATGCTGGAGTGAATCTTTTTGTATCGTTGTAACCGGAGACAAATTTTTCACTTTCTATGTCATAGAGGCTAAAACCAGTAAACTGATTGCTGAATAAGGACGATTGATTAAATGTGCGTTCAACGTCGGTGTCGACAGCTAGATTCTTGACTGAAGAACAGGCGCCTATAGTTAATACAAGAACCCAAAATATTCCAATATTCTTCACGCAGTGCAAATTCGAATAGAAATTAAAAAACGGCATTTTTGAGTGTTTGAGAGCAAGCTTCGCTCAAAATACAAACAATTCCCTAATCCACTGGTTATTTTTTTTGTGATATTTTTCGTGTATTTTGGCGCAAGCTAATTTTAAAACTAACGCCTACTTATTAAGATTCACCGATGAGCATACTGGACCTAATTACCTTACTGATATTTCTGGCCGCCGGATTTACGTTGATCAATATAACAGTACTAAAACTTCCGTCAACAATCGGGCTGATGATTATTGCGTTGGCAATGTCACTTAGCATCCTCCTTTTGGGATTATTCTTTCCAGGGATTACGCAAGGCGCGGGAGAGGTAGTCGCTGAGTTTGACTTTCAGGAGGTGTTGATGAATGTAATGCTGAACTTCCTGTTATTTGCTGGGGCACTATCCACAGACCTCGGTAAGCTAATGGAGGAGCGAGTCCCAGTGCTAGTGCTGGCCACTGTCGGTACCGTGTTATCCACTTTCGTGGTAGGTACGCTGGTATTCTACATATTCCCGATGGTGGGTTATGAAATAGATTTTATCTACTGTCTCTTGTTTGGAGCATTGATATCTCCAACCGATCCAATCGCTGTTCTTGCTTTAGTGAAGAAAGCTGGGTTATCAAAAAAACTTGAAATAAAAATTGCTGGAGAATCACTCTTTAATGACGGAGTAGGTGTTGTGGTTTTCCTAACAATACTGAAGATCGCAATGGCACATGCTGGAGTGCATGATGAGGGTGGTCACGGAAGTGATGAGGTCACGGTAGGAAGTGTTGCTTCCCTATTTGGTGTCGAGGTCTTTGGAGGCCTTCTGGTTGGAGCAATTTTTGGCTTCTTTGGATTTAAACTTCTTGATTTCATTGACAACGATCACGTTGAACTCGAAGTGCTGGTCACTTTGTCATTAGTGATGGTGGGTGGTAGAATATGCGAATTGATTCATGTCTCTGCGCCACTAGGTATGGTTATTATGGGACTGTTCATTGGTAATCAAGGCCGTGATGAGCAACTAGCAAATGCTACCGGTGAATACGTCTTCAAGTTCTGGCATTTATTAGATGAAGCTTTGAATGCTATCCTTTTCATTCTCATTGGGTTGGAGATGATGGTAATCGCTGAGTCCTTTGTTCTGAGTAATCTTTTAATCGGAGGTATTGGTATTTTGATTGTTCTTGCAGCCAGGTTCCTTGGAGTTAGTATACCAGTTACGATCATGTCAACGTTCCGAACATTCGAACCAGGCACAATAAAAATATTGACTTGGGGAGGTCTACGGGGAGGTATTTCCGTTGCATTAGCTCTTTCATTATCTGATTTTGAATGGATAGATCAGGGCATAAAGGAAATAATTTTGTTCACTACCTACTCTGTGGTCGTCTTTTCCATTTTGGTCCAGGGACTAACCATTGGGCTCGTGATGAAAAAATAGGCGAATCTCATTTTCTATTGAGAAAAATTTGGTGAAATTCGCCATTAATAATAAAATAATTTAACACGCTATGAAATTAAGTATTGCAGAAGGTTTTTATTTGATCGCCCTTGATGATGAGGAAGGTAGAATTCTAGCGGCTGCAGAGAAGACGGTTGTTCCGGGCGTTATCGCCGCATGTATCCTTGAACTTGCATTGATGAAAAAAATAAGCCTCGCCGGAGGTAAAGTGTTTGTGCAAGACAAAGTTGGTACTGGAAATGGAATATTGGATAGCGTATTGAACAAGCTGACAGATGATAAGACGGTGCCTGATGAAATTGACGGATTGACAGGTAAGTTCAAG
>JBDWQX010000017.1:0-18198 GCA_039986395.1 Cyclobacteriaceae bacterium
AACTAGAGTGACATATGGGGACGATCTCGGAACAATGATGATTTCTGTTCTTCTATTTAATAACTGTGTCAATCCGTTTTTGTTGGGAGCCCGTGGATCGTATTTGCTTTTCGCGGAAGCCGTGATAGTGGAGGGTTCAATGTTGTTGTTTACCAGCTCACGCACTACTGCTAGTGCTCTCTCCGAACTCAACTCCCAATTGTCTTTCTTTTCCGTTTCAAAAGGTTGGCTATCTGTATGTCCAATAACCCACAGGTCAAGCGGTTCATTCACATTACCAATGGCAACAGAAATACTTTTGACCACTTCTTTGCCCTTTGAACTTAATTCACTTTTTCCAGATGCAAAGACGAGATCGTTTTTAAGTTGAATCACTATTTGGCCTTCTTTTTCGTTAGCCTCCCATTCAGAATTACGCAGTTTGTTGATTAAGTCTCGTCGCGCTGCCAGTCCCTTTTCCTGTGTCTCGACAAGACGTTGCAGAGAATCAAACTTCATGGATTTCGTCTCAAGTGCCCTCTGTTGTTTGAAAATAACTCCATCTTTCTCAAACTCTTTGTCTGTTAGTTTGTAGTCTTGAAAAGTACTATCAACAGTAAGTCTAGCTATATCCTGAAGTGCGGCATCATATTTTTTCTGACTGACACACCCCGACAATGCAAGTGCTGCCACTATAGCTCCAAGAATTAATGCAGTACGCATTCGTTTGTGGGATTGTGGGTATTCAAGTAGCTGTTCGCATTCTGTGTTCATGATAATTGATTGTTTGATTCACCCATACAAGTGAAAAAATCATTCCATGACGCAAAACAGACCTTGACCCTCACTTGACCCTCATTTGATCTGAATAAGTGCTGAATATAATAGACAATTGTAGAGAATAATCTACAGTTCTATTTTAAGACAAAGGCAACAAATGCTGTATTAAAAGTGACCAACTTTGTCAATTCAAGTCTTAATACAGACGCTAACTTACTTTAAATAAAAACCTGAAACCATGAACAAAATTACAGATCTAACACAAGTCGGTTTACAATCCCTCGTAGCACTTGGACAGTCTCTCATGTCTGCGCTTCCCAATATTCTTGGTGCAATTTTTCTACTCTTGCTTGGCTGGTTAATTGCGAAAATCATGGCTTTCGTAACACGTCGAACGTTAAGAGTTCTTGGCTTTGATAAGCTTTCGAAGAAACTCCATTTCGATGAGATTATTGGAGATGCCAAAATTGATATCACACCTTCTCATATTGTCGGAAAATTTGTCTACTGGGTAATCATCTTGCTCTTTTTTGTGACTGCTTCAGATACCCTCGGCTGGTTGGTCGTTTCAAGCTCAATAAGTGATTTGCTAACCTATTTGCCTCAATTATTTAGTGCCATCGTCGTTTTCGTAATCGGCTTTTACATTGCCAACTTTGTTCGAAAAGGGCTGAGAGGCATTCTCGATACACTAGCTGTTGCTTCGGCAAGAATCATCAGTGGATTCGCGTTCTATCTTATTGTTGTAATTGTTTCTCTTGCAGCTCTTAATCAGGCTGGGGTAGATACGAATGTATTGACGTCCAATGTAACAGTCATTGTTGGCGGTATAGTTTTGGCCTTTGCCGTTTCTTTCGGGATCGGATCAAGAGATATTTTAAGGAATATTTTGTCCTCGTTTTACTCCAAAAATAATTTTGAGGTAGGTCAGGAAATTGAGATTGGTGACATGGCGGGAGTCATTTCAAAAATTGACATTACAAGCTGCATTCTTAAGACCAAGAATGGAAGTGTGGTTATTCCAGTTAGTACTCTTCTTACTGAAGTAGTAAAAATGAAGTGAGTTTTGAGTTAGACATACTGTACACCGAAAAGAGCAGTGTACTCTTCATGTCTCCGAACTATGTTCTGACAAATTGGCTAACCAGCCTGCAAAACAGCGGATATGACACCTGCACTTATCAAGATTTACTCTTCCTTTTTTTACACTAATTTGTGGTTTCATATCAAGCAGAATTTCTGTATCGAAACAGCTCACTCATACACAAAAAAGGAAGTAAAAAGTCTTGAAGACTCAGAGATCGTGGATTTAATCCTTGCTCGCGAGAGACCTGAATTGTTTGAGGAAATCTATGACCGATATGCGCTCAAAATTTTCAGGAAATGTCTGAGCTTCACAAAGGATGAGTCAGAAGCAAAGGACCTGGCTCACGATGTAATCGTAAAAATTTACTTAAACCTTTCAAAGTATGGTAAGAAGTCTAAGTTTTCGACGTGGATCTACGCCATCACTTTTAACTACTGTGTAGACCACCAAGCGAAGAAGAAGAAACAACACAATTTATCCGAACAACTTAAATACGAAGAACAGAATCGTGACTCAGAAACTGATCCTTCTGATGAGGAGATCATGGGAATTAACATCGAAACCCTAAAGGTATTACTGGAAAAATTGAGCGTCGCTGAAAAGGGCATTTTATTAATGAAATACCAAGATGGTCTTTCAATTAAAGAGATAGCAAATCTGATTGATGCCGGAGAAAGTTCCGTTAAGATGAAATTGAAAAGGACAAAAGCCAAATTGATTAAGCTTTATGAAGATGGAAAATAAGGATATCAACCCATTCGAGCTCATTGGTAAAGTGGATGAGCTTCCTCCTGAATTGAAACGACAGGTAATGGCAACCATCAATTATGCCCATCTAATGACCGATGTTGGTAAGTTGTTTTCTGTAGATATGGTAAGAACAGCAAACAAATTGATTGACCCACTTTCGAATGAGGAAGAGGATTGAGTAACTTTAATATGATTCTGACCCACACGTACCAGGATCAACGTGACCAGTGAATCGAGATCAGGTCTAAAAGACTAGTTAGAAACCAGAATGGAATTAAAATGAAAAGTATAATTATAGTAATTGTATTGGGTCTAGTTGGACACTCATCTATGGCTCAAGAAATGAGCAAAGCTGAAAAAAAGCAGCTTGTGGCTCGTGCAAAACAATTTAAGAAGAATCCGCAATCGTTGAAAAGTATGTTGGCGGAGTTTGAGAGGCTGAAAACTGTGGAGGCCAATTCAAAATCTCAGCTCAACGATGCACAAAGCGAGATAAGATCCATACAGGAGAATCTGGATAATATGGCATCTCAAAATGAAAGCCTTCGTGGGGAACTGCAAGCTGCTTTGGCAAAAGCTACATCGCAACCAGTTCAAACTGGAACAAGTGGTTTTCGGTTACCCCAAAATGGCGTAGTATTCAGAGTGCAGATAGGTGGCTATAAGAAGCTAGACCTAACAGCGTACGTTGATAATACCTCAGAAAACATCCAATTGGAGAAGAACGCCTCCGGGATCACTGAAATTACCGTTGGCCAATTCGCGGACTACTACAAAGCTGATGAGCTGAAAAAGTACCTTCGAGCCATGGGAGTGAAAGATGCATGGATAGCACCTTACAAGGATGGGAGTAGAGTGCCGCTCAAGGATGTATTGAGTGAAGTCAAAAAGTAAGAGCCAGATCGCTTCTTTTTTGCAAAGTATCTGATGGATAGTGCCTTTAGTCCTACTTTCAGAATCGCCTGAATCTTCTTTGCAAAAAAAGATATTCAATTTGTGACTTTCTCGAATTGGGCAGTCTAAACATCAAACAAATAAGAAATTATCTCAGACTCTCTTAACCATACTGGATGAGAGAGGTTCTGGTAACCTAAAAGCAAAAATTATGGCAAATATCCTATCTTCAGTAGTTAATGGTGTTAAAGGAGGAGTCAAAGGCGCTCTTTCAGGGACCGCCGACTTAGGTGGTGCGATTGTTGGATCTGTAAAAGATCTTGCAATTACTACAATCAAAGGAACCTCCGATTTGGTTGTTAAGGGAATTCAAGTGCCTGCGTCAATTGTTCAAGGAGCATTTGAGGGTGTAGGAACAATTGGTATCAGCGCAGTAAAACTGGTAAAAGGTATCGTTGATGGCGCGGTGCAAGGTTCGATGGATGCGGGAGTAGAGCAGAAGGATGCGGTGCAGGGATCTGTTGCACAGGCCATGCATGCAGGAAAAGATTTGGGAATTGAGGTCGGTGAAGTCGCTGTAGAAGCTGTCAAAGGATCAATTAGTGCCGTGAAGCAAGTTGGCGGAGACACCGTTTCAGCAACAAAAAACTCCATTATCGCAGCACTAGAGGCCGCAAAAGATATTGGAGATGAAGCAGCAAACTCTGTCAAAGGAGCTCTTAAAGAAGGAGTCGAGGGAGCAACGGAGATATTAGATGAAATTAAGAAGTAAATTTTCCTGAACATACTAGGAGGCTTTCGAATTTCCTCCATTAAAATGCCCGTGATAATCATCATGGGCATTTTACATTTCATAACTTCAAATTCCATTAATCAATTCTAAAGACTTTGTATTTTACCAGAGAATCTTCAAGTGAAATTATGAAAGAGATTACAGATAGCAAACCGTGGGAAGTTCTTCAAAAACATATTGAAAATGATGATCAATCATCAATAAAGGAGCATTTTCAGGAACTTACAAGTGAGGAAAGTGTGCTACTCGTTAGCCATCTTAATCGAGATCATCAGGTCAAACTGGTTTCACTTTTGTCCTCTACTGAGGCTGCTCATTTAATTACTGAGATTCCGGAAGTGCAGGCAAAAGATATTCTTGAGCGGATGCCCTCACAAGAAGCTGCGTATGTAATAGGAGAGCTTAAGAGTAACGAACAGGCTGACCTTATTGGTGAATTCAATTCAGAGAACGCGGAGGCTATTCTCTCCAAAATGGAGCAGGAGGGAATAGAGAATTTGAGGAATCTCATTCAGTATCCAACGGATACTGCGGGCGGGCTAATGGTTACTGAATTTCTCGCCTTTGACAAGAAAATGACAGTCAGGGATGTGTCACGTCACTTACGTGAGAAATCTGAGGAATACCGTCAGTACAATGTCCAGTACATGTATGTCACGTCCAATGATCAATTTCACGGCGTGCTACAGGTTCGAGATCTCTTACTGAACAAGCCAGATGAATTGCTATCAAATATCTCAATCAAGGACGCATTGACTGTAAATGTGGATGCTACACTCGACGAGCTAATCAACTTTTTTGACACACATGACTTCTATGGTGTTCCGGTATTGGATGGCGCAAGGCATTTAATTGGGATAGTGATGCGGAAGGACATTCGAAAAGAAGAATCGGAGTTGGCAACCAAAGAGCTCTTGGAAACGCAGGGAATCGTAGGTGGTGAAGAACTTAGAACTATGCCTGTTCTTCTTAGATCAAAAAGAAGGTTGTCATGGTTGAGCGTAAATATCCTGCTAAACATTGCAGCTGCCAGCATCATTGCTTTTTATCAAGATACGCTGAGTGCTGCAATTGCTTTGGCCGTGTTTTTACCGATTATCTCAGACATGAGCGGCTGTTCGGGAAATCAGGCAGTTGCTGTGAGTTTGCGAGAACTGTCCCTTGGTGTGATCAAACCGTTTGAAATGAGGAGGGTATGGTTTCAGGAATTGGCAGTAGGAATCGTGAACGGATTGGCACTTGGAAGTTTGCTTGGATTGGCCGCTTGGTTATGGCAGGGCAGTATTCATTTGGGTTTGGTCGTTGGGCTTGCGCTTGGGATTAACACAATTATTGCTGTTTCTATCGGAGGGACTATTCCGCTTTTGCTTAAAAAAATGAAGGTAGATCCAGCATTGGCTTCTGGTCCAATCCTGACAACTGTGACGGATATGTTTGGATTCTTGTTAGCTCTTGGCTTAGCTTCTGCATCGATCACGCATTTAGGTGTGATCTAGCTCGCTATTCCACACCAACATGGATTAGAGCATCCCCTCTATTGACGACCGGAATATTATTTACAGCAATTACATGTCCTGAAAGTTTGCTTTTAATAACTTTCTCAAAATCGCCAAAAGGACCAGTAACAATTCCCACTTTTTGCTTAGCACTTACCTCGTCTCCAGGACGAACAATAGAATGGTATATGCCAGCTGATGGAGAGCGTAACCAGGAAGACTTTGCAATTTGAATTGGATCATAGTCCAAGGCAGGTGCTTCCTGACGCATGCCCAGGTATTTCATCACTCTAAGGGCTCCATTTACACCAGCGTCAATAGCATGTTTCCTCAATCGCAACGACTCTCCTGCTTCATAGACTAGAAATGGCTTTCCAAGTTTTCCAGCCTCTCTCCTCAGCGATTTTTCCCTGTAAGGGGAGTTCATGATGTACTTCGGTCCAAATGCCTTTGCCAGATCTAAATTTTCAGGTGAAAGATATCCCCTGAGCTGAGGAAAATTATTTATCCGGGCTCCACCAGTATGGAAGTCTAGACCACAATCAATCAGTGGTAGAATTGCTGTTCGTAGATGATAAGCAATTTGACTTGCCAAAGAACCAGTACGGGACCCTGGAAATGAGCGATTAACGTCCTTCCCATCAGGTACTTGTCTGGAAAAATGAAGAAACCCGTGAATATTCACGATTGGAATACAGATGACAGTTCCCTTTTGGACCTTGTTGTATTTATTAACGATTATCCTTCGCACAATTTCAACTCCATTGATCTCATCACCGTGCATACCACCCATAAGAAGGAGTGTAGGTCCAGGTTCTGTAGATCTACTTACGATAATTGGTATATCAATTTGTGTGCGAGTAGGTAGTCTGGATATACTAGCAAGAATTTGTTTCTCTTCGCCAGGTGCTACTGATTCACCAGCTATAGTTATTGATTTCATATTTATTTACCCTTCAGCCTTTCTTTTCTTTGTCGCCGACTTTTCAATGTAATCAATAATTTTTCCAGCAATATCAACTCCTGTGGCCGCTTCAATTCCCTCTAGACCAGGAGAGGAATTAACCTCCAAAACCAGCGGTCCTCTATTTGACTGAAGCATGTCGACACCAGCAATAGCTAGTCCCATACTTTTAGCTGCAGCCAAAGCTGTAGACTTTTCAACTCGGCTCAATTTGATAACGTTGGCATTTCCTCCACGATGCAAGTTAGATCTGAACTCACCCTCTTTACCTTGCCTCTTCATTGCACCAATAACCTCACCATCCACAATGAAGGCCCGAATGTCAGCACCCCCAGCTTCCTTGATAAATTCCTGTAGAATGACTCTGGTCTTCAGGCTTTCAAAAGCTTCAACCACCGATGTTGCGGCCTTGTCTGTTTCGGCCAAAACTACTCCAAGACCTTGTGTTCCTTCAAGTAATTTGATCACTACTGGTGCCTTGCCAATGTGCTTTAATACTTTGTTGTCTCCTTTACTAGAATTTGTGAAAGCAGTCTTAGGTAAGCGAACCCCCGACCTGGACAGTAGCTGCAGGCTCCGAAGCTTGTCCCTAGAGCGTGTTATTGCCAAAGAACTTACAGCACTAAAAACTTTCATCATTTCGAATTGCCTCACTACAGCTGTGCCATAAAACGTTACGGATGCTCCTATTCGAGGAATAATTGCATCAACATTTGTAAGATTTTCTCCCTCATAGAAAATGGAAGGGCCAGCGTCCTCCATTATGATGTCGCAATTCAAGTGATCGATCACGCGTGGTTCATGACCCTTTTGCTGAATAGCTTCTACTAGCCGTCGGGTGGAGTAGAGCTTAGGATTTCTGGATAGTACTGCTATCTTCATTTTTTTTCAGTTTTTAATGTGAAGGATAAATCCTTCTGTTGAACATCTACTAAGTAATGTTTCGAAAGAAATTTCCGACCAAGCAGTATTGGATACTTCATTTCACTTCGATCTGTAAGTGAAAATTCTACTGTTCTTTTTTTACCAAAAACAACAATATCCGTTTCTATTGCATAACGATCTTCTGATTCTCCCGAAGAATTTTTCACTGATTTGTAATTGTAATTTGATGCATAAAAATTTTTATCGGCAAATTCTGGATGCTCAGGATCCAATACTTTGAAGGACAGAACTCGTTGCCCTTTGAGCAGCACTTCCTCCGTTTCATGGCAATGCAACGCACAGCCATATGCCCCTGTATCTACCTTTGCCTCAATATTGAAAAGTTCCAGCTCAGGTAAGTCAATTTTGTCTCTTCTTCCAATTACAATCATTTGATTTGATATTAAGACTTAAGACATAAAGATTAGTCACAAATTCTTACCTTGATCAATATTAATCAAGTGACTAAATCAGGATTTACAGTCTCAAACCAGGATTTTAAACCTAACTAACACTAAAATAATCATAATGGAAGCCGAAGCAAGCTACGCAGCAGATGGTATTAATATTGGTCTCACCGTCATCTTTATTATTCTCAATGGATTTTTCGTTGCCGCTGAGTTCGCCCTCGTCAAATTAAGCAAGAGCAAACTCAAGATAATGATTCGCGAAAAACAACCATTTGCCTCCACCGCGATGTGGTTGTTCAAGCGACAAAACCTTGCTTTGTCTGCTTGCCAGCTCGGAATTACCATGGCTTCTCTTGCGTTGGGTTGGATTGGTGAGCCCGCTATTGCGCACCTCATAACTCCCACAATTCAGGATTTTGGTATCGCTTCAGAAAAAGTGATCCATGGCATTGCCTTTGCGATTGCCTTTACAACGATCACAGCTTTTCATATCGTAATAGGCGAACAGGTTCCTAAGATTTATGCGATTAGAAAACCTGGACCAGTTTTTCTAGGATCAGCACTGCTGTTAAAAGGATTTTACATGATCTTGTTTCCTTTCATGTATGTGCTAAACGGAATTACAAATGTGTTCCTAAAATGGTTGGGAATAACAGATGCAGATGAGCATGATACCCCTCTTTCGGAAGAGGAAATTCAAGCGTCACTGGGCATCGCTTACGCTAAAGGAGAGCTGAGTAGGAACGAACACAAATTACTTAAAGCTGTATTCCGATTTGATGACGAAGTGGCTGGTCAAATTATGAAGCCAAGAATTGAAGTAGAATTTTTAGACGCAGGAAAATCGTTTGCCGAGAATCTCGAATACGCTAAAAAATCAAGGCATACCAGATTTCCCCTTTGTGAGGGGTCACTTGATAAAGTACTTGGAGTCATTCACATCAAAGATATGATTGGCTATCACAGGGATGATAAAGTCGATTTGACTTCGATGTTGCGGCCTGCCATGCTGGTTCCTGAAAACATCTTGATAGGTAAGCTGATGCAGGAATTCCGGTCAGCTAGACAACACTTTGCATTTGTTCAGGATGAACACGGTACCGTACTTGGTATCGTCACTCTGGAAGATATTTTGGAAGAATTGGTGGGAAGTGTGCAGGATGAATTCGATGCGGAAGATCCAGATATTGTCGAACAAAAAGATGGCAAATACCTAGTGGATGGAGATGTTCAGGTGGATGATCTGAATGAGCGATTTGACATTGAGCTGAGCCCTGAAGATGCAACCACGATATCTGGTTTAATCGTGGAAAAAATTGGACATAAGTTAGAGAAAGGAAGAAAAGTTAAATTAGGTAAGGAAAAGGACGTTGAAGCGGAAATAAAGGAAGTGGACGGAATCCGAGCTACTCGAATATTGATGACCATTCCGAAGAATGACAAATCACGGGAACACTAACTGAGCATACCCCAGACAGAACAGACATGAAACAATTTGATATCAGGCCAGATAAAATACTTCTCTCAGGAATTAAGTCACTAACAGATTTTTCGCTGAATCTGTTAGAGATTAAAACGGAAGCAAAAGGACGAGGAGAAATCGCTTTCGTTGGTGAAAAAAAGATCGATGAAGTACAGACACAGCTATATGAGTATGACTTTGACGAGGTAACCACGAAGGAGAAGCTCAAGGATTTTGAGTTTTTCGACGACCTAAAAGATAAAAAAACCTACTGGCTGAATTTTCATGGACTGCATGAGGTAGAAATCATCGAGCAATTAGCCAAGACACTTTCGCTGGACCGAATGACGGTAAGGCAAACACTTGATACTACGCTAAGGCCGAAAGTGGAAGAGTATGATCATTACCTTTTCTTCAGCATCAAGTCAATTTTGAAAAATGATAAGGGCCAGCTTGACGTGGAGCACCTGTCTTTTGTTCTAGGAAAAAACTATGTGATCTCATTTCAGGAAAAGATGGGAGATCACTTCGATCATTTGCGGAATAAGATCTTGGAGAAATTGGGACTTCTCAGAAAGAAGGGATCCGATTTTCTTTTGTACCAGCTGCTAGATGCGATCTTGGACAATTATTTTGAGACAATTGAATCCATTAATGACGAGATCCAAGCCATCGAGAAAATTGTGCTCACAAATCCAACACAAGATTCATTGGTCAAACTGGAGCAACTCAAACAAATGGCAGAGCTGGTTAAAAAATCACTCAATCCGTTCAAGGAAGCTCTGAGAGTTCTTCAGAATCGCAAAACGGTTTTCATTGGGGAAGGCAATAGTAAATACTTTCATGACCTTACTAATAGTTGCTTAAGTGCCATCGAAGAGATTGAGTCCACTGCAAAGTCGCTGGAAGGACTCACAAATATTTACTTTTCTTCTCTCAGTCAGAAGATGAATGAGACGATGAAAGTTTTAACGACCGTTGCTACCATTTTTATTCCACTTACATTCATCGCAGGGGTATATGGGATGAACTTCGAAAACATGCCAGAATTGGGATACAAGTATGGTTACTTTATTACTTGGGGTGTGATGGGGTTGGTTTTCATCGGGATGGTGATCTACTTCAAGCGAAAAAAGTGGTTGTAGAAAGTCCTGATATCTTGGATAAGAATGTGACTTTTCCTATCATAAGGGTCTAAATCAAAAACTCAAAAAAATGAAAATGAACAAACTAGTGGTGCTTGCTGCACTCTTTCTATTTCTGTCAACCGCAGTCTCTTTTGAGACCGAAGCTCAGATTTTGCCAACGAAATTGACAGTAACCGTCATTGACGGACTAGGAAATTTTGTTGAAGGGGCAGAGGTGAAACTTTACAAAACAGAAGCTGATTATCGAGGAAGTACGAACCCAGCTGCCAGTGGAGTTTCTGATAAAAAGGGAAGAGTAAAATTTAAGGAAGTGCAATCAGTTGTTTATTTTCTTGAGGTCATCAAAGACGACATGAATAACAACGGAGAAGGAGTGCAAACAGGTCCATTGGCAGCTAAAAAGACTAACAAGGTCAATGTTGTTATTGAATAGTTTCAATCAAAACTAAATCGGGTGAAAAGAATTCTCTTTTTGTTTCTTATTTCGGGAGTTGTCGGTTGTAATTCTGAAATTGAAATTCCCTTAAAGGTGTCCAAGAATTTCTGGTATAAATATGAAAATGCCACCCAAACAGAATGGATACTGGAGAGCGATATTTACACGGTTACGTTCACACTAAACAATTTCCCCAAGACATCTTCTTATAAGAAAAACGGTGAGTGGATCAATACAATTTCACCGCTTCCACCAAGGAGATCCATGATTTGCGTACGCGATTTTGTTGACGAAAGATATGCGACGTTGAGGATCAAAGAAGTTGTTTTTGTTGAAACCGCAACTTCTGAGAAGTATTTCGTTACCCTTGGAGGTCTGGCAGAGGACGAAGATCAAGGTAGTGAATCAGTTGTCCTGGAGTTCAACGCAGATTGCGAATTTGTTAGAGTTGGAAATTGAATTAGCTCCGTCTTGCTAGGAGATGATTGAATTTAAGAAGTGGACAAAAAGACACAAATAAAAACCCTCTTAACTATACAGAAAAGAGGGTTTCGTTCGTCGGGGTGAGAGGATTCGAACCTATTCTCTCAATTCACATAGTATTGATTATGAGTCATTTACATTTTTTGTGGTCTAGTGAGTAACACAAGAACAAGCAAAAGTCGACCACATTTTTCGACCACATGGAGGAATTTCAACTGTTTCACGAACCCAGGGTTTATGGTCTACCTAAAGGTTTTCTAAATACCTTTTCATCAACTCATTTCATTTAACGGTAAAATAGAAATCCCCAGTTAGTGAGGTTGATTCCCACGGAATTTGCTTATTGTTTGATTTATCATTGACCTCTGACCTTACTCTCTTAAAAAATTGCTCAATTGTAATTCCCGGAGTATCCATGTGTTTCAGCAACATCGAGGTATAGAGACCGTTATTGCCTTCGCCGTCGGATGCGGTGCTCCCGGGAGCGGTGGCATAAGCTATTAAACTCCCCGAAGGTGCATTCATGAATGCTAGACCACTTGAATTTGCGGAGCGACTCCAGCTCCTCTCGAATGGGTTGTTTCGACAAGCATCCAGAATAACAATATTTACTTTGGTATCCGAATAGTCCATATAAGCCAAGACTCTGTCCGTATCGACACAATCGAACTCAACTTCCGCTTCCATTTCAAGATTTGCCTCAATAGGTATCATATAGTTCTTCCCATTGACCTGAACGCCATGCCCAGCATAATAGAACAAGCCAACCTCGTACTTATCAAGCCGCTGACCAAATTCTCTTATACCACTTTTCATTTCGTTTTGAGAGGCATTCTCTTTGTAGATAACGTCAAATCCAATTTCATTTAGTTTATTGGACATTGAGCGTGCGTCGTTCACTGGATTTTTTAGAGAACCACTTTGTTCATAGGAAGCATTACCAATAACAAGCGCGAGTTTGTTTCTATAGGTAACTAATTTGGATTCCTCGGCGACTGCTGTGGTCTGTTCTTCCCCCGTAGCTATTGCAACCGGTTCTTCTATCACTTCCTCTACGATCGTCGGCGAATCTTTTGTGATCTGGGGCTCATCCTTTGCGTCTTCGAGCGCGATCAACATACTAACACCCGTTGTATCCTGTAGAAGCTCATTTAGCTTCATGAGTTTATCCCTGGCTGCTTGGTTACTTCGATCTGTGTTCAAAATCTTCAACGCAATTGATCTTGCTTGTTTTGGCTCATTTACTTTTTCATAGACTGCCAGTGCTTCCAGTAAGATCTTGATCGTATTTTCTTTGTCTAAACTGAAAAGTGGAAGGGTATTATTATAGAACCTAATAGCGTTAGCGTAATCGGCTATTTTGGAGTAGGATTGAGCGATCAACCAGTTAATGTTCTTTTCGTTCGGATGATAGAGATCTATGGAGATCATAAAATCTGGAATAGCCTTCTCATTGTTTTCCAACGCCCGATTAGCTAATCCTCTTACATAGTGAGCATCCACTTTGAATTTATCCTCTATATAAGATCCATTTAAGTATCGGGTTAAATGGTTAATGGAGGCTTCCATATGACCATTCTGGAAACTTTTTATGCCATTGGCATAGTGCCGATACTGCGCATGTAGGCTAGTCATTGAAAAGTTTATGACTATAATAAATAGTAAAAGCTTATTCATGTTTCACTGTTTAGTAGTTATAAGCGACTCCCAGGTTGAATGCATAAACGCTGAATCCAAAATTATCCGTTAATGGAAAGTCTGGATCAAAATAGTCGAGTTCCACATTTCTCAAGTAAGAACTCGTATCAACATATTCTATTGGAAATGTATATCCGATGCCCGCCTGTAAGTATAATGATAGTTGCTGTGCCGGATTGTACTCAAAAGCGATACTTAGATTCAAACCAAATGACGTCTGGGTGTTGGAAGCAAGTCCGGACAGTACCTCGCCAGAAGAATCCCATTCAAACGTCCCGCTGAATTGCGCTGTACTACCAACAATATTGTACAAGTCATCAGATCCGCTAACAGCTGCACGACTGTTTATCAGTAAAAATGGATTGGCACTCCCAGATACTGTGAATTTGGTATCATCAGAAATCGGAATAAAGTACAATTTCAATAATCCGCCCAGACGGATTTGAGTAAGGTCTCCGCCCGTAATTTGAACGATCCTAAAGCTTGTCAAATTTGACGCAATAAAGAAATTTCCCTCGTTGACGGAATTTCCTGCACTTTGAGCTAATTCAGCAATTAAATCGTCATTTGGCGTTTTCCCGAAGAATTCTGAGTCAAGCTTAAAAGACGAAAAACCAAAGGTAAACCCTAAAGCAAGTGCTCGATTTTTCTTCTTATGATAACCTAAGTTAAAATTGAAACCTGAGCTATAGTCGTCTTGGAAAATGATATTATCCGAAATTCCGAAATCAAGAAAAAAGCCATTTGATTTATCAATTCTATCTTTTACTTCTATTTGACCAATATCCTGCGCACTAACAATGGTAAGAGCAAAGAAGCACAAAGCTGAGAACAAAATTTTGTTGATTTTCATGGAAGTAATTTGTTTAAGGTGGTTGGAGTTGTGACTGGTTTAATGAAGATGGAAGGCTCAGTAGCCTCATTAACTCTACCTCCGGACAATACCAATCTCACGCCGACACACTCATCTTGTGTGATAACAGCATTAAAGTCCCAGAACGTCCCAGATTGGGCATAGCCTGTGATTCTGTTTGTCCCTGTTGGAAGTTCAAATCTTAAAAGAGTGCATGTAGTATTACTACATATAGTCGATGGGGTTCCCAAGGAGCAAAAATTTGCAATGGTTCCTGCAAACGTTCCTGTACTATTCGTACCACCATGGTATATGTCGATAAAACCCGTACCCAGATCTTCAGAAAGCCAGACGATCAATTCGCCAGTTGCAGTTACCACGATGTTCCCAGAAATCGGATCCGAGCTTGCTCCAGCATTATCTGTTACAGTGAGAGAGGCAGTATAATTACCGGCACTCGTGTAGGTATGACTGGTGGTGGCTCCGCTTCCGCTGGATCCATCGCCAAAATTCCATTCATAAGAAGCGATCGTTCCATCTGCATCTGTCGACGCAGATCCGTCAAAAAAGACGAGCAGGGGAGCTTCTCCAGAGGTAGGAGTAAATGATCCCACTGCAGTAGGTGGATCATTGGGTAATACTTCTATTTCGACGGAGACAGGAGAGACAGATACCAAACCAACATCATCCGTTGCTGACAAAGTAGCTGTGAAGGTACCGGCCTGCGTATAGGTATGAGTGGTTATCGCTCCGGTTCCTGTGGATCCGTCTCCAAAATCCCAGTTATATGCCGTTATGCTTCCGTCTAAATCAAAGGATTCAGAACCGTCAAACGTCACTAGCAGAGGAACGGTTCCAAATGTAGGGCCAACGAGCCCCTTAGGGATCGGACTAGCGTTTCTTGGTTCTACTCCATCCTGACAGCTGGACAAAATGGAGACTATGAGTAGCGCAAGGAGTTTTGGTGAGAATTTCATGATGAAAGGATTTCTTATAAAGTGGTAATATTTTGAGGTGAAAAAAATCAACTCGGAATCAAAGAATTGCATCCTGTGATTTTGTCCACTGATGCTGTACCTATTACTACTTCAAATCTCTGGTTGTTGTCCGACTAGTATTGACGGTCATGTTTCAAATACTAACAGATATGTTGCATTAGGTACTGCCCTGATTGGGTAGGAGGTCGGTAGCCTTAAATCTCATTTTTTTTACATTTGGAGAAGTCCTGAAGAAGCCACCACTCAGCATGTCCTGAAATGCGGCAATAGCTAAGCCTTTACCAACACAGAGTGGTCCTGTTGGATATTAAGCGTCAGGCTGATTCATGAATTCCGAAGTGAAACTTGTTCTTGAAGCACCCGGAGAAATAGGAGAGATTGTTAAAACCTATACTATAGGCAACTTGCGCAATAGTGCCTAAGAATCTAAAAGTAAGTCGCATCACAAAACGTGAAGAAATTAGATTGATGCCCTCTGGCAGAGTTACAAACGTTGATTAATAGACTGGTAGTCGACACAGTCTTCGACCAGATGATTACCTGATAGCTCCGTTCGAAAAAAATCGCACCGCTATGATGAGAACTGTATCTAACGCTTTTCTCACTCTTGGCAACAGGTATCAGTTGACTCCAGAAGATTTATGATCTAAGGAATACATGAGCTACAGCAATGCTCGAAATTTTTGGTGCTGAATTTAAAAGTAGAATTGGACTTCAAGCAGATCTGGCAACAACGATAAAGAACTTTCAAAACGAGCAAAATCCCTCGAAAATATTTTTGGAAAATCCTTATTCGGATGATTAGAATTAGAGTCAAACTCGACCACAAAATAAAAACCCTCTTAACTATACAGAAAAGAGGGTTTCGTTCGTCGGGGTGAGAGGATTCGAACCTCCGACCCCCTGGTCCCAAACCAGGTACACTAACCGGACTGTGCTACACCCCGAACATTTTCCATCGAAGCATTTGCGTAGATGGATTCCGTCTCTTCAAAAGTACTTTCGTAAGCGCTCTTTCAAAACGGAACGCAAATGTAGAAATTCGATTGATAAATGTTTTTACTTCCCATGAAAATTTTGGTTTAATTTTCAAACTTTTGTAAAAATCAGTTTTGAGATGAAGACTGACAAATACATATGTTAGATTTATCTGAAATAGTCAAGACCTAAAAGAAACCGAGAACCTGATTTCTCGATCATTAAACACAATCTTTAACTATGGTAAATACCAAACCTTCCAGATACCCCAGCAGAGGTACCGATGAGAAAGACACTATTTATGAAATCATAGATCAAGGTGTATTTTGCACCATTGCTTTTGTTAGAGATGGATTGGCTCATCAAATACCGACAGGCTATTGCCGAGTAGGTGATGATATATATATTCATGCATCGGCAAAGAGCAGGTTCATGGATGCCATAATTGATCAGGAAGTGAGTTTCTCAATCACTCACATGGATGCTTTGGTCTTATCACCGACAGCTTTTGATTCATCTTTCAATTATCGATCTGTGATTAGTTTTGCTAAAGGTGTCGAGTTGACTGAACCTGAAGAAAAACTGAAATTTTTCAAATTGTTTACGGAAAGGTATTGCCCTGGGAGAATTGCCGATGTTGGAGACCCTACCGCGGATCAAGTTTCCATAACTAAAATCGTCAGACTCTCTTTGGCCAACGCAGCTGCAAAAGTCAGAGCTGGAGATGTAAATATGAACATGAAGGAAGAGACTTCATGGTGTGGCGTGATCCCATTTGAAATAAAATATGGACAGCCGGAAAAGGATATGCAATTGCCAGATAGTCTTGAATTGCCTTCGTACATAGCAACATTAGTAGATGGATCTCGCACAGCTTAAGACAACTGTCAATCTAGAGGAAGGTAGATTCGAACTACAAATAGATGACAACTTGGCCAAGATTGATTTTAAGAAAGGAAGTAAAGGACAGTTTTATCTAATCCATACGGAGGTGCCAGAAGCATTGGGGAGCAGGGGAGTTGGACACAAACTCGTGCGAGAAGCACTCGATTGGGTTGAGCAGAACGGGGCGAAAGTAGTTCCACTTTGCCCATTTGTGCGCTCCTTTCTAAAGCAAAACCTTGCTGACTACAAGGAAATAATCGAAGAAGGAAGTAAATTGTAAATATGGGCGAGATAACCAAGGAATACGAAAATGAAGATTTGACGGTAATATGGAAGCCGAATACCTGCATTCATTCAGAAAAATGTTTCAAAGGATTGCCAGAAGTTTTCAATCCTGCGAATCGTCCTTGGGTTACTATAGATGGGGCAAGTTCTCAGGAAATAAAAGATCAAATTGATACCTGCCCTTCAGGAGCGTTAGCGTACAAACTGAAAAATCAGGACCTTATGAACGCTGAGATAGAGGATGAACAGATTGTCGAAGTTGCAAAAAATGGTCCTTTAATGGTGTATGGAAACATTAGATTAAAGAACCATGATGGTTCAGAAACTACTAAGCATAAAGTCACCGCATTTTGCCGCTGCGGAGCATCTGAAAACAAGCCCTTTTGTGATGGTACTCATAAAAAAACTGGATTCGAAGGGTAAGTTTATTAGCTAGATTTATTCAGGAATACTGCCATTTCCCTCAAGAACGCCTCCTTTTTTAGATCACTTTTTGGAATCTACCTAGGTTGTAAACGAAAAAAGCCCATACTGACGTATAGGCACTTGAAGACAGTAGCGAGAGGGGGAATTGAACCCCGTCCGCTGGCTAGCGGATATGAATCCTGGGCTCTAACTATCTTTTTGAAGAATGATACTTCTTATGTAAGCTCTTCCATTCGCAGACTTTAGCTGTTTTTCCCTTACTATTGAGTGACTTACCGTATCGCACCGCTCAAGAAAAATGAGCTTCCATGGTCTGAACTTACTAGTAAATCCCTTTGAAGAAAAATAGTAATGACTTTTGAGTCTGGCCTTAATATTGGAAGATCTTCCAATATAAATTTTATCAAATTTTCGTGAATATAAGGCGTAAACGAAATGATACACAGTAGCGAGAGGGGGAATTGAACCC
>JBDWQX010000018.1:0-17574 GCA_039986395.1 Cyclobacteriaceae bacterium
ATAACATCTATGTAGTCCAATAAGATGTTATAGCACATATTTTTAATAAGGAAAAAAGACAATTCTTTGGACTAGAGGAACTTTGGGGTGACGCAAAAGTCAAAAGAGTAGTAGAGAACTAATTCAAACACTAAGCGTTCAAGGCTTAGAATATCAAGGAGAAAACAAGAAATGCCGGAAAATAAACAAGATAGAAAATTAAATCCTAGGCCAGGTAGACCAGGGTATCAGGGGTGGTTAATAGGGGGCTTGCTTGCGCTAGTAATCGGCGTTACCATGTTCTCAAAGGAGACGGGTATGGTTCCTACCACCTTCCGGTCGTTCGAGAAGATGCTTCTTGCCAATGACGTTCAAAAAGTGGTTCTCATACGTGATCAGGACTATGTTGAAATCACGCTAAAAAGCGAAGCACTCTCAAATACAAAGTATAAGATCGAACTGGATCAGAATAAAGGTTTTTTTAGTTCTGAAACAGGTCCACATTACCGATTGGACATTGTTACTGTTGACAAGTTTGACAAGGATTGGGACGAGACGATGTCCAATATTTCTGAAGAGCAACGATTTGACTACAAAATAGAAGAGCGATCAGACTACACTACTTTCCTTTTCAATTGGGGATTCCTGATCTTGTTAATTTTTGGTTTCTGGTTCTTAATGCGAAGAATGACGGGAGGCGGTGGTCCTGGCGGACAGCTCTTTAATATTGGAAAATCAAAAGCTGCGCTTTTCGATGCTGAAAACAAAGTTAAAATCACGTTTGCGGATGCTGCTGGGCTGGAAGAAGCAAAAGAAGAAATTAGGGAAATTGTTGACTTCCTAAAGACACCTGAGAAGTTTACAAAACTTGGAGGAAAAATTCCAAAGGGCGCACTACTCGTAGGCCCTCCGGGAACTGGTAAAACTCTTCTTGCCAAGGCGGTGGCTGGAGAAGCTGCCGTACCATTCTTCACACTGTCTGGTTCAGATTTCGTAGAAATGTTTGTAGGAGTTGGAGCAGCCAGAGTTCGGGATCTATTTAAGCAGGCAAAAGAGAAAGCTCCTTGTATTGTTTTCATAGATGAGATTGATGCGATTGGTCGGTCTCGAGGAAGAGGCCAGATGCCCGGCTCCAATGACGAGAGAGAAAACACACTCAACTCCCTATTGGTGGAAATGGACGGATTCTCTACGGATGTTGGAGTAATCATTCTTGCTGCTACAAACCGACCAGATGTGCTAGATTCAGCACTACTGCGCCCAGGGAGATTTGACAGACAAATAAGTATTGACAAACCAGACATTGTTGGACGAGAAGCCATTTTCAAAGTACATCTGAAGCCAGTGCAACTTGACGAGACTGTCGATCCTAGAAAATTGGCAGCTCAAACACCAGGATTCGCTGGTGCTGAGATCGCTAATGTTTGCAATGAGGCGGCGCTAATAGCTGCAAGAAAAGATAAGAAGAAAGTTGACATGCTTGACTTTCAAGATGCCATTGACCGAGTAATCGGAGGTCTTGAAAAGAAGAACAAGTTGATTTCTCCAGAAGAGAAGAAAATCGTGGCCTATCACGAAGCAGGTCATGCAGTAGCTGGCTGGTTTCTAGAGCATGCTGATCCATTGGTTAAGGTTAGTATTGTTCCTAGGGGAGTTGCAGCGTTAGGTTATGCTCAGTATTTACCAAAAGAGCAGTTTCTATATCAAACTGAACAACTGATGGATGAGATGTGTATGGCGCTTGGAGGAAGGGCTGCTGAGGAATTAATCTTTGGCAAGATTTCGACTGGTGCATTGAGTGATTTGGAACGAATTACCAAGATGGCCTACAGCATTGTGTCGGTCTACGGAATGAATGAGAAGGTAGGAAATGTTTCGTTTTATGATTCGAAGCAGCAAGACTACAATTTCACAAAACCTTACTCAGAAGCGACAGCTGAGTTGATTGATCAGGAAGTGAAAAAACTGATTGAAAAAGCATACGATCGCACCAAAAAACTACTTTCTTCCAAAAAGAAGGAATTGGAGATCTTAGCCAAAGAGCTCTTAAAAAGAGAGATTATTTTCCAGTCAGATTTAGAGGAATTAATTGGGAAACGTCCTTTTGAAAATCAAACAGCCTACGAAGCCTTTACGAGTCCTAACGGAGAAAAGACTGAGAATGGCGCAGCTAAAAAGGAGAAAGAGAAGGCTGCAAAGAAAGTTGACAAGATAAAGGACGAGGTAAAGAAGGAAGTTGAAGAAGAAGAGGTAGGCGAGGAAAAAGCAAGCTAAACGAATGGCCAAAAAGCCAGCTAGCATTCCTGATTTTCATTTATCAAAGACTCAAAAAATCTACTTTGCAAGCGATTTCCATCTGGGTGCTCCAGATGAAGAATCCAGCTCTTTACGTGAACGAAAGATTGTTCGCTGGCTTGACCATGTAGCTGAAAATGCAAGTGCCATATTCCTTGTGGGTGACATCTTTGACTTCTGGTTTGAATACAAGCATACCATTCCTAAGGGCTTCGTTCGCTTCCAAGGAAAACTCGCCGAACTTAGAGACCGAAATATTCCTATCTACTTCTTCACTGGGAATCATGATTTGTGGATGTTTGACTATTTTCCAAAAGAGTTGGGGATTCCGGTATTTCATCAGTCGCTTTCCCTTAACATAAACCAGAGAAGGGTTTTAGTCGGGCACGGTGATGGACTAGCGAAAGGTGGGCACACCTACAAATTCCTAAAGAAACTATTTACGAATCGATTTTGTCAATGGTTATTTTCATGGCTACATCCAAACATTGGAATTGGCATTGCCAACTACTGGTCAAATAAAAGCAGGCTAGGTTGTGATGATGACGAATCAAAAGGAATGGATGAGCCTTTGCTTCAGTACTGCAAAAGGGTTGAGAATAGCACGCATCACGACCTCTACATCTTTGGCCATAGACATCTTCCCCTCTCTCTTAAAGTCACAGATGATTCCACGTATTTTAGTTTGGGAGAATGGATCAACCATTTTAGCTATCTTGAAATAGATGAGAAAAAGGCAAGTCTTAAGACTTTTGATAATTAGTGTTTTTCTCCCTCACTTTTCCAGTGGGCAGGAGATGGTTGAGAAATGGCGAGAAACACTCAAACGAACGCCGACAGCATACTCCATAGATAGCGAGAACAACTCTTATCTTGGCTTTGAAAATGGAAGTTTACAAAAGTTCTCATCTAAGGGTTCAGAAGTCTTAAGTTTTTCTTTTCCAAATCAGTCTTCCATCACGCAAATCGAAGCACAAAACAATCGCAAGATCTTTCTTTTCTATCGTGACATTCAGCAAATCGTACTGCTAGATAGGTTCTCTACGGTTCCTAGGAGATATGGATTGCTTGATTTCGGAATCAACTTTGCTGAATCTGCCTGCATCAATCCGGATGGAACCTTCTGGCTTGCTGAGAACAACCCACGAACATTGAAAAAAATTGATCTACTAAGAAACTCAGTAATTCATATAGTGCAACACAAGCTTGGAGATAGTATTTCGATTATGCGCACTTTTGGGAATTCACTCCTTGTTGCATCTGAAAATGGTCTACATGTTCTTGATCAATTTGGAAACCTAAACGGAACAATCAAACTAGCTGGCATTACATACCTGCAATCCACCAAAAATCAAGTTCTAGTAACCTATTCAAATGGACTGGTGAGAATCGATCCATTCAAGATTGAAATCATTGAAAAGGTTAATTCAAAAGAGTTTGCCGATAGCAAAGCAGTAATGAAATTTGGACGTGATTTTTTTGTTGTTGGAGACAAGAGAATAGCCCTGTACTTTCAAATCAATTAGAAGAGAAAACTTAAGTTATCCAGTTGGACCACATTAAGTATACCTTCCTAAATACCTCGGTATAGGTCCAAGATTTTCTTTCTGAAAAGAATCTCGTACTTGGAGCTCACCAATTGAAACTCAGCTTGATTCTTATTTCTTAAGCTCTGGAGATACGAATTAAAGTCCGTACTACCTACATCAAAACGCTTCTTAACAAACTCAAAACTAGAATTTTGAGCTTCCATATTTTCTCGGGCGGAAAGGTATGTTTGTTGTCCTGCAACTAGATCTAAATAAACACGCTGGACCGTATTTGTGATCGTGTTGATGGTTGCTTGTCTATCCAACTCTGCGTTTAGAAAGCCCACCTTCGCAACTTGCACATTTGTTGAAGTTTGATACTGGTTGAATATGGGAATGTTTACAGAAAAATTCACATACTCAAACTTGTTAAATTCTATCTGATCCGAAAAAGTAGCATCTGCTTCGAATTCACCAGTTTCTGGATTTCTTGCCCCATTGCTTGAATAGTTTGACCCAAGTGTTCCAGAAACTCTAAATGTTGGGATTCTGGCTGCTCTGGCACCCTTCAATGCATACCTTGATGCCGCATAGTTTGCCTCAGTTCCCTTCAACTGAGGGTTAATATTTACTGACTCACTTAGTACCACGTCAAATGGATCAATTTCCAGCAATAAGTCTTCGTCGCTCACTTCCGCAGTAGAAATATCATAGGCGACCTCAGTATCTAACTGCATCTCTTGTACCAGGAGTAGCAAGTTGCTTCTAAGTTGATTTCGAGCATTCGTAAGATTGAGTTTTTCATTCGAAAGTTGGCCTCTCAACTGATATGCGGTTTGTGGATCTCCTACACCAACTTCAATGCGCTTAACTTCTCTATCAAGCTGCTCTTGCAAATTGTTTACACGGTCCTGACTAACCTTAACCGTTTCTTTACTTGTTGCCACAGATAAATAGAAGAACAAAATATTTGTTTGAACAGTCAACTGAGTGCTCTTGACATTCTCTTCGGCAGCTTTTCTTTCCTGGATTCTTTGCTTCAGGTTGTATTGGTTTGCAAACCCATTAAAAAGCACGAGACTAGAGGATAACCTAGGGTTTGAGCTATTGGTTGTTTCGGATACTTGACGGGCAGCATTCTGATCAAAGAAATTACCAAAGAAAAAATCATAATTGGTACTAGCATTCAGCGACGGGAAATAATTCATAATCGCTTGAAAATGATTTGCTTTGGCGGCTAATTCTCCATTCCTGGCTCTTTTCAACGTAATGTTGTTTTCCAAAGCATAGTTCACACAGTCATCCAATGTAAGCACTGTCACCGCTTCATTAGGCTGATTTGCCTGAGAGTTTTGCCCCTGAAGAGCAAATACGGCAAAAAATAATATCGTTAAGGCAAAGGTTTTCATGGTTCCGTCTTAAATAGGGTACAAAAAAAAGGTCCGCCCGCTAGAACGGACCTTCTCCGTATGAAGAAAAGCTCTAAGATTAAACTAAAGCGTTGTCTTTGGAATTGATGTTCTCAGATACAATCTGACCATCAAACAAGTGAATTACTCTGTGAGCATACTCAGCATCGATTGGTGAGTGAGTTACCATGATCACAGTAGTTCCTGATTCGTTAAGCTCAGTCAGCAAGTTCATTACTTCTTGGCCGTTCGCTGAATCCAAGTTTCCTGTTGGCTCATCCGCAAGAATCAATTTCGGTTTAGCCACAACTGCTCTTGAGATAGCCACACGTTGCTGCTGACCTCCAGATAACTGCTGAGGAAAGTGATTTCTTCTGTGCATGATTTTCATATGCTCCATTACCTCTTCAACTCTTTTCTTTCTTTCCGCAGATGAGTATTTCAAATAGATCAAAGGAAGTTCAATGTTTTCAAAAACAGTAAGCTCATCGATCAAGTTAAAGCTCTGGAATACAAATCCAATGTTAGCTTTTCTTAGATCGGCTCTTTTTCGCTCATTGTACTGAGAAATCTCTTGATCTGTGAAATGGAATTCTCCTTCAGACGGATTGTCAAGTAGTCCAATAATATTTAGCAACGTTGACTTTCCGCAACCAGAAGGACCCATAATTGCTACAAATTCTCCTTCTTTGATTTTGAGGTCTACTCCAGCCAGTGCAGTAGTTTCAATTTCGTCGGTGTAGTAGAATTTCTTTAGTCCTTTGGTGTCAATTAATGCTTTAGCGTTTTCCATGTTATTTGAGTTTATTCTTCTTTGAGTTCAATTAAGTTATTATAGTTACTTCTTATTTTTTCTATGGTTACTTTATCACAAGGATATCTTTGTCTTCATATCCTCTATATGAAGAGACAACAACTTTCTCTCCAGGTTGCAATCCTTCGACAACTTCGTAGAATCTTGGATTTTGCCTTCCCAATCTAATGTCCCTTCTCACGGCTTCCGACTCATCTTCTCCGACAACAAAAATCCAATTTCCTCCAGTAGTCTGGTAGAAACTTCCCCTTGGAATCTGAATTGCTGTGATATTTTCGCTCAACTGCAGTCTGATCTGTAAAGTCTGACCTCTTCTAATTCCACTAGGTAGGGTGTCTCTAAAAGCCATATCTACTTCAAAAAGTCCGTTATTGACTTCTGGGTACACTTTCGTGATCTCAAGATTGTAGTCTCCGCCAGCAAAAGAGAAGCTTCCTCCAAGTCCTTCATATATCCTAGATATATAATGTTCGTCAATAGTTGCACGAACCTTAAAACCATTTAGATCATCTATCTGTCCAATATTCTGTCCAGGAGCGATGGATTCTCCCACTTCAACGTTCACAGTTGACAGCCTACCATCAATTGGAGCCTTAATATAGAGGTTCTCCAAATTTCTCTTGATCATGTCAAGATTGTTTTTGGTACGAACAAGTGTTTCCTCCGTTTGTCGAATTTGAATGACAGCATTTAATGAATCAAACCTGTTGGATTCTATCTGAATCACTCGATTATCTGTCAACCTATTGAACTCCCTTTTCAGGTTCAAAAATTCCTGCTCCGATATTATCTTTTCTTCATACAATTGCTGGCCTCTCACAAAAGCATCCTCTGCAGCATCGATTTGATAATCAAGTTCTATAAGATTCCTTCTTAAGTTAAATTGATTTCTCTGTAGACCTAATTTCGTGTTTTCAAGATTATTTACCAGAATGGAGGCCTGTGTTTCTTCTCGCACAAAACTTTGAAGTAAGTCATTATTGGCAAGAGATAAGATCGTATCTCCCTTTTTCAGAAGAATACCCCCATCGTAGAATTTTTCAGCTACCACACCACCTTCAATTGCATCCAGTCTGATTGTCAACTTAGGAAGTACATTTCCATCTACTGGAATGAATTCTCGGAATTCGCCCTCCTGGACAGTTGCAATATTTATTTTGTTTCTCTCAACATTCAATCTTGCACCGCCGCCCGAAAGCATAAAGCTGTACACAATGAAGAATACGAGAACACCGGACATTGAGTAAATCAAAATCCGCTTAGGAGTCCATTTTCTTTTTTTAATTTTTCGATCCATTGGTCATCTAGGTTTTCAATCGCACATTGCCAATAAGGGTGCCATTTATTTTAACTCACTAATAAACAGTGAGTTACAAAATTTTAAGAAAAAAGTAGTTAGAAATGATTGTACAGTTTGGAACAGAAATGTGTTCGCTTTCGGGCATAAAACCTTTGTGATAAACACTTCGGGTTTTGACAAAAAAAAGGTTCAGGAGAAAATTCTGCCTGAACCCAAAGGTCAAAAACTCAAAATAAAAAGGACTAATACTTCAAGTATAAGAAAAAATCGCATGAAAAGAAAGAAGAATCGTGAGAGAATTGTCACATCTCAGGGATTGCGATCGCAGATACCATGAGTAATTATCTCATACTTTAATGTTACTTACAGATATCACCAAAAGACAGCAAGAATGAAGACTTCCCAAGAAATTATCGATGATCTAAGGTCCATGTCCAATCCAGCATATACAAAAAAGATGAGCCATTTTGGAATTGATAGTACATCTGCGTTCGGTATCCCTCATTCAGTCTTAAAACCCTATGCCAAAACCATCGACAGAAATCATGAGTTAGCTGTTGAATTGTGGGATTTTAAGATTCATGAAGCGAAGCATCTTGCCATCTTACTGATGGACCCCAAGAAGATGACTGCTTCTTTTGCTGAAAAACTGGTTACGGAAACGTACTCGTGGGATTTATGTGATGGCTTGGGTATGAAGATTTTCCCAAAAACTTCATTTGCGTTAGAAAAAGCAATCAAATGGACTGAAAGGAGTGCTGAATTTGAGAAAAGAGCTGGTTTTGCTACCATGATCGGGATAATCCTAGATAGAAAAATTTCTGATTCCACGATAGCTCTGTTTTTCCCAATTCTAGAAAGAGAGGCGTGGGATGATCGAAATTTTGTGAAGAAAGCTGTGAATTGGGTCCTGCGGCAGGCGGGCAAGCGAAACCTGGTGCTTTATCCACTGGCTATTCAGTGTGGTGAAAGAATTTACGCTCAAGGGACGAAATCCGCAAGGTGGATTGCTTCGGATGCATTACGTGAACTAAGGAGCGATGCGATACAAGAAAGGTTGAGAAAAAAGCAAAAAAGAAGAGCGGACTAAAAGCCCGCTCTGTTCACCACCAATCCCGATTAGCATCGGGAAAAACTTACTACCGCCTAGTAGTACTGCAAATCTAATACATATAATGGTTCAGGAAATGTTTTTCCAGAAATATCAATGCATTGTTTACAGCTTAGATATTGTAAGAACAAGAGGTAAGATGTTTTTGTTTCAAAAAACTTGCGCTACCATTTTACAATCGTACCTGCGAACGTTAGGCCTCCTCCAAAACCAATCATTAGGACGGTCATCCCTGGTTTGATCTTTCCGCTCGCAATCTCTTTTTCAAGAGCCAAGGGAATAGATGCTGATGAGGTATTACCATGATCTGTCACACTTTCTGGAATCTTTTCCATAGGATACTTAAGGTCGCGAGATATGGCTTCCAAAATTCTAAGATTTGCACTATGCGGAACGATAAAATCGATGTCTTCTAACTCAAGATTCGCTTTTGAAACCAAGTCGCGAATTTTAATTGGAATGTTACCCACTGCCCATTTAAAAACTGCTTTTCCATTTTGAATTATTTTGCCAATTGGATCAGAATCCAAGCCATTTATGATTCTGTTTTCTCGAGTCAGATAAAGTTCATGTCCCAGGTGTCCATCTGTACCAGAGTTGAAAGACAAAAAATGCTCTTCCTCACTCGGCTCAAGTAGAGCGGCTCCTGCTCCATCGCCGAAGAGAATACATGAAGTTCTATCTTTGAAATCCGTAATTCTACTGAGCGTCTCTGCTCCGATGACTAAAACTTTCTTATACACTCCCGCATTTACAAAGCCATGTGCGATTTGCAAACCATATACGAAACCTGCGCAAGCAGCATATATATCATTGCAACCAGCATTTTCAATGCCCATTTTGTCCTGGACCCTTGAAGCTGTATTCGGCATGGTCTGATCGGGTGATGTGGTGCAGACAATGACAAAATCGACGTCTTTGACTTCTTTTCCGCTTTTTGCCATCATGTCTTCAACGGCACTTACACACAAATCACTGGCCAATTCATCCTCTCTGGCAACATGTCTGGTTTTGATACCTGTTCTTGTAACAATCCACTCGTCATTTGTATCTATCAGTTCTTCAAAGTGGTGATTGTCGACAATCTTTTCAGGAACGTATGTACCAAACGCGGTAATTTTTGACATACTAAAATATTTTGGGGTTTCCTGGTTGAACTTCAATTATAGCGGTGAACTTCCATTCAAAAGCAAAGTTCCTATAACGTCGAGCCTTTTCCAAACGGAAGTCTATAAACTATTTTCTTTCTTTGATCATCTTCTCAATATCGAGCATTTCATCTCGCAGCCTCGCAGCTTCCATAAAGTCCAGATCTTTTGCCGACTTCTCCATTTTCCTTTTGGTTTCCGTTAAAAGCTTTGTCAGCTGATCGCTCGACATGTAGGAAACGACTGGATCAGCAGCCACAGATTGTTCTTCTTCAATGTAGTATTTCTTAGCACCTTTCTTTTTGTCGGCAACACCCGTTTGCTTCAAAATTGCTTCCTTGTCTTTCTTGATGGAGGTTGGAGTAATTCCGTGCTTGGTATTGTATTCCATTTGGATGCTTCTTCGTCGGTTAGTTTCGTCAATGGCCAGCTTCATTGAACCGGTAACCTGATCGGCATACATAATGACTCTCCCCTTTTCGTTCCTGGCTGCTCGGCCGATTGTCTGAACAAGTGATCTTTCATTTCTAAGAAACCCTTCCTTATCTGCATCAAGAATTGCCACAAGGGAAACCTCCGGCAAATCGAGTCCCTCTCGGAGTAAATTCACTCCAACTAAGACATCAAATATCCCCAAGCGCAATTCACGCAGTATTTCAACCCGATCAAGTGTGTCAACCTCTGAGTGTATATATTTTGTTTTAACGCCCGCATTGAGCAAGTATTTGGACAACTCTTCTGCCATTCGTTTTGTCAAAGTTGTAACCAATACTCGTTCATCCAATTCCACTCTCTGTTGAATTTCTTCCATCAAATCGTCGATTTGGTTTAGACTCGGTCGAACGTCGATGATTGGATCGAGTAGTCCTGTAGGTCTGATCAGTTGCTCAATGATGACTCCCTCGGACTTTCTAAGCTCATATTCTGAAGGGGTGGCACTCACAAAAACTACCTGGTTGATCATTTCCTCGAATTCGTTGAAGGTCAAGGGACGATTGTCAAGTGCAGATGGAAGCCTGAACCCGTAATCTACAAGATTGACCTTTCTACTCCTGTCACCTCCCCACATACCCCTCACTTGGGGAATAGTCACATGACTTTCATCAACGACCATTAGGTAATCATCTGGAAAATAGTCCAGCAAGCAAAAAGGTCTGCTGCCAGGGTTTCGCCTGTCGAAATACCTTGAATAATTCTCGACTCCACTACAGTAGCCAATCTCTCTGATCATTTCCACATCAAACTCCGTCCGCTCCTTTAGCCGCTTTGCTTCTAGAAATCTTCGCTCATCTTCGAAAAATTGCACCTGTGCTACCATGTCATCTTGAATCTCTTTTATAGCGACCTGAAGTTGGTCTTTTCCCGTCACAAAGAGGTTAGCTGGAAAAATAGTGACTATTCGCTCGTCAGATTGTTTCATGCCAGAATCAGGATCAATGCGCTGAATTGATTCAATCTCATCTCCCCAAAAAATAAAACGATACGCAAAATCTGCATAGGCAACGAAAACATCCACCGTATCTCCTTTGACACGAAAGGTGCCCCGTTTAAATTCAACTTCTGTCCTGCTGTACAGAATGTCCACGAGATCATAGAGGAATTTATTTCTAGGGATTTTATCGCCTTCTTGAAGTCGAATTACATTTTTGCCGAATTCCTCAGGATTTCCAATTCCATAAATACAGGAGACAGAGGCCACCACAATCACATCTTGTCTTCCTGATAGAAGAGAAGAAGTAGCACTCAATCTTAGCTTTTCAATTTCCTCGTTGATAGAAAGGTCTTTCTCTATGTAAATGTTGCTCGTTGGAATGTAAGCTTCGGGTTGATAATAGTCGTAGTATGAAATGAAATATTCCACAGCGTTCTCAGGGAAAAAACGCTTGAACTCTCCATACAGCTGAGCAGCCAATGTTTTATTGTGACTAAGTACAAGTGTGGGTTTTTGCACTTGCTCAATTACGTTAGCCATCGTAAAGGTCTTGCCAGATCCGGTAACTCCCAATAGGGTTTGAGAAGGCTCTTCTGAATTAACTCCCTCCACAATTTGCTCTATTGCCGAAGGTTGATCGCCTGTCGGTTCGTACTCAGAAAAAAGCTTAAAATCCATTAGTTTTTAGTCCAGATATCCCAAGAATGTTCTGCTTGAAGCTTCAGCATCTCAAATCCATTTTTTGTCTTAGCTCCGAATTCCATCCCCTTTTTCATGAAAGCTGTTTCTTCAGGATTATAAACTAGATCAAACAAGTGATGTTTTTTAGACAGGTGTTTATAGGGAATACTTGGTAGGGAATCGATATTTGGATACATGCCAAGGGGCGTGGCGTTTATAATTAAATGAAACCTCTGAAGAATATCGGGTTGTTTGTATAGCTGATCGTAGGTGTAGTCTCCTTTTGTTTTCCTTCTCGAAACTTGATAGCTCCCAATATTTAGTTCTTCCAAGGCTACTGCTACCGCTTTACTTGAACCGCCAGATCCCAAAATCAATGCCTCTCCCTTAAAATTTCCAATCCAATTACTCAGAGATTTCTTAAAAGAAGGGTAGTCTGTATTGTAACCGTACAATTTTCCCTTTCGTCTCATTATTACATTCGCTGCTCCCACCTTGATCACACTTAAATCTTGGTGATCTAAAAAACGAACAACCTTTTCTTTATGAGGTACCGTTACATTGACTCCGATAAGGCTTGTGTGATTCAACCACAAAGCAGGAAATTCCGTCAGGTATTCCATTGGAAAAAGTTCATAAGAGTGATCTTTCAATCCAAGCTCTTCAAATTTCTTTTGAAAAAACTCCTTTGAATAGCTATGACCGAGCGGAAATCCAACTAAACCAAACTTTTGCATATCTGAATTGGGCTTCTACTAAATTAAATCTGAAAGATCATAATACTGCCGTTGTTGAAGAATCATTGGTTGGAAGATTTTTTCTCCAACAGATAAACCAACGAAAATCCACCAATGATCAATATCAATGAAACGAACAATTGACTATCGAAGGTTGGTACATTCCAGATATATCCGACGGCTTTCTCTTTGCCTTCGAATGACTCCACTAATGTTGTTTTCCAAGGCCAAATAATCAGTAGAGAGCCAAAAACAAATCCAGCCAAAACACCAATCGTCTGATCTTTGAAATTGGAGAAGAGATAGGATAAAAGTCGGGAAAGTAAGATTAACCCAGCAACACAGCCTAAAATCATTGGCACTAAAACAGAAAAATCGAAGCTGCTTACTGCCCGCAAGACCAGCACATAGTTCCCCATAAGAAGTAGCACGTAAGAGCCTGATAGCCCTGGAAGAATCATGCTTGAAACCGCTGCAATTCCACAGAGCATTAGATAAAAAAATGAACTATTGGGTTGCGCAGGAGGTAAAAATGCAATCGAAATGGCGATAACAGTACCAACGACAAATGACAATACGGAACTAAAATCAATGATCTCAATTCTTTTCCCTACAGCAAAAATTGACGCCACAATGAGGCCAAAAAAGAAAGCCAGCGTCTGAACTTCGTAATTTTCGAAAGCTAATTCGAGAACCTTGGCTAGACTAATAATGCTAACAAATACACCAAGGAAGAGTACAGCTAAAAAATTTAAGTCAATGCGTTTTGCGAAATCTCTGAAATTTCCACTAAAAAAAAGTCCTAACGACTTCAGGTCGATGCTTTTGAGTGCATTAATTAAACGTTCGTAAATGCCAGTGATGAAAGCAACTGTGCCTCCAGATACTCCTGGAATTACGTTGGCAGCTCCCATTGCCACCCCTTTAAGAAAAAGGAAAAAATTGTTCATTACGCGAACTTAATCAAAGTCTTTTTGAGGGTCTAGGGTTTAAATTTTGTATTATATATAAATCAGAAATAACTTTTAACAATTCCTGTTACCATGAAAAAATCGTTGACCACACTCTTTCTAATTGTTGTAAGTTTCATTGCGTTTTCGCAAACAATCGATGCGGATTACGAAACTCAGAAAAAGGGTATCATCAAAATGGAGTTCTTTTCCCCACTTGTAGGGCACACTACTTTTGGGTACGAGAGGTATATCAAGGATTGGGTTTCATGGGAAGCAAAAGTTGGTTTTATTGGATTGGGTGTGGATAATGAGGACAATACTGACCCAAGCGGCTTTCTGTTTCGGGGTGGTCCAAAGTTCAAGCTTAACCCTGACTTCATTACCCGAGATTTAAGAGGTTCTCATTTGCTGAGTGGCAAATACATCAAGCCAGAAATCGTCGTTTCAATATATGATGAAGATGTGATCGAATTTACCTCTAATGGTGATATTCGGACACGTGAGAGTTTCCGTTCTTTCGCATTTATTATCAACTACGGTCGGCAATACGTGCTTGCCGATATTATGTCCATAGACTGGCATATTGGCATTGGGTATGGATTTGACAACGACTCAGATGGTAGATATCATCACAGTCATGCAAACGGAGATAGTAGTTTTCCGATAGCCGTTTCTGGTGGCTTTACTGTTGGCTTTTTGCTAAAATAGCTACAGGAAAAAATCGAAGGTATCTCCACGGAGTCCCAATCGAATGGTCTCAAGCGGAATCACTTCATTTGGAGCAATATTACCCAGGTTCACGTTGGATCCACACAATTTAATGAACCAAACCTGCTGAGCTTTCTGTGGTGCTTCCCACAAGATTTTTTCTGCCGGAATTTTAGTTAGTATCTCCTCCACCAGACCTTGCCTCACTTCTCCAGAATCCCTGAATAGGCCAACATTCCCACCTTCTCGCGCCTCACCTATGACCTTCCAAGCTCCGGCTTCAAGTTCTTTCTCCATCTGCTCAATCCACTTGTAAGGAGGGATAATCTTCGCTGCATCCTTAGATCCAACCTCGCTAAGCACAGTTACCTGATCAGAAAGTGTTCTGATATACTCGCATTTAACATCATGATCCATCTCAACTGAACCGTCCGACACCTCGGCGTACTTCAGGTCATACTTATCGAGTACTTTTCTATAATCTTCAAATTGGTCCCGAACGACAAAAGCCTCAAACAAAGTGCCTCCGAGGTAACATGGGATCCCAGCACTGTGATAGAGCTCCAATTTCTCCTTCAACTTCGGTGCGACATACGAAGTAGCCCATCCCAATTTTATGATGTCGATGTATTCTCCACTTACTTCAATCAGATCGGACACCTCACGTAAGCTAAGGCCCTTATCCATTACCATGGTAAATCCTTCAGTACGTGGCTTCTGGGTTCTCTCCGGTATGTTGTTAAGATTATAATTCATTGGAAACGATACTTGATTGTTTAATCGAGCGCAAAAATCAGAAATATATTAGAGAAAAAAAATGATTTATTCCTTGTCTTTCCGAAACTGATCAATGATTCTATAAAGTGCTTTCTGTGTGGGTAAATTCGGAAAAAAATCAAAAAGAACTTCATGCCCGTCATAGTCCAACATCAATGCAGTTTCTAGTCGATTGATAGCACTTTTATAATTTCCTGACCCTATCATGTAGACAACTCCTCTATAGTACATTTCTGCATTTGATGGGCATTCATCCAATCCCGTCTCCAGGATAGATATCGCCTGATCATAATCTCCTTGTTCGTAATAGACCAAGCTCCAATCCAGCCATACATCTGGGTTTTCAGAATCAATTTCACTCGCCTCTGTATATGCGTCGATTGCAGAAACTAAGTTCCCTGTTTTGAATTCTGCATCCCCTACTGCTTTCCAATAGACGGGATTTTCCGGGCTTAACTTCAGTGCCTTGTTTAAAAAATGAATGGCCTCATACCATTTTTCCTGCAGTGCCAAGCATACGCCAACTCCGTACCACCCCTCATGACACATCTGGTCCAGCTTAGTCGCTTTTTGGTAGTATTTTATTGCTAATTCAAATTGCTCAAGTTTTTCATAGGCTGCCCCCATGTGACTGTACGTTTCAGCGGAAGCACCTTCAAGATCAAAGGTTTTCAGGTATGCTGCAAGCGCATCTTCATACTTGCCGCAATTCATCAGTGCATTGCCCATATTGAACCACGCACTACTGAACTCATCATCAATAGCTGTAGCAAATTCATAGGAATCAACCGCCTCTCTAAATCGCCCAAGTTTGTTTTGAACGATACCAATGTTGTACCAGGCATATTCCGAATAAGGATCCTGATCTATGAACTTTTGATAATAAGACAGGCTGGTTTCAAGCTCCCCCGAAACATCAAGGCAATAGGCAAGTTCATAAAGCGCATTCTCATTATGCATGTTTATTTCAATTGCTTTCTTGTACTGATCAGCCGCTTGGGAGTACTTACCAAGTCCTTGGTAAGCCATTCCCATATTAAAATACACCTCATCCTTTTCTTCCACATTTACTACGGCATCCTCAAAGCATGCAATCGCTTGCTCAAATTCATTGAGCACGCAATGGACGGAACCCTTCTGAATAAGTAACTCAGGGTCGTTTGGTTGGACGCTGAGCGCAAACTCTAACACATCAATAGCTTCCTCTGCACGATCTAATTTAATTAGAACGTCGACTTTCTCAATTGTCAGATCTACAGAAAAGGGAAATTGCTCCAATGAAACCTCTGATGCTCTTAATGCTTTGCTGTATTTTTCGTGGGCAAGGTAGTAGGCAACTATTTGTATAAATGCCTCCTCATCAAAGTAATGATTTTCCTTGTTTTTAAGAAAAGCTTCATACTTACGAATCAACTCTCTCTCTTCCTTACGTTTATGATCTTCGTGCATTTACCAGGCGGTTCCTAATGATGAAAATTAACTTTTTCAAGAACAAAACATCTGAAACGTACTAAAAAGTTTTCCACAAGATTAGATCAATGATCCATTTTTCAAGTGCGGAGATTTGCAGAGTTTTTCTACCGATTTATGCCGTAGTCCTTGCTCCAAATATTTGATTTGATTGTAGCTATGCAAATCTGACCCCAAGAAGTCAATCATATTTCTAGAAAAAAGGGTTTTAGCTATTTTTTCTGGGATTTTTCCGTAAAATCCCGCAAACGAACTAATAGTAACTTGCAATAAGATTCCCATCTCTTTAAGCTCCAGCAGCCAATCAATTTCCTCTTCCAGAAAACGATATCTCTCGGGGTGCGCCAAGACAGGTTGGTACCCCTTAGACTGAAGTTCAAATAAGCAGGATTCAAAAAAGATTGGCTTGTTAAGGAATGAGGATTCAACCAAAACAAAATTGGGCCCAAATGAGAGGATTTCCTTGTCTTCTGAAATCGACTTCATAAAAACATCATCAACGAAATACTCAGCCGCTGCCTCTACTTCAAGATCTAATTTCTCCTCCTCGATTCTACTCTGCACAGTGCTAAGTCCGCGACGTATTTCGTCCGTTGAATTAGGATAGTTAGGGTGAATATGCGGAGTCGTTATTATCTTTTTGAAGCCAAGATCTGCAAATTTCTTGATCACCTCAATGGAGTGATCTAATGTTTTTACGCCATCATCAATCCCAGGAATAAGATGTGAGTGAATGTCAACTACAGGAGTAGACATTGATTTTTTGCCAAATCCAAACATCAGAAAAGACTTTTGACAAAAGAAGCGCGTGTCTTCTTGTCACCTTCTTCGTAGTAGCCGTAATTGTAGCCATAACCGTATCCATAGCCGTAACCCGGCGTTGAGGAGATGGCATTAAGAACCACCGTGATATTTGAAAACTGACCGGAGGCTTTCAGATCATTAACAACTTTTGCAAAACTTCTTTTTGAGTAGTCTGCGCGAACTACGTATAGCTGAATGTCTGATTTTACCATGGCCAAACGTGCGTCTGTAACCAGCCCTACTGGCGGAGTATCAAGAATGATTACATCAAATTGTTTCTTTAGCTGATCCAACAGCTGCTCAAATTCCTTTTGAAGAAGCAGTTCCGACGGATTTGGTGGAGTAGGGCCAGCGGAGACAAAATGTAAATTCTCGATATCAGTTTTTTGTATACTGGCTTTGAGATTGCTCTTCCCTGTGATCAGCG
>JBDWQX010000019.1:0-5155 GCA_039986395.1 Cyclobacteriaceae bacterium
GCAAAAAGCAATCGTATCCTGGCTGACCTCCGAGAATGGAAAAACAGTCATCAGGGCACGATTTATTGAGATCAACGGGGTTTTGTCCAAGTCCATGAGCATTGCAGAGACAAGCGAATCGCGTGGTAGTGGATTTCCACAGATCGAAAAATTTGGCGATGATATTTTTGTTGCCTGGACGGTGTTTGAAAAGGGACAGGAGAGTGAGATTAGGATGAAAAAATTGGGAATTACAAATTGATAATCGATAATTAGGATCAGTCTATGGCTTTTAAGACAATATCTGCAATCGGGTAATCTCAAAGCTGACAATCCACCATCTCACAACTTCACTGCTTAACCAATTCACGACTATACATCGTGTATACAAATCGATAAAATAACAACAAGTAGTTCAAAGCGAACGCTGGGTAATTAATTTAGCACTTCGATGATCGAACTGCAGGAAACCGCTGAACTCGCGGCGAAATATGTAAATACCACCGACCGACACATTTTCCTTACTGGAAAGGCCGGAACTGGTAAGACCACCTTCCTCAAGTACATTGTAGAACACACCTACAAGAACACAGTTATTGCCGCACCGACAGGCATTGCAGCTATCAACGCAGGCGGTGTTACTCTCCATTCTTTACTTCAACTCCCATTCGGCACCTTCATCCCGGAGAATGTCCATCTTTCTTCCAGTGACTACAGGATCAACACACCCGAAACGTTATTTCGGGAAGCCAGATTCAACGCAAACAAGCGAAAGCTCATTCAAGAATTAGAATTGCTGATTATAGATGAGGTGAGTATGCTACGTGCTGATCTTCTGGACTGTATCGATCATTCCTTACGGCATTTGCGCAAGCGAAGAAATGAACCATTTGGTGGTCTGCAAATTCTGTTCATTGGCGACCTCATGCAGTTGCCGCCGGTAGTGAAAGATTCTGAAATGAATCTACTTCGCTCCTACTACTCAAGTCCTTATTTCTTTGAGTCGCGCGCGCTCAAGGATTCACCACCTATTTTGGTTGAGTTGTCAAAAATCTATCGCCAGACCGACCAGGATTTCATCGACCTCTTAAACCGCTTCCGCCACAACGAACAAACGGAGGAAGACTTGCAGCAACTGAACAAACACCACGAACCTGATTTCGATGAGGTCATGTCCAGTGGTTACATTCATTTAACCACCCACAACCACCGAGCATTCCAAATTAACATGGGTCGCCTTCAAAGTCTAGAAGAAGAGGAGCACATTTTTCAAGCCTCCATTGAAGGGGATTTTCCTGAGAACATGCTTCCGACCGACGAAAAGCTAGTGTTGAAACAAGGAGCTCAGGTTATGTTTATAAAAAACGATCCCAGTGGTGAGGGCAAGTTTTTCAATGGTCGTATTGGATCCATATCAAGACTTAGAGAAGATGAAATTTGGGTGAAGTTCGAGGATGGCGATGAGTTACTCGTAGACTCTTACAAATGGGAAAACAAGCGGTATACGCTCAACAGCGGGACCAATGAAATCGAAGAGAAATACCTCGGCAGTTTTGAACAATTCCCCTTGAAACTGGCATGGGCCGTTACTATTCACAAAAGTCAGGGCCTTACGTTTGAAAAGGCCATTCTTGATCTTTCTGGAACGTTTGCACCTGGACAACTCTACGTAGCCTTGTCCAGATTAACTTCCCTGAAATACATGGTTCTCTCCTCTCTCCTTCCAGAGAACCCTCCTGGTATTGACGGATCGCTAAAGGCATTCGCTTCTTCCTTCAAAGAAGCAGATCAGCTAGAACAAAATCTCGAAAATGAACGCCGCGAATACCTAAGGCGATTTGGCATGCGTGCCTTTGATTTTTCAGGACTCATCAAAGAACTTGGCTATCATGAGCGTAGTTTCAACAAAGACGAGAATCGCTCCATCAAGCAACACTACTTACCCTGGACGATGGAACTGATCAATGAAACTCGTCCTCTTGATAAAACAGGAGATCAGTTTGCCAATCAAGTGCAACAGATTCTCACGCAGCCTGACTACCTCGTCCAACTCCAGGATCGCGTCTCAAAGGCAGAGATTTACTTCACCAACATCCTCACAGAACTTTCTGCAAGACTGAGTGCCCACAAGAAAAAGGTAAAGAAGGAAAACCAGGTAAAAGCGTACGTAAAAGAAGTAGAGAAACTGGAGCCGTATTTCGAAGATCAAAAACGATTGATCCTGAAGTTCGCGCTTTTGGTAAAGAGTGCTGCAGATGACAAAGTACCAACCAAAGAAGACCTTCGTGCGTCTGGTATCTTCAAGAAAGCCGAAAAAAAAGTAGCTCGAAAAGACAAGACACCGACTGCTCAGATTTCCTACGACCTTTACCGCGAGGGAAAAACCATCCCTGAAATTGCTGAAACGCGTGGGCTTGTAGTTAGCACTATCGAAGGGCACATGGCCACCTACGTTGAAAATGGTTTACTCGATGTGACAGAGATTGTCGAGTCAAAGAAGCTCAACACCATCATGGATTACTACGCCAAGGGAGTCACTCATTCTGGAGATCTGAAAGCCACACTGGGCAACGACTACAGCTACGGCGAGATCAAACTGGCGCAAGCGCATGTGCGGAGTTTAGAAGAAGAAGCTGACTGAAATCTTAGCAATCACATGCCTGAGATCAACCCCTATTAGGCCAGGGCAAGTAGCTAACTGGTTTTCTTTTATCTGCGGAATTGGTAGTTAATCAGCTAGTAGGAAATAATCGATATTGGCTAAAAAGGTACGCTGATCCTGACACTGGAGTCGTTAAGTGGTCATAAATGAATAAATTATGCATATAAACGTGTTATGAGCCAAGGCGCTATGAAAATCATTTTCTATATAATTGCTGTTTGTGCCTCTTTATCTGGAAGTTCTCAGTCTAGGGATTATAAAGGAACACTTATTCAATTTCATAGAGACCTCCTTAATGGAAGTCTTAAAACGCCCTATTCATATGAAAAATATTCTCATGAGGGATATGCAGTTGAAGAAGATGTCTATCCGGGTTATATCAAAAAGTACAACAGTTTAATTACAGAAATAACTGGGAATAATATCAACGTAATAGCTGAGAAGATCAGGAATAGCCCAATATTGGATTATGGATCTTCGTCTTCAGTTGATATTGACCTAATATTTGGAACTGACTTTCTAGTGTACTCACTCAACAAATATGAAAACGAGCCAATTACGATTGGAATTTCACTAAACGGTCTATCTCTCTATAATCATATTATCAAAGATGCTCCAAAGGCCTATAAGACTGAGAGATATGCAATCATCGATGATCCAGACGGGTATACCAATGTTAGAGAGGAAGCAGATGTTAAATCTGAAATTATTGCTCAGATTAAGGAGAATAGGGTTTTCATATACCATCCAAATCCCAATAAAAGATGGCTGAAAGTACGACTTGATAATGAGATAACTGGATATATGCACATTTCAAGAATCAAACCAGTTCATGAACTCGATGATGCACAAAAAAAACAAGTTGAAAAATGTAATGTGAGATGGGAGGAGTGCTTTGTATCAAAATAGGTACATAACAAAGAACTGAGTTAAAAACCAAGTTGTCTGAGGATAAAAGGTCTAATTCTTCGGTCTTGCTCTTTTCAATGAAAATCTTACTACTGAACCGCAAAGCTTCACCATGAAAAAACTCACTCTGATTCCGGAGGAATCTTTCCCTCTCTTGAAAGAGAGCGGTCCGACGATTCGAGTTAGGGAGAGTTCAGAAACTTCGCTAGCTTAGTTTTTCATCAGTCCCGATAGCTATCGGGATTGGGACATGCGCACTTAAGCTGGATTGTTAGATCTCAATTAAAATTATGAAACGATCGTTAATCTTAATTCTCCTACCAATATCATTCGTTCACTCCCAAAGCTTAAAAATTGGGCTATCAAGCCAAACAAGAACAGAGGAAATTACAAAGATCAAATTAACTCGTATTTTGGAGGAATACGATGTCCAAAAATGGATCTTCACTGATACGTTAAAAATCGCCGATAAAGAAATTCCTCATAGTCACCCTATCTTAACATTAAATACCAGACCGCAAAGTGACTTAAGTCTTCTTTCAATCTTTTTACATGAAAACGTTCATTGGTTTCTTGTTGAAAATGAAGAATTAACGAACAAAGCCATTGAAGAATTAAAGGAAAAATTTTTGGACGTACCAGTCGGTAATCGTGAAGGTGCCAGAGACGAACATTCAACGTATTTACACCTGATCGTGAATTTTCTTGAGTATGATGGCATAAAACAAATTGCAGGAGATAGAGCTGCCCAAGCTATTTTTGCACGAAAAAATTACTACAGATGGATTTATAAGCAGGTGTTGGATAACTTAGAATACTTGGAAGAACTATCTGTTAAGTATCAATTAACAATTTAAACTATAGGTAATAGATGGTACCAACCCATGGCTAGCGAGTCATTTGCAGTAGCATTTGAACTCTAATACTTGAAGAGAAATAAACAAATGTCAAGGCTCCAGATTCCAGCCCGATGTTAACTGATATGGCTTTCAATATGAATTTTTTCTGTCCTCATCTTTTTTTGACCTAATTTCTCTCTTGAGCTTTGACTCACTTCAATGAAGCGTTATACTCAATTAAAACTTACCTGAATTACAACTTGATTTTCTTAAAAACTTTGATTCTTTCACGGAGAGTCATCTCCCAAAATGAAAAAATGAAGAAAAAGATTAGAATTAATCTCGGTATCCTGTTTTGCTTGCTTCTTCTGCCCATTGGTCTATCCGCTCAGCAGTCCGCTATTAGCGTATCAGGAACGGTTAAAGATCAGGATACCAATGAAGCACTTTCCTTCGTGACTGTTGCGGTAAAAAAGGCTACTGATTCCACACTTGTCACCGGAACTATCTCAAATGAACAAGGTCTTTTTACAATAACGGATGTTAACCCCGGAGAATATTTACTTGAGGTCTCCTTTGCAGGCTTTTCCCAAAACGTAAGTCCCCTGTTTGTCGGCTCAAACTCACAGTACCTGGACCTTGGTATTATTCTTTTGGAGGAGAACATTCAACAATTGGATGAGGTAGTGGTGACTGGCAAGCAAGATGCGGTAAGTGGGCAAATGGATAAGAAAACGTATGCTGTCGGTGATAACCTAAGTCAAAG
>JBDWQX010000020.1:0-4804 GCA_039986395.1 Cyclobacteriaceae bacterium
GCGCCTTTGAAATTGCCTTTGTATTCATCAATCGGCATATCTCGCTGCGGTATTGGGACTGAGAAACGAGTGCCTGCAACTACATACTCTGAATTTTCAGTCACAAAGGAAGAACTGTGGTTGCCTGCACTGTTTGGTAGCTCAATGATTTCCTCTGTTTCAAAAGTCGAAAGACTTATTCTGGCAATTCTGGGTGTGTTGTTGGCATTGATGAAACACCACCTCCCATCGATTTCACCATTCGTTTGCGAAAGGTCAGGGTGGTGAGAATCATCCCACGGCACTGTGCCAAATGAAGTTTCCAACATTGGCTTGGTTTCCTCACTGAAGCCGTATGCTTTTTCTCCATCTACGGAAAATACTGGAATCACTTTGAATAATCTTCCTGATGGAAGTCCATATACAGCCAGTTGACCACTAAATCCACCAGAGACGAATCCATAATATTCATCATGCTCGCCTGGTGCAACGTACACGCGCTCGGCATTACTATTGCCAAGGGCACCTCCATTCCCGCCGCCCTGATTACAGGAGCCAGCAATGAAGAGGAGGGAGAGGGCTAAGGTATAACCCAGTATTTTTTTATAAGTATTCATGTTTATTGATTTTCGGTTGATTGTTAATTTGGCAATATGACTTTGTCGACAACATTGATGATTCCGTTCGAGGTTTGGATTGTGGCCAGCACTTTGGCACCGCCGACGCTGATTTCTTCGCCTTCTACAACCACCTCTAAATAGTCACCGGTTGCCATATAGATCTTTCGCCCTTTTCTAGCTTCCTTTTTGAGACCTTCTAAATTGAAAGATCCAGGAGCCGCATGTCTGGTGAGAATAGTTGCCAATGCTTGCTTGTTCTCAGGCTTCAGCAGATTCTCCACTGTTCCTTCTGGCAATGCAGCAAATGCGTCATTTACTGGAGCGAAGACGGTCAAGGGGCCTGCATTGACCAACACATGCTCAATCTCCGCTGCTTGTACTGCAGCAACGAGTGTACTGTGAGCATCAGAGCCAATTGCAACTTGGAGAATGTTTTTAGCCGAGACATCATCAGAATAGGAAGCTTGTCCCAATGGGTGCGTTTCAGCTACTTCTGCAGCTTCGTTTCCTCCGGATTGGTTGCTAGAGCCACAGGAGGCAAGAACAGCTAATCCAAGAAGAAGAATCATGGTTTTAAAAATCATCTTTTTCATGTCTATGTAGGTTTTGTTTATAATGTTCTGAAGAATTCAAGGACTGCCCTGGCTTCATCTTCCGTCAAGTTCTGATTGGCCATAGGAGAGCCATTGAATTCTATTAATAGTTTTTTCGCCATTGGATCCTTCTGTACCATTTCATCGGGATTCAGGATCATGTTCATAACCCAGGCGGCAGTCCTTCTTTCGAGAATACCTTTTGGAGACGGGCCGATAAATTTCTTCTCTGCTTTGTGGCAAGCTGTACACTTGCCCTCATAGATTTCCTGACCCCTTGCAGCTAATGCCTGGTCGATTTCAGCAGGTAATTCAAGCGTTTTTATTGGGCCAATACCATTGTTGGACTCCCAGTTTTCGTAGGGATCCGCTGGTGCCATCTGTGCCTGCTCTTTGATTCTGTCAGCTGCACTTTTTCCATCTCCACCGCCACATGAAATCATGATGGCGGAAACGAAGAGTACCATAGATACAACTCTGATCTTTGCTAGGTTTTTCATAGTTTATTTATTTAAGAGTTTCGGATCAATTTATCTTTAATTAGAAATATTTTTTAATTCCTTAAAATTCGTTTTCCCTTCAATAATGCTTGGTCACTCACCATAGTTGATAAAAGTGTCTCAGCTAGCGTTTCCTTTACTTTTAGGAACTTGTCATGAACAGGGCAGGGGTTGCTCGATGAGCACTCATTTAGCCCAAGCACGCAATCTTCCATTAAGTGATCTCCATCTATTGTGGTCACAACATCGTGAAGTCGAATTTCTTTTTCGCCGTTGAGAACAAAGCCACCAGTAGGTCCTCTAAAGGAATTCAGTAACTTACCCCTGACCAATTGCTGCAAAATTTTAGCGGTAAAGGCTTCCGGAGATCCTATTGCTTGGGTTACTTCCTTGAGGCTTGTTCGCTTACCCTCACTCTCATTTGCTGCAATGTAAATCATAATCTTAATGGCATATTCGCACGCTCTTGAAAACATATGTCCTTTTATTTTTACGCTAATCTAGCTTAGAAAATAAATTCGGACTTAATTATCCTTTATTATTTTTTATTGGAACAATTCAACACGAAAGTATGGTTCGCTGCTCGTGGAAAACATGATATTCATCAGGAAGAGATATGATCTATTAGATGTGGGACGAATTGAATTGTCCGGTGGTGGTCGTCGTTCCTGTATAAAGGTACTGGATCTACAAACCGCAGACTGTAATTAGTCCTGCAGCTCTTGCCTGCACCAACTGATTGAAATCTGGTGATGTGATAAGCAAACCTCTTATGATTAGGAGACATCCAGACGCAATGGCGACAAAAGAGACAGCACCAGGAATAAGCTTTTTAAACTGAGCAGATCCCCATGCTCCGCCGAATGCTACTAGAAACATTGCCGGAATTGTGCCCAACCCAAAAAATAGCATGAAGACGATCCCTTTTCCAAACGTCCCCACTGCTACGGCACTTGCGGCAGCTACATAAGTCAGTCCGCAGGGGAGAAATCCATTGGCAACTCCACTCATGACCCATCGATTTCCTTTCGAAAGATTTTTGGAAAGTCGCTGTTTAATGAACCGATAAAATTGTGATTGGTAATAAAATTGTTCAAGTCGATTTCGCAGATTTGGAATCCCATAAAGAAATAGAAGGGATACACCTAGAGCAAAAGTCACGATTTGCTGCGCCTTGAAGAGTTGTAGTGAATGCCCCAGAAATCCCAAAATAATTCCCAGCAAGACGTACGAAATAATTCTTCCACCATGGTAGAAAAAGAACACTCGTGGTGATCTATTTTTCCCCATTACGAAGAGCGTGAGAGGGCCACACATGCCAATGCAATGTAGACTCCCAACAAACCCAACGATGAGTGCTGAAATCATTGAATGTAGATTTTTTCTTGCTGGAAATACTCCTTGCCCTCAGATTCCCAAGTGATATTGACACGATAATTCCCTGGGGTTAAACCTGCTCTATCTACAATTTGTCTATTCTCGGAGTCCATGGAGATTGCAACCCTTTGATCGAACAACTTCCTCGATGGATGATAAAAGTATATTTCTCCTATCGGTTTTTGATCCATAGGAAAGGATAAGATAATTGACTTCTTTTCCATTGAGACAGAAACTCTCTTCTCCAGCTTTTCAAGATTCGTTTTCTGATCTAACTTTTGCTGGTAGTTGATTTCCTGAGCGTAATAATCCTCTGCAACCAAGTCATAGTTCTGATTGAACGCTTGCACCACCATGTATAAGATGAATGCTGCAAAGAGTACAAAGACTAGCACAATTCTATTTCCCCAATTCATGTTATTTCAATTACTAGATCAATTATTTACCATTTAACCATCAACTATTCTACTAATTCGCAGGTCCAAGAAATTTAGTCTTAACCTTCTCTACCAATTCACCACCTCCGTACACACCCACCGATATTCTGGAGCTCATTTTTTGCAAATTAGCTGGATCTATGACGACGAAGAATGCTCCTTCGGCGATTTCTTGTTCTCCTAGTTCTAGTGAACCACCTACTAGCTCAATTGTACCTTCTGGTTCCAGAAGTTCCAGTCGTATATCCATGACCAGATTGGTTTTGTTCACCATTTTAAGCTGATAGAGATTTGTGATTTTTCCGCCTTCTCGTTCCTGAAACATCATGCCTGGAGTTCGAAGAATCGTCGTTTCAAAGTCTGAGCGAATAATAAGTAGAGATGCCAGGACACCAACTAGCACCAACAAAACAGCTGTGTAAGCCTTCATTCTACCGGTGAACTTGAACGGGAGCTTGTCAGCAATGTTTTGTTCAGAGGCGTAGCGAACCAAACCCTTTGGTTTGCCTATTCGATCCATGATGGAGTCGCATGCATCAATGCAGGCTGTACAGTTGACACACTCCAGTTGAGTACCATTTCTGATGTCAATTCCTGTAGGGCAGACGTACACGCATTGGTTACAATCAATGCAATCCCCTTTGCCAACGGCTTCACGGTCTTCGTTCTTTCGGAATTTACTTCTGCTTTCGCCGCGTTCGTGGTCATAGGCAACCACAATGCTCTGGCGATCAAGAAGTACACCCTGGAGTCTGCCATAAGGGCAAATTGTGGTGCATACTTGCTCCCGTAGCTTGCTGAATACGCCGTAGAAAAGTCCGGTTAGAACAATCATTGCAATAAAGCCTCCTGTATTTTCTAGGGGCCCTTGACGAATAATCTCCTGCATTTTTTCTACCCCAACCAGGTATGCCATGAATGTGTGCATGATCACAGCACTTATGAGGATGAATATGATTTGCTTGCTCGTCTTCTTTACGATTTTCTCCCGATTCCATGGCTGCTTATCGAGCTTCTTTTGTGCCATGTAGTCACCTTCAATCCAGTACTCCACCTTCCTGAAAACTCCCTCCATGAATATCGTTTGAGGACAGATCCAGCCACAAAAAATTCGTCCGAATACCACGGTAAAAAGTATGATAAAAACTACCGAGGCGATCATGCCAATAACAAACAAGAAGAAATCCTGCGGCCAGAAGACCTGTCCAAAAATGATAAAACGTCGCTCTATTATATCTAAGAGTAGGAGAGGTTGACCAGAGATTTTTACGAAGGGTCCACCTACTAGAATAACCAGC
>JBDWQX010000021.1:0-17089 GCA_039986395.1 Cyclobacteriaceae bacterium
TAGTGATCACACGTTCCTGATATGGTTTTGTGTTTTCAATTCGTTTCCGGTCTGGATTTTCATTGACAGCTTTGTACATTAATGCGATTGCCTCCGATGGGAGCAGATTAGCATTTTGAGACAGAACAGTGCCACTAAGCAAGATTGAAAGTAGAAATAAGAACTTCTTCATATGAAACATTTAGGTGTAAGTGTCAATAGTAATTGGATCTAGAATAGTAATTGTCTAGGCAGACTCGCGTTTTATGTACCACCAAGTCATTATTACGAACACAACCGGTAGGAGATTTTATTTTTTCGCGAACTGATGAATACCGGTTGTAACCCGAATTCTTTTGTTTGTAACCAGGTTAATTTTCGAAAGGTGCTATAGAAATTATTCTAGCTGACGAAATCACGTCGTTCATTTGAGTATCATCCAGATGGAAATCGATTTCCGAAAATTTGCCAGTGCCTCGAAGTTCGATCGTGAATTCATCGTGCGTGAAATCTGGCTGATCGTAGAGTACCAGCTTATAACCCGCTGGTATACAATATCGAATGGAGCTGATGTTTCCTCTTCCTAAGTTGGTTTCTTCAAAATCTGTGACGGATGTGCTTAGTTCACCATTAAGGAAATAGCTGGTGCCACGGAAGTCATTATTTCTAAAAAAGCTTACCCAATTGGACTGTTCGCATTTTTCCCAGCAAAGAGAAGAAATGCGGTCATTGTCTTCGATTTTTTCCGTTTTGTAAATTGAAAGTTCCGTGTCGCTGGTCACAATGCGTTTCTCCCCGCCAAAGTTGATATCGTCAAAAGTCAGGTAGGAATCTGCAACTTGCAAGCAACTTGTTGTTCCAGTTATTACATTGTCAAAATTGTAAAGATCAAGGTTGTGGTATTTCGCGACTGGATCATCCGTTCTATATATCTCTGCAAAATATTGCTCACGAAGGTCATTTCGTGACACCATCATTAACCATCGGTTATCTGGATCGCAATTTGGTAGTCTTGGCTCGAACCTAAGCCTCCCCCACACCAGTCCCATTTCATTGCCTATTGCTCTCAGGTCAGATTTCTTTTTGACATCTTTATGTCTAAACCAAGTACCCCTATAGTAGGGCCTTTTGTAGGGAGGAGCATCGGGGGAGTTGAACCAATTGGTGCGCTTTGCCCCCCAACGTCCAGCGAACTGCACCCATTTCATTTTACCTGTGGCTATGAAACGATTCGGCAGCAATTGAATTCTTGAATGTGAGTTGAAAATTGATCCACGTTTTGTTTTATCAGCAGGAAAAGGAATAATAAACTTCCACTTCCTTCTGCTCCTCGCATCTGGATATGTCGCATGCATAGCCTTGGAAAAGAATACCACTGGATGACTAAATTTTTCATTAGGCATTTCTGATGAAGAAGACTGTTCATTTCCAACTGAGTCTGCGAAAATGATTTGTTGTGGAAGGTAGGTACCACTCCTGCCATGGCTCATGTAAGTCGCATACATGAAAGCTCCATTTAGGTCCACGGTAACAGAAATTCCCTCCCAATCTCCCTCATGAGAGCCTATGCTTCCATTATTGGGGAAGAAAAGCCAGTACTGGAGTTGATGACCCATTAGAACCTCCCCTTTATACAATTTTCCATAGTTAGCATAACACAACAATCGCTCATCAAACGTATCAGGATCAAGTCCCCTGAACACCTTGTCACGATGTTCCTTTGCAACTTGTACATAATATTCACCACGAGATCTTGATTTTCGAAATGAAGGTTGATGTTTCCCAATTTCCTCCACCGTAAGGCTACCCTCAGATCCATGAATTTGCTGACCCAACACACTTTCTTTCACCTCCCCAAGTCCAAGGATCTCCGTAGTGTTCCTTCTTGAGTACCGATATCTTAGTGTTGAATACTTAAGGAAATGCTCAACTGTAGAAGGTAAAAATTTCTCATTTTGATGGAAGATAAACTTGGGTGCATACTTATCAAGGAGACCGCAAACAAAAGGGTCGTCGGCACATTGTTCCTCCGAAGAGGAATTCACATTCGTAAACTCGCCGATTGGATAAGTGATCGTCTTCTGTGCATTGACTTCAGCGAATCCCAGCAACACGATCGACATCACAAAGTGTTTTAGAAAATCAACCAACATTTTTCTTGAATTCATACCAGACATGTATTCGGCACAGCGATGTTACAAACATCAGGCAGAAAGTTGGAATAGTTGACCGTTCTCCAACAGAATTTGTAACTTTCGTCAGCTCCTGATCAAATAAAAACCAGAGAATTGAGTAAGATCAAAACCTGATGCAGAATTTACGTATAAGATCAAATGTTAGCTAAGAAAATGAACCTCCCAGCAGCACACCCTTCCACAGTCGGGAAAAGGGTACTCCTTATCTCTTTTTTGATATTGACGGCCGTTGGCACCATTGTCTTCTTGCAGAAATATTTCAAATACGCATCAATCGTTGAGGACTTCTCAATCACTCTCAGCCTTGTGTACAATCTGATTATTTTTTCAACGTATGCGCTCTTTGCGCCATTAGTTGCAAAAGCTGTGCAGCGGTATCCGCTAGAAAGAGAATTTCAAATTAAGAATTTCAGTCTACACCTTGGCTTCAGCATTCTTTTGGGACTCCTGCACATGGTTTTTTGCAACCTAATTCTGTACAGTGTTGATCTTGCCTCTAGTGCCATTTTCGATCGATTTATTGCGAAGTACCTCACCAATGTTATTCATATTCATTTGCTTACCTACTGGATTATCGTCGCACTGGTATCCAAAAAAGAGCGGTCTAAAATCAAGAATGAACAAGTAATCGAACGTTTTGTAATTAAAGAAAACAAGCACACCACTTTCGTTGCACTGGATGATGTTCATTGGATTGAAGCAATAGATCACTATCAAAAACTACATACTGCTGACAGTTTTTATATCTACAATGACTCAATGACGAACCTTGTCAAGCAGTTGCCCGCAGAGAAGTTCAAAAGAGTTCACCGATCTACCATCGTAAATCTTGCTCAAATCGAAGGATTGAAAAGACATGAAAAACAGTTGTTTCTTGCACTTGCCAGTGGTCGAGAGCTTCGGGTTGGAAAGTCCTTTAAATCCGTGGTGCGATCTCTGTTCTCCTAACCTTCACGAAGAAAATCTGGTCGTTTACGAATGAAAGATTAGATACTATCGTTCATTACTGTTGTTGTTCGTTGTTTTGCTATCAATGAAAAAAATAACGCTCCCTTTGCTTCTGGTCGGCTTGCTCTTTTCTTGCACCAAACCGAAGAATCAACAACATATAGATACTATCAAAGCAGTTGATCAATGGCTCAAAGATGTCAAGGTAACTTCTGAGGGAGTTTCCATTTGGCCAGATGTGCTCGACGAACCTGAGAAAGTATCACTATCGCTATCGGATGGTGTAGCGGGAAAACTGGCATTTTACCTTCAACTACATAAGGAGACAGACAACGAGCGATATTTAGCTGAAGTTAAGTTAGCAGCCGATTACATTTTGGCGCATCTCCCATCAAAGACTGACTCGCTGCAAAGTGTCTTCTGGGCATTTAGTCCCTATGGTATTGTCTGCGGTCCCTCCTTCGCATTGATTGAAACATACAAAGCCACCGGAGAAGAGAAATACAGAGCAGGCGCAGAAGAAATCATCGATGTTATTCATCACTTTGCAATAAACAGGGAGGACACCCTCTCATGGGGACTAGGAAATGATGTGCTCGGCGGTCTCGCAGGCACTGCTTTATTCATGCTTTATGCAGGAGAGACATTGGAACGTCCCGATCTAATCGCAACGGCAGAAAAAGCAGCAGGGACACTTATTTCGAGAGCAAACAACGAAGCAGGGCTCAGCTGGAAACGAGGACAGAATGGTAGGTTTACTCTTCCCAATTTCTCCCATGGAGCCGCTGGTATAGGTTATTTTCTTGCAAGGCTTTATGAAACTACTCAAGATCCGAAGCATCTGGAGGCGGCACTAAAAGCCAATGTTTATTTAGAATCCATTGCCAAAACGGATGGTGGTGTTTTTCTTGTTCCTTATGGCTTTCCAGATCCAGGTTGGAGCAGGCCCTTTGATATTGGGTGGGCACATGGTCCAGCTGGTGTGGCAAGATTTTACCACCAGTTGTACAAAGTGACTGGAGACATGAAATGGCAGGAAAGGGAAAAGGCATGCCTACGAGGAATAGTCGCAAGCGGTATTCCTGGAATACCGAAGAACGGTGATTTTGGAGTAGAAGAGTTCTATCTGGACAATCGGTTTGGCATTGCTTCAGTTGCAAGTTTTATGCTTGACTTACAATCGTCAAATGAAGGGGATCAAAAGTTGCTTGAAGAGTTAATAGATCATGTTATTTCAAAAGGCATCACACAAAATCAAAAGTTATTCTGGCCGCAGGCACGATACAATTTCATGGCTAAGGCAGGAGACACCACAGCTTTTACCGGGTATTTCTACGGAGCCTCAGGTTATGGCATGTTGTTGCTAAAAGCACAAGCAAAACTGAATGGAACAGATTTCATTCGATTCGTGGATGATCCGTATTAGTTAAATAGTTGTCAGTGAATAAAAGTTAACTAGTTGAGAGTGAATAGTTAATTAGCTCACAGTTATTAGTTTTTGTTTTCTGTTTGGTCTGTCCCGCTGGATTTACTTCCTTCCATCAAAATTTCTTGGCTATCATTCAGCATATTTTTAGCTTAGGCTAAAATTCCAAACCATGAAAACCATTTTCAGTCTAGTGTTTATCATTTTCGCTTCCCTTTTAGGCAACGCTCAAAAATTAGATCAAGAAAAATTACAAGAGCTAGCTTCTAAATATGCGGAATCCTCTTTTCCCATTCTCCAAGAAATACTAAGCATTCCAAACGATGCATTTTATCCCGATGATATCGAATTGAATGTGAAATGGTGCGAAACTGAATTTAAAAAAAGGTCATTTACTACCACCAGAATAGAAACGAGCACAGTGCCGTTGTTACTCGCTGAGCGGAAAGTGAAAAAGGCGAAGAAAACTGTATTGATCTATCTTCAAATAGATGGGCAGCCTGTTGATACGTCTAGATGGTTTCAGAAAAATCCCTATCAGCCTGCACTAAAAATGCAAGGTTCGGATGGGAATTGGGCGGAGATTCCATGGGATAGAATTAAAAATTACGAAGATGATTGGCGTGTTTTTGCTCGGTCTGCTTCCGACGCGAAAGGTCCTGTAGCGATGTTTCTGGCTGCATTGGATGCCACAGCTGAGGCAAAGGTTAGTCCCAATTACAACATTAAAGTAATCATGGACTTTGAGGAAGAGCTGGGTTCTCCTCGCCTTCCAGATGCGGTAACAAAGAACTCGGAATTGCTCAAGTCTGACATGCTAATCATTTTTGATGGTCCGAGACATATTACCAACAAACCTACCTTGACTTTTGGTGCAAGAGGTATTGCCACCATCCAATTGACAACCTACGGACCAATAGCCCCGCAGCACAGTGGACACTTTGGAAACTATGCCCCAAATCCAGCCTTACGTTTATCAAAACTTCTGGCATCCATGAAGGACGATGATGGTAGGGTCACCATACCAGGGTTTTACGATGGCATTTCCATAGATGCTGAAACAGAGAAGATTTTGAAAGCAGTTCCGGACAATGCAGAGCAAATACGTGATCGGCTGCAGTTGGGGAGTGTCGACAAGGTTGGGAGTTACTATCAGGAGGCCATCCAATATCCTTCACTTAACATTCGTGGAATGCAGTCGGGTTGGATTGATGAGAAGGTAAGAACCATTGTACCGGGTTGGGCCAGAGCTGAAATTGATGTTCGACTCGTATTAGAGTCCGATCCTGAGCGTTTGATTTCGTTGATTCGAGATCATGTGAAAGATCAAGGCTACTTCGTAACTGATCAAGTGCCGACGAAATCTGAACGAATGAGCAACGAGAAAGTAGCCACTTTCAACTATGAAGTGTCTTATCAATCTTTCAGGACAGACTTCAATTCAGAAGTTGGACTCTGGCTCCGCAAAGCGCTCCAGCGCTCATTCAACGAGGAGCCAGTGATGATCAGAATGAGTGGCGGTTCAATACCCATTTCCCCGTTCGTTACAACATTGGGAATTCCAGCGGTAACTGTTCCAACGGTAAATCGTGATAACAACCAGCACAGTCCAAATGAAAATATCAGGTTAGGGAATTATCGAGAGGGGATTCAAGCGATGATTGCCATTCTAGCAGAGAAGTTGTAATCATTTGTTTTAGATGTGGATTTTTTCCTCGATCGTTTTTTCGTAGAAATGATGGATATCAAACATTTGCTGAGCTCCTAGTTTCTGCCCCGTCTGTGCCATGAAGTACATAACTGCCGCTGACAATGCAAAAACGGGTATTGCCCAAAGAACCATCGAAGACATTCCTAGACTCCACCTTGTAAGGCCCAACATTCCTACGAAAGTGGTCAGGATTCCAAGAACTACATATCCAAAGAAAAATATGGCCCATAGTGTCGGCTTTGGTCCGTACAATCCACGAATGATGACCAGTTCATCCTCCTGTTCGAAGCTTAAATCCAATTGAGGTGACCAAAAGTGTTGCTCATCTGGGTGAATCTTGATATGCAAGTGACCAGAGAGGCGCATGAAAATAAATTGTTTTTCATTTTCCAGTGCATCTTGAATCTTCTGCTCAATTTGATCTCGTTCACCACTTTGCATGTGCTTAAATCTGGGTCGAATTCCAAAACTTGACATCTTATCTCTATTGTTTCCAGAAAACTAGATCGTTCTCCAATGGAAATAACTGATGAAAGTCAGGCTTAGAGTCCCATCAAGAAAATCGTCATGATCGAAATAATAAAGTAGGTAGTGAGCGTGGCGGCTCCTTCATAATCCTGCGCAACTCGCTGACCAAGAAATAAAGCTACGATCGAAACCGCAGCTAGTTGAGCGCCAAGCAGGCCAACTGACGCTGTCCCATCCACGATGATAAAAAAAATACCTAGTCCACAGAGAGCACCAGATGCTAGCTCTAACAATGTGATTGTTGGTAGCATCATGCTTACCAGATTCTGTAGTGGGCTTTTTTCAAAATGCTCTTTCAACCAGTCAAGGTTCCCCTTATAATTAAATACCTTATCCAGTCCCGACTGGAGGAAAAGGATTGCCAAAAAGGCAAGACATAGGAGTTGTGATGAATAGATCGGAGTTAGGTTCATGTGAGGTTTTGTAACATTATTCCCTCAAATTATGAAAAAGAACCTAAATCAAGTTGACGTGTCTTCAAAAAGTCAAAGCTGTACCAAATTGAAACAGGAGACTACGCTCCTGTTTCTTTGATAGATTGAAATATGTCATTCCAGGTTTCTTAACATCTCCTTTGCATTGTAATTGGAGGGATTTTTCTCCAAAGCTGTCTTATAATTTACGATTGCTTTTTTAAAGTCTCCGGCTGCCGCATATGCCTCACCAAGTGAGTCGTACACCCCTGCATCATCAGTGAATTCATCCCGATTTTTCTCAAAGACTTTTATGGCATCTTTTACTTCCCCTGATTTTAGTAAAAAATATCCCACAGTATTCAGGACAAACGTATTCAACTCAATTTCGGATTTAACTTTGTCAAGTTCTGTGAAGAGCTCTTTTGTTCCTCCTAGTTTGTAAGCGGCGTACAACCTTCCAGGGGGGCGATCTTCCCTGTTGAATCGATTGGAAAAATTCCCCATTTTCACTTGCTTTCCAAGCATACTGAACTCAACCGTTACTTCATTGGCAACACCAACAATACCTTCTTTCACGCGACTCCAGCGATCCCACTTTACGCCATAGTCCGTTCGATCGAGCGTATATGAACCAGATAGGATGACTTGGGCATCGTCTCTAATATCCTTCAAAACACCAGAGGCCGGATTCATCTCAATAGTTACTTCCTTCGTTACATCTTTTATTGTTAGGTCGCCTGTTATGTCAAATCCTTCATTTGTCTGCTTTGCAGATTTACTTATAAAGGAGATAACTGGAAATTTCTCAGCGTCAAACCATCGATCGGATTTGAGATCATTGTCTCTCCATTCTAAATTTGAATCTATACTTGCAACCTCAACAGCAAACGAAACGGAGGTCCTCGAAATGTCGTTTGGGTCATAGCGAAAAGTCCCGTTAAAGTCGGCAAAGTTTCCTTTCACCTGTGCATATCCCATATACTTCGCAGAGAAATTCATATAAGAATGACTCCTTTCAATTGGGTAAAATTCATCGATATTGAAAGGTTTGTTTTGGCCGAAAGCACCTTGTGCGATTACCAGAGCCAGAAGAAAGAGTTTTTTCATTTTAAGTTTTAGGCTAAAAAGACACTCAAATCAGGCAGTATTCGACTGTCCCGATCAGTTTTTACCTAAACCTTGAGGTTGTTCAGACAGACTCCCTGTATTTGGATGGAGTCATGCCGACGTGCTTCTTAAACGCATTGTTGAATGAAGCCTTATTATTGAAGCCTACCTCAAAGGCAACTTGCAAAAGTGACTTCTCAGCTTCCTCTACGATTTTGCTTTTTGCCTCCTCCACTCTGTATTGATTGATCAGCTCGTAAAAATTCAGATTCAAAATTTCATTGATAGACTGAGATAGATGATGCGTCGATACGCCCATTTCCTGAGCCAAGTCACTTAACCCTAATTCGCGTTGCGTGTACAGCTTTCTATCCTCTATAAGAGCCTTGAGTTTTTGCGCATACTCAGTGGACGCAGAAGTTGCAAGACTAGACTTTTCGTATTTTTCCAACTTTTGAGAAATGGAATTCTTGAAGATCAAATTGGGATACTTCATCGCATAGTACAATAGCATGTACACAGTCAGGGACATTGGAATCACATAAAAATAATCCGCCATTCGTCGGTAGTCCCTTGTTACGAACTGATAGATAATAATGATTGATACACAAAGGATCACTGAAGTCGATGCTCGCATGAATAGCTTATGCCATTTAATGGCAACCTCATCAAAATTGGAAAATTGGATTTTCAATTCTTTTTCAGTCCTCCTCAAAAACTGATTGCAGAAAATCAAGTATACAAAAGCATGTAGAAACTGGACAAAAAAGATTGAGCCATACAAATACTGAGGAAAGGTGATTGGTTTGTTGTTCCAGCTATCGAACACGGTCAGCATACCATAGTCAACCGATCTCCATGTCAAAAGGTCCAGACTCGTAAGCGGAACAATTAGTACAAAAACAATGAACGGAATAAAATGAAGAGACAATCTCCATGAGATTTCAAATCGATCAGAGAGATAAGAAGTTATGTAAAACCATAAAAGAGGTCCAAAGAGTAACCAGGATCCATATCTCGTTCCATAAATCAGATAAACTCCAATATCTCCTTTGCTGCGAACCATCAGGAACTCCAGTTGATACCAGGCAAAGCACAATATGAGAGCTGCTAGGAAAATGCGCGAGTACTTTGAGACAGGTTTCGTTCGCCATAGCATAAAGATGACGAACAATCCTTGAACGATACTTAGTAGAATAAATGCGGTGACAATATCTAGTTTCATGGGTTTTAGCCTGAACGGATAAATAAACCAGGTAGCGAGGCGGCATGAGATAAGTCAATGCTGCCAATTTTTTGATCATACCTTCTCCTCGCTTTCGACTTTTCGGAGCGAAACCGCGTTGATGCAGTATCGGAGTCCACTTGGTTCTGGTCCGTCCTGAAAAACATGTCCAAGATGAGCATCACATGTATTGCAAACCGTCTCAACCCGAATCATTCCAAAAGACTTATCGGAATTATATGCAATTGAATTGTCCTTCGCTGGTTGAGTAAATGATGGCCAACCGGTGCCACTATCAAATTTCTCCCCCGCGTCAAATAACAAGGTACCACAACACACGCATCCATACCTACCAGGTTCAAACAGGTTACACATGTCTGAACTATGCGGCCTTTCTGTCCCTTTTAGTCTGGTAACTCGAAACTCCTCTTCTGACAGCTGCGCTTTCCACTCTTCTTCAGTCTTCGTGACTCTTCGGTCTGGTTCGAGGTTTCCTTCTTTTGCCAATCTTAAAACTTCATTCCAATTCAACATATCAATTTTTTTAAACTAAAAATTCTGCGACTCCTTATTTAATATAAAACAAGAGGTCTCCCGGCATGAATTGGTTGAAATCCACACAATTTCGACGCAAGCAAAATGTTAATGCTAGCTCAGCTGTGAAAGAAAGTAAGTGATTCTCTATCCTAAGAACTCCACCTCTCCAGAATCCAAGCTGTAGAATGCTGGAACAATCTTCACCTTTCCAGAATTCACAGCATCTGCGATGATGCTGGATCGATTTTTCAGTTCTTCAGCGTTTAGTTCTGCATTCTTTTTCACCACGTTATCAACAGCTGAACCTTCTGGTGAAGCAGCAATTGCAGGAGCAACATGTGCCAAAAGGTGGTTTAGGTTGTAGCCATTATCTCCTCCTCCGATGGCGGCAGTGACAGCTCCACAGCTTTGATGACCAAGAACGACGATCACTTTGGAGCCAAGATGAGCAACGGCGTACTCGATGCTGGCAATGGAAGAAGTGTTGGCAACATTTCCTGCTACTCGAACAACAAATATTTCTCCAAGCCCAGTATCAAAGGCAAGCTCTGGCACAACTCTACTATCAGCGCAACTCAAAATGATAGCATCAGGAGATTGACCTGAAGCAAGTTCTTTCCTCCTGGAACTGTCTTGCAATTCTCCTTGTAATCCGTCTGCTACGAATCGATTGTTTCCCGCTTTTAGTCTGTCTATGATTTCGTTTATTTCCATCTCTTGTATTATTTTTTTTGGTAAACATAAAAATAGTCTAGATTGTTCTATTCTGAAATGTTAATATTCTCAATTTGTTCTCTTAAGAATTCTTTCAACTCAGGACTTTGCTTCTCAGCTTCATTAAGCAACGTCTTCAGTCCCTCTTCGCTGTAATTTTCCATAATTGATGACAGGATATGATCAAAAGCTAACCCAACGCTATTTTTGTACTTTTTCTTCTTGTCAAAAAGATCTTCATTGTTTTTGATAAGCGTGTTGATCGCTTTATAAGTAGCATGTGAGGATTTAAAATCTTCAGGACGGAACTTGATTCGTTCATAACTTTCCCTGTCCAAACTATCTATCTTTCGAGTAGATGCTAGTAATCCTTCCTTAAACTGATCACGTTTTCTACGGACCAGATAGATTACAATTCCGCTAGCAATAATTATTAAAATTATTCCTCCAATCAAAAATTTCGTATAGTCTCTAGCTTCTTCCTTAGTGGTGCCCACGAATCCGAGTCCTTTTCTTTCGGCAGAGTCCAGCAGAATGTGCAAGTCGGCAATCAAGCCTCTTCTTAGTTCATCGTTGGCATTTTTGACAAGTGAAGAAACTATTTCTTCGAGCTGGGCTTTTGTTTCTTTCCCTAGGAGAGACGATCTTATTTCGTTCACCCTATTCATCAAATCTTGAGAAAGTAATTCATTCGGCAACTTCCGAATCGTCACCATTAAATTAGAATCTACCTTAAACATTAGTTGATCTGCGAAGGCTGTCAACGCTTCCCGGTTACCTGCACTCAAGAGGCCATCTTGGATTGCACCACTCAATATTCCGTTGATATCGTCCTTGTAAACGGAAATATCGATGTTTTCAATGCCTTCCACTGCAGCGGTCACAATCTGTCTACTTAATCGACTAGCAAGAGAGTCGATTATTATTTCATTCTCTTTTAAGGATTGGAAGGCTCCATCTGTGGCATCCTTCGTCGCTTCACCAAGGCTATCATAATCTTTAAAACTATGTTTCAATGGTATGCACGAGACTAGAAACAAGAAAAGTAAATGGTGAATTTTCATGGTGATGTGTACATTCAATCTATTGAAAATTCAAATCATTGTCAATAACTGAGGGATATATTTTGAGTATCCAGTAATTGCCACCCAGAAGCCGCAATTTATTCGCTAGCTAATCCCTATCGAATTGTTCCGTTGGGCTAGGCAGTAGCTTCTATCAATGGAACAGTTTGCTGCGCTACAATTGCCTGGTACTTGTGTTGGTTACCCGCCGAAGCATCTTAAAAATATCGCTATCAGGATCATTTTTATCCCTTGATCTAGCTCCAAATTCTGCGTAAGTAATTCATTACATTCTGATTGCTAACGCTATGGACAAAGTCAGACGAGGTACGCCCTTCTAGTCTTTTAAGTATGGATGGGTAACAAACAGCACTCTCCTGACCCTTGAAGTAAAATGGTTCTCTTTCTGGATCGGGATGACTACCTGTATGGAAGTAATCTGCTCCAAAACAAATCGCATCACCTCCTCCAATTTTAAGCCCATGATCAATGTGATCGTACATTGCATTTGGGTCATCATTATTTAAAAACGCTCGGACAAAATTGATCCCAATCAGGCCTTTTCTTCTTATTATTTCCTTCGCTATATCATTAGGTAAGTTTCGCGGATGACTAAAAATCTCTCGGTAATTGGAATGACTAGCTAAGACCGGAATATCCAGATTTTTTTTTGTTAGGTGATCAAGAATACCATAAGCCAATGCATCGCTGGTGTGTGAAAAGTCCACCGCGATTTTTCGGCCATCGATATAGTCCAAAAGGGCCTTTCCATCGTCTTTTAAGCCTGCTTTGCTGTAGTTACCACCACCGAATCTATTCTCTGTATGATGAGTAAGACTGATGTATAAAATGCTCTCCGTGTTGGAAATAATTTCCTCCAGATTTCTAAAAGTCACATCCAAAGGTTGATCTTCTTCACAGAGGCCAGAAGCACTTTCGATCGAGGCAAGAATACCAATTTTGGACGTATCATGAATTCTTGCTAACCCATCGACCTCTTTCACCAAAGTAAGGTCATCCTCATATTTATGGAGAAGGTCTTTAAAAATTAAACTTTGCTTAAGTGCGGACTGCACACTTCCTTTTTCTGTGGCGGTGTAAATAGCCATGATCTGGAGCCCGACATTACCCTCTTTCATGTTGGGAATTGAGACACCAATTTGCTCACTATCGAACGGAGTCGAATTGGGAACACTCTCCAGGTACGACAGTAAATCGCAATGCAGATCAATTACTGGCGGATAGACAATAGAATCGTTACTCATATTTAGTTTTTATAACTCCCTTTCTTGACTGCGCGAAAATCACGTATTCATGACCTTAACCAATCGCATCAACTCGTTATTGATAGGCTTAGATTTAGAAATGGCTAGTTTGAAACTTGTGTAGACAACCTTGTCGTCAATGATTCCTGCCATAACATTGGATTTTCCATCCACAAGTCCCTCGACAGCTGCAAGTCCTAGTCGTGACGCCAAAATTCGATCGTGAGAAGTTGGAGCTCCACCGCGCTGCAAGTGACCAAGCGTAGACACTCGTATATCAAGTTTTGGTAGTTTTTTTGAAACCTTATTGGCAATCACGTGTGCATTTCCCTGCTCGTCTCCTTCCGCTACAATGACGATTGCTGACGTCTTTTCCTTGTCTCGTCCTTTATTAAGAGTATCAATCACATCCTGAATCGTGGTGGAAGTTTCCGGCACCATTACCAGCTCGGCACCTCCTCCGATACCGCAATGAATGGCTATATACCCTGAGTGTCTACCCATAACTTCAATAAAGAATACCCGATCATGCGAATTAGCGGTGTCTCGGATTTTATCAATTGCTTCAAGGGCTGTATTTACAGCACTGTCAAATCCGATTGTATAATCCGAGCCAAAAAGATCATTGTCAATCGTTCCGGGAGCACCCACGGTTGGAATACCGAGTTCCTCGTGAAAAATGTTAGCTCCGGTAAAGGTTCCATCTCCTCCAATGGCTATCAAACCATCAATTTTTTTTGCTCGGAGTTGTTCAAATGCTTTTTGACGACCCTCTTTGGTCCTAAATTCTTCACTGCGTGCTGACTTCAAGATCGTCCCACCTCGCTGGAGAATATTGCTCACGGAATGCGACTTCATTTGATACATGTCTCCGTTTATGATACCATTGTATCCGTATTTGATACCGTAGACATTTAACCCAAGACTGAGCCCAGCTCTGACAGCTGCTCTGACGCAAGCATTCATTCCTGGTGCGTCCCCGCCTGAGGTAAAAACTCCTATATTTTTCATTGACTACTTTCCAAATTGATATCACTCTCTATGTACTTCCAAACAAGACTTGATGCACCCAAAATAGCAGCATCGTCATCCTTGAGACCTGAAGATTGAAGTTGTATTTTCTTATTTAGGAACAATGGCATAAGATTAAGATCCAGATGTTCCTGAGTCGGATTGAAAATATGCGCTCCCGCTCTTGCTAATCCTCCCAACAAAAATATAGCCTCCGGGTCTGTATGCACAACAAAATCAGCGAGTTTAAGCCCTAGCACTCTTCCCGTGTAATCAAACGCTTCAAGGGCCACTTTATCTCCCTTCATGGCAGCCTGAGCTATTTTTTTCGAGGTGAGCTCTCCGAAACTGACAGATCTGAGTGTGCTTTCTCTTTTCTTGTCAGCAAGTAACTCGTAAACGGTTGCTCGTATTCCAGTGGCACTTACATACGTCTCTAAACAACCCGCTTTTCCGCAACCACATTTTCTTCCATCTGCAATTGCCAAGGTGTGTCCTAACTCCCCTGCCAAACCATGGTTGCCGTACACCAATTCTCCGTTCGCTACGATACCTGCACCAAGGCCTGTACCAAGTGTGATTACTAGAAAATCTTTCATTTCCTTAGCTTTACCAAAGGTCATTTCTCCTAGTGCAGCTGCGTTTGCATCATTGGTGACCACACACTTTTTTTCAAAGACACGTTCCACCTCAGCGGCAAAATCTGAGATACCCACCCATGGAAGGTTTGGCGGGTACTCGATTGTTCCTTTGTAGAAATTTGCATTGGGCGCACCTACTCCTATTCCAATTACTTGGCTCATGGAATGGATCCGTCCCACCTGGATTTTTAGTTCTTGAATAAACCCAGAAAAATCCAGGTAACCCTGAGTGTTTATTCTCGATTGGACAATGATATTGCCTTCCCGGTCTGTAATGCCGAATTTCGAATTTGTTCCTCCTATGTCTACACCTATTGCTAGCTGTGTCATGTCAATTCAATTAGCTTCCAACGCCACTTCACCAAAAACAACATCAATTTCGAGCATCGCACTGTTATCCATATTTTCAGCCCAAAATTGCAAAGTAGATCGATCCATTTCTCTGGCATTCGAGGGCACCTGTACTTCAATCCCCTTTTCAGTCTGAGTTACAAAATCAGAGGTAAGCAGCATGTTTTCCCAAAACACGTAGAATCCATTCGCCTTCTCCAGCGAAATCAGAATTCTGTCTTTTGAAAAGGACGAGATAGCCAAAACTGGTGATTTTCGAATATCAGCACCTGCAATTTCCAACAGGGAATTCCATTGGCCATCACGGTTAACAGAGTCTTTGTTGTAGGGATCAAGCATTTCCTTTCCGTCCACAAGCAGGCGATATTCATACTTCCCAGGTCTCAGTAGCAGGTAATCTGAAAATGCTCCTCCATTCTTATTCTTGTCCAGGATTAAGTTCGGCTTCCAATTGTTAAAATCTCCAATCACCTTGACGCCGTTGGCATCGCCGATGTATAGGAAATTATGAAGCTTCGGCTTTGTACGTTTTAGTAGAATGCTTTCTGCAACGCCATTTTGCCAGAGGTTTAATACATATAAAGGTTTCTTGGGCCGTCCGAATAGTTGAATATTAGAATTATCAATCTGATAGCTGAATGGTCCGTCTGTATTGATGGAGTCTACCCTCAGCGGATCGTCCGTATAAGTGCTCATCGGAATGATTGTTAGCTCCAATTCCATTTGTACAGGTTCTGCATCTGCCTTGATCAGTGGAGGATCTAACACCTCAATTCTCCTTCCTGATGGGTCAGCACACGCCGACAGCAACGCCAGGCATACTGTAAGAAAGGGTAGGGTCCTCAATGTTCTTTCAAAATCAACGTTCAATGGAATTTTGGTTCAAAGTAAAGAAATATTACTTGTTGGTAAGAATTGCCATTTTTACACCAGTAATATTAAAATGACAGCATGAAAAATAGATATTGGCGTTACATACTTCGGCACTTCATTGTTTGGAACTTTGCTTTCATTTTTTGGGGATTAATACGAGAGTTTGGACATGAGATTATTCAGGATTTTGAGCCTCTGACCCTACTCCAACGATTCCGTTTGCACCTAGTACTATCCACCGCCTCTGCTCTTCTTTTTGGGAGTCTCGACTACTATTTTGAAAGAAGGATTTTCAGAAATTTCTCGCTTGGCAAAGTAGTCCTCATTGGATCAACTTCATATCTTTTGATTGTCCTACTAATGATGACGTTCGCCATGCGAGTGTTTACAAGAATCGCAGGACTCGAATTTAGTTGGGAAACCTACAGTGAATTCATGTTATCTGGCGAAATGCTTGTTCTGTCCTTCTACTTCTTTCTTGTTGGCTTTATTACCAACCTCTTTAAGCAAATAGACAAGAAACTGGGTCCTGGTAACTTATGGCGCATGATCAAAGGTGAGTTCTATCAACCAAAGGAAGATGTACGAATATTTATGTTTCTTGATCTAAAGAGCTCCACGATGATTGCAGAGAAACTAGGTCATATTCAGTACAGTAAGCTAATTCAAGACTGTTTCAAGGATTTACATGTAGTAGAGAAATTCAAAGCTGAGGTCTACCAATATGTTGGTGATGAGGCAGTGCTTACCTGGCCAAAAAAAATCGGATTAGTTAATTCAAACTGTTTGCGTGCTTTTTTCGCATTCAAAGAAAAACTGGCTGGCAAAACAGATTACTACATGAAAAAATACGGCGTACAGCCAGAGTTCAAGGCAGGACTAAATATTGGGGAAATTGTGGTGGCAGAAGTGGGGGAAATAAAAACGGAAATAGCATACCATGGCGACACAATCAATACAGCAGCGAGGATTCAAGAGCAATGCAACCTACTAAAACAAACCCTCTTAATATCAGAAAAACTAGCAACTAGCTTAATTTTTAACTCAGATTTTTCGAGTAATCACGTGGGTGATATTCTATTGAAAGGAAAAAGTAGC
>JBDWQX010000022.1:0-10515 GCA_039986395.1 Cyclobacteriaceae bacterium
AATTTACGTTGCTAATGAACCCTAATCTAAAGGGAGTTACGGAAGAAGACTTGCAGGAGCAATTTGATCTTGCCATGAAAATTATTGAGAAAGAAAGCCTAGCGAATGAGGCAGTTATTGAGATACGAGAAATTCAAAACACTATCAAGAAAGGGTTAGAAAAAAGACCAGAATTAAGAGCTTCTGCTGATGGAGTGATGAGCAAGATTACGGTCATCGAGAATGATTTGTATCAAACAAAGAACCAGAGTCCGCAAGATCCCTTGAATTTCCCTATCAAACTGAACAACAGGTTAAGTTCTCTGCGAAGAAGTGTCGAGCGAGGCGATGCTAAACCAACGGATGGGGCTTATAAGGTCTTTGAAGAATTGTCAGCTGAGTTGAGCCAACACCTGGCTAAGTATGAGGCGATTAAGACGGAGGAGTGGGCTGCACTGAAATCTCAATTGGGAATGTAGAAAAGTAGCAAGTAGAAAAAAGCTTCTTCAAACCAATCGTCACTTCGAGCGCAGCGAGAAGTCCTATAAAACATAGCCGTCATTTCGAACGCAGTGAGAAATCCCCTAAAGCTTAGGTGGTGAATGATTTACGAGACCTCTCACCCAAGAGGGTTCGAGGTGACGTGATTGATTGCAGATTTCGAGATGACTTGAAGCAATCCATGAGCCACGCGGTTTAACTCCTACTCGCTACGCAGCGATTGAACTGGATTTGCTTTTGCAGCTCTGCTAGCCTGATTTGACACAATGCCAAGGGCAAACAAAAGGACTGTAAGACCAACTACAGGAAAGATCCACCAGGCGATCTCAATTCTGATAGTGTAGCGTTCCAGGTATTGATTCAGTAAGAACCAAGCAAGAGGTGCTGCCAACACAAATGACAAAATTACGAGCCGTGTAAATTCTTTGGACATAAGCCCGACCAAGCTGGCTATTGTAGCACCGAGTACTTTTCGAATCCCTATTTCCTTGATTCGTTGCTCAGCTGTGAATGAAGCCAAACCAAAGAGACCTAACCCAGTGATTATGAAGGCAAGAACAGCAAAAAGACTCGCTAGCTTTTTGGTAAGGGAAATCGTTGTGAACTTTCGCTCAAACTCAGCATCTGCAAAATTGTAATCGAATGGATAGGCGGGGTTGTGTTCGTTAAAAATTCCTTCCACTGTTTCCAAAGAGGCTTGCAGGTCATTGGTTTTATTCATGCGGATCGAAACGTATCCTCCCCAATCATCGATCATAACGAACATGGGCTTTACCGGCTCGTAGGGCGAACCCATTAGCGAGTTCTCCAATACGCCCACCAGGTTTCTTTTCTCACCCCATAAATCCAATGGAGTGCCAATCGGGTCTTCCAATTTCATCAGGTCGAGAGCTGCACGGTTAATAACGAGAGCATCAGTATCTGTGGAAAATTCTTTCAGAAAATCCCTACCATAGAGCACATCAATTCCCATTGTTTGAGCATAGTCGTAGTCCGCCGCGATGGTGGTAAAAATCACGTGTTGAGATTCAGGTTTTCCCGGCCAACCCAGAAAATTGTTTGAGTTGATTGAGGTAATTTGACTATTTGATTTCGTCACTGATCCTACCACACCAGATTGAAGCAGGTCCTGCTTTAGTATTTCGTAGTTGTCACGAATGTCATTTGTAATTTCAACGGAGATCAAATTTTCTTGCTGATAGCCCAGATCTCGGTTCTTCACATGATTGATTTGCTGTACGATCACAACAGTGCTGATCAGTAAAAGAATCGAAAAGAGAAACTGTAGTGTAACGAGCACTTTTCTCGGCGTTGTTCCTCCTTTTCCAATTTTGATGGACCCTTTGAGTGTTTTAATAGGCTGAAAGGAAGAAAGGAAGAATGCAGGGTAACTCCCCGAAATAAAGCCCACCAGTAGAATACCACCAAGTGATACCAACCAAAAAGTTGAAGATAAGTAATCTATGTAAAGATTTTTGTCAACCAATTCGTTGTAGAAGGGTAGAGCAACCTCCGTGAGAATCACCGCAATGGCAAATGCAATACCTGTGATAATGATGGACTCCCCAATAAATTGGGCAATAAGTTCACCTCGTTTGGATCCAAGACTTTTTCGTATTCCTACTTCTCTTGCTCTCTTTTCAGATCGGGCCGTAGCCAGGTTCATGAAGTTGATGCAAGCGATAATGAGAATAAACATAGCAATGATTGTAAACAGTTGAACATAGTCGCTCATGCCACCACTTTCTTTTCCTTGATCATCAAAAGAAGAATACAATCTCCACCGTTCCATGGGATGCAAAAAGGTATAATTCATCACTTCATTGTCATCCTTATTTTTAATGATCATATCAACGGTAGCTTCCTCTACATCAATTTCACTCGAGGAGTCATCCAACTCAATGAAGACCTGAAAAGAGGAATTGCCCCAATTCGTCCTGTTTCTAACCACCCAGGGATTAACCGATTCACGATATTTCCAAGTGGCGAGATAATCGAATTGAAATGAGGAATTCTTTGGAACATCCTTCGCTATCGCTGTAACCTGCAGGGTTCCTTCGTCTTCCATCCGGACCATTTTCCCCATGGGGTCCTCATCGCCAAAGAGAATTTTTGCCAGCGACTCCGAAAGAACAATAGACATTGGATCATCAAGGGCGACATCTCGTGAACCTGAAACTAGAGGAAACTCAAACATGTCAAGAAACTCTTCGCTTACATAGTAGCCGGGCTTTACAATTCTGATATCTTCATAAGAAAGCAATCGTTCTGACCCCCAGCCTGTGACAACAGAATTTTTTATTTTGCTATCGGCTGTTTTCATTGCTTCGTAAACGGGCAGAGGAACGGATTGCCAATTATTTACTTTTCCATCAAAATCTGAACTCATCCAGACTTGGTAAAGTTTGTCCGATTTCGGAATGAACTTATCAAAGGAAACTTCATCAGCTACCCATAGCAAAATGAGCACGCTGCAGACTATTCCGATCGATAGCCCCGCGATGTTGATGGAAGAATAGAGGCTGTTTTTTCTAAGATTTCGGATGGTGATGATAAAGAAATTTCGAAGCATGTCCTTAAGGTTAGAGTTTGGGTAAAAGACCAGATAGATTTTGCAGGGTTGCACTGCAACCTGAAAGAGTACTTCGGAATTCGAAAAAGGTTACTCCTTGATTCGAATATTCTGTGATTTTCTCTCTGAAATGGCTAAAGTGGTTTTTCGTAGTTTTGGCCGCAAAGACGCGCTCTCATGATTTTAACTACAGCGGACTGGCTCATTATTGTTGCATTTTTCATTATTGTCCTTGGTATCGGCTGGGCTGCCTCAAAGTCAGCTGGGAAAAGTGCAACAGAATTCTTCCTGGCTGGAAAATCGATGCCCTGGTGGTTGCTTGGTATCTCCATGGTTGCAACCACTTTCTCGGCTGACACTCCAAATCTCGTCACTGGTTTTGTGAGGGAAGATGGTGTTGCAAAAAATTGGGCTTGGTGGGCATTTCTAATTACAGGAATGGTGACCGTTTTTATCTATGCAAAACTCTGGAGACGGTCTGGTGTAATGACAGATCTTGAGTTTTACGAACTCCGGTATGGAGGGAAGGCTGCATCTTTTCTTAGAGGGTTTAGAGCACTGTACTTAGGTGTGTTCTTCAATTGCTTGATCATGGGATCGGTTACACTAGCTGCTATCAAGATTTCAACCATACTCTTTGGAATTACACCCATGCAAACGGTTTTGATCGGATCTGTGGTCGTTGTTGCGTACTCTGTTGTGGGAGGTATCAAGGGAGTGATCTGGACAGATTTTTTTCAGTTCATCATTGCAATGACTGGTGCTATTTATGCTGCGCATATTGCTGTTTCGCAGCCAGAAATAGGTGGACTGCAGGGCCTTATCAATCATCCAGCGGTGGCTGATAAACTGGACATTATTCCTGATTTCAGCAATACATCTGTTTTGGTTTCCATGTTTATTATCCCGATAGCTGTGCAGTGGTGGTCCGTTTGGTATCCTGGCGGGGAGCCAGGCGGAGGCGGATATATCGCTCAGCGGATGTTGGCAGCAAAGGACGAAAAACATGCCATAGGTGCTACCATGCTCTTCAACTTTGCTCACTACGCATTGCGACCATGGCCTTGGATTATTGTAGCGCTTGCCTCTATTGTATTGTTTCCAACCCTTCAGTCCATTCAGGAGCAATTCCCTGGAATAAATCAACAATACCTTGGGGAAGACATAGCCTATCCTGTGATGTTGACCCTATTATCTCCAGGATGGCTAGGAATTGTGCTCGCATCTTTGATTGCCGCATTCATGTCGACGATAAGCACACATTTAAATTGGGGAGCCTCATATGTCGTAAATGACTTCTACGTGCGCTTTTTACGACCTGAGTCTTCCGACACGGAACAGGTTTTAGTTGCTCGAATTTCTACGGTGCTGCTTATGATGATCGCTGGAGCAATGGCATTGACATTTCTTGAAAATGCAACGCAGGCGTTTAACATTCTTCTTTTGTCCGGTGCTGGCACAGGTGCTATTTTCCTTTTGCGATGGTTTTGGTGGCGCATTAATGCTTGGACAGAAATTGTTGCTATGATCGTAGCAACAATCAATGCATTTGTTTTGGTACTGGTGGTTCCTGAAGGGGCTTTAGGGAGTGAAATTGTGGACGAATTTGCCACCAAACTTTTGCTTGCCACGCTGATCACCTCGATCGCATGGATCGCGACTGCTCTTCTATCTAAGCCGGAGGAAGAGGATGTCCTTAGACGTTTTGTTGAAAAGATCAGACCTGGAATTGGATGGAAAAAATTCGGAGGTGAGTCATCAGGAAATTTCGGCGGTAGTTTGATTAGCGTATTTGTTGGATCGATTGCTGTTTACGCCGCTTTGTTCTCTATCGGGAATCTTATCTATGGTAATTATGGGCTTTTTACAGCATTACTGGGTGTTTTCACGGTCTGCGTCTTCATAATCTTCAAACTGTGGCGGAGGTCGTAAAATACCCTAAAATGGGTATTGAAACGGGTGTCCTCTTCATCTAATTTTATACTTGAGTTAATTACCGCTCTATTCTCACCAAATTAGATGGAGAGGCTGGCTAAAAAGTCAGCCTTTTTTTTTGTACCCGTCTTTCAAATCATATCTTGCTAAAAAATACTCCTATGAATCATACATCAGGAATGCTTAGCGCAGACTCTCTCAAAGGGAAGACAATCATCGTGACTGGAGGCGGGACAGGATTGGGTAAATCAATGGGAAGCTATTTCTCTGAACTAGGTGCTAATTTGGTGATCACCAGCCGGAAAATGGAGGTGCTTGAGAAAACTGCAGAAGAAATCAAAAGCAAATCTGGCAACGAAGTATTGTGTGTGGCCTGCGATGTCAGAGATTACGAGCAGGTGGAAATGGTGATCTCAAAAACCAAAGAAAAATTTGGGAATGTAGATGTACTCCTGAACAATGCAGCTGGAAACTTTATAAGTCCCACCGAGCGACTGTCCCACCGAGCGTTTGATACGGTTGTAGATATCGTGTTGAAAGGGACATACAATTTTACATTGGCATTGGGCAAAGATTGGATCGAAAACAAACATCCAGGCAATGTTTTAAGTATCACCACCACCTATGCGTGGACAGGTTCGGGCTATGTAGTGCCTTCTGCATGTGCAAAGGCTGGAGTTTTAGCCATGACACGATCTCTGGCTGTGGAGTGGGCTAAATATGGAATTCGATGCAATGCCATTGCCCCAGGACCATTTCCTACCGAGGGAGCTTGGGATAGGCTTTTACCTGGAGACCTAAAAAAGAAATACGATCCTGCTAAAAAGGTGCCTTTAGGTAGGGTAGGAGATCATCAGGAGCTAGCCAACCTGGCTGCCTATCTCGTTTCAGATTACTCTTCTTACGTAAATGGAGAGGTGATCACAATTGATGGAGGTGAATGGCTCAAAGGTGCTGGTGAATTTAATATGCTGGAAGCGATACCGGAGGAGCTGTGGGATGCAATGGAGATGGGTAGAAAAAAGGGTGGATCAAAATTAAAAATGATGTGGCTCTACTTCAAAGGAATGAGAAAGCTGAAATTGTAACAGACTTCTCGCCGTTCTTACTCTGCAGTGTACAAGAGTCGATTCTCGACAAAGTCGTACAATGTCAATCTTCGAAGATCGTAGTAGGCAATCCAGAAGGTGCGTAACGCCCCAATGTAGCTTCTCTTTGCATTGTCCTTTTCGGTCAAGGCAATATTGAGGTTGGTGATGTCGATCTTCCCAATCAGATACCTATTTTGAGCAACATCGTATCTCTTTTGAGCCACCTCATCTGACTTCTGTGAAATCTCAATTTGCAATTTGAGTACATCGAGCTGCCTTACTTGCGTCAAGACTTCTTGTTCGAAATTTTGCTCTTCCTGATCAATCACATAATCGACTAATTTCTTGTTGGCCAACGCTGTTTTCATTCGCGCTTCATTTCGTCCCCAGTTGATGATAGGAATGTTTAGACTCAAATTAAATGCTTGCTGATTGTTGGGATCCATGTAAGATTCATCGAGTGTGTTCCCAGCACTGTTTAAACCAAAAGACGCATTCAAGTCCATTTGGAACCTCTGACCTTTGGCTTCTGCCACCTGTCTGTCAGCTTCAAGTCTACGCCGCTCAAAGGATATAAAATCAGCCCTATTCACTTCGGCGTAGGAGAGCGCAATTGCCTCCTGCACTACAAATTCCGGAATTGTCTCTGGAAGGGATAGATTAAAGGTATCATCTTCATTAAGCCCAACAAACGTGCGGAGTCCTAGTCTGGAATTTTGCAGGTCAAGGTTGGCCTGAGCTACGTCTTGCCTGGATCTCAACAGCTGCAGCTCAACTTGCAAAAGCTTGTCCTCGGACGTTGTACCTATGTTATATCGTCCTTGTTCAATGTTATAAATGGTGTCATTGTTTGCGAGGTTGAAGGTTGCAATCTGAAGGTTGACCTGGGCATCTAGGTAATCAAAGAAACGTTCAACTGATCTTCTGGAAACAAACTCCATTTCTTCCACATAGCCTCTTCTGGATTCTTCGTACCGAAGTGGCTCAATTCTTTTATCCCAAACCAATTGATTAAAAGCAAAAAGTGGCTGATTTAATCTAACGTCTACCAGCGTGGAGTTCCACTGGGTAATGTCTCTACTAATATCATCAAACTGCCTCACTCTCGAGTTTACCGATACATTTCCGCCTGTCAGGGCAATGGGTTGCAGTAGCCCAAGATTTAGTGACGAACTGGTCTGCTCCCGACTGATAAATGAGATGGTCCCGTCATCCAATCTGTTTTGCAAAAAATCCCTGTTGTATCCTGGTACCTGACCACTCAAAGCTAGTTGTGGATTGTAATTGGCTTTGAAAAGCCTGTACTGCCAGAAACGATTTTCTTTTCGTGTTTCCGCTTGCTTAGCAACGGAAGACTGCTGTCGGGATAGATCGATGATCTGTTCAAGGGAGTATTCAATCTGTGCATGAGATACCAAACTCACAAATACTGTGAGGAGAAAACAACTAATTCTATTCATATCTAAGACAAGTAATAGGGTCTTGTGAAGCTGCTTTTCTAGCAGGGGCGATTCCGAAAACCAAGCCAATCGAAGTGGCAACAAAGAATGAAATAAGAATGGAACTGAAGGTGATGACCGTTGGGATATCTGCGAACTGACTGACAGCCAGTGCCATAAAAGTACCTAGTAAAATGCCAATGATTCCACCTGTTACACTAATCATGATGGATTCGAACATGAATTGATTTACAATATCTGATTTCTTCGCTCCGATGGAGAGTCGCAAGCCAATTTCTTTGATTCGTTCGAGAACAGAGGCCAACATGATATTCATGATACCAATGCCACCAACAATCAGGGAGATACCTGCAATGGCACCCAACACATACCTGAATATGTCATTTGTTCTTTGCTGTTGCTTAAGTAGCAGCTCTGGAATCTCTATTTCGTAGTCAATAACTTCATTGTGTTTTCTCTCAAGCATTCTGGAAATAACCTCAGCTGTCTGGCTCATTTTTCCAGTCTCAGAAACCTGAATAACAAGCTTATCTAATTGATGATAGTTTTTGGAAACCACCACGTCATCTTGTCCAGCATTATTACCTCCGAAAAACCGAATGTTTCCAGCTGATCCCTTATTGGAAGATCGAATCATTTCCTCGGTGAGCATTGCTCTGTTCTTAAAGCGAACCAGGACCGTTTGCAATGGAGTATAAACATCCATATTGTAGTCGCGAATTCCCAGTTTACTTATGCTTGCCTGGCTTATGTAGCGCTCCTCAAGTACGCCGATGACTGTCATCCATTTGGATCCGCACTTTATTGATTTTCCGATTGGGTTTTCAGAGGAAAAGAACTTGGTCTTGATCGACTTTCCAATGATACAAACAGCTTCTCCTCGTTCCAATTGCGCTTTTGTGAACATCTTGCCTTCTGCGAGCTGAAAGTTAAAAATGTCAAAGTAGGAGGGTTCGACACCGACCAATTTCGCAGACCTACGAATTCCGTTTTTGATGATATAGGTGTCAAGTATAATTTCCGGACTTATGGACGAAATTCCTGGAATGGTTGCTGTAATTGACTTCTTATCATCCAGCGTAAGACCCGAAGAAAACTTCTTCTGATCGTTTGACTCTTCTTCTTCCGCTGCTAGGTTATCCTCGGTCTGTTCTACAATCGGCTTGACAATAATGTTGTTGACACCTACCAGTTTTATTTGCTCGATAATCTCTTGCTGAGCTCCATTTCCGATAGCTAGCATGGCTATTACTGCCGCTACTCCGAAGATGATTCCAAGACCAGTTAGAACGGATCGCAGACGGTTTGCCAGAACAGCTTCAACAGCAATGAAAAGATTGGAAAGAAGTCTATCTTTTATCATTCAATTTACCGACTAGGTCTTCCTCTTCTCGGTTGCTGAGGTGTTGGAACGGGCTCTTCTTCTTTTTGATTTCGAAGACCATTTAGTTCCGGGAGCAGCACAACTTCTTCTTCCTCCATGCCACTGACAGCAGATAAGTATAGCCTATCATCTAACGTGATGCCTCCCAAAACCAGGATGTTGTCCGAATTGGCATCACCCACCATCACTTCCTGTTTGGTGACCTTAAGTCCGTTCCTTTTGAAGACATATGTGATGGAATCGTTTTGGCTATGAAGACATTCTAATGGAATGAACAAACCCGTTTCAATTGTTTTAGTGATGATTCTATTTCCAGTAGTCATACCTGGCTTTAAAAGGGCATCTGAACCGAATACCTCTACTTCTACTGCAAAGACCTTCGCATCAGAGTTTGGCCGCTGCTCACCAACGTTTGCGACCTTAATGACTTCACCCGTTAACTTCTTATCTGGAAAAGCATCAAAACCAATTTCTACTTTTTGTCCTGGCTTCACCTTACGAATATCTACTTCATTCACAAACGTTTTTGAGAGCATCTTCGAAAGATCTGGGAGCGTAGCAACAACAGGATTCCATGCTCCAACCTGCCCGCCGGCCTTTAAAGGTTTGCCATCGAAACCGCGTGTATAGATTAACATGCCATCTTCAGGCGCGGTAATAGTAAACTGCCGTGCAAGAGACTGTAGCCCTTCAAGGTCGTTCGTCTCTTTCCTGAGATTAGCCGTTACCTCCTGCATTTTTGCAACGTTTTGTTGCTGCTTGATTTTGTAGTTTTCTTCCGCTTGCTGTAGGGATCTCTTTGCCTTCTCAAGCTCAATTTCAGCCTTTTGAATGGTCGCAGGAGGTTCGAATTGAGACTGGTCTAGCGTCAATTGTCGCTCTATCACAGCGTACTCCAGATTGACGAGATTATCTCTAGCCTCACGCATGGTCAACGTGGTATCTAGTTTTGTTTGTGTGTATTGCGATTGTTGTTGATCCACTTCAAGTTGTGAATCCTTGACTTTTCCAGTGACCTCTGAGGGGTCTAGTCTGGCTACATATTGCCCCTTCTTGACAAATGTCCCCTCATCAAGAATGTCCTGAATGGTTACATTCCAAATCCGGTAATTCCTTAATCCTGAAGGTCCTGTGATCTCTACAGAATTCTTGGCCTCAAGAGCACCAGAGGTGGTAATGTCCACAACAAATTCTCCTTCTTCTGGAAGGATTATGATGCTGTTCTCACTTTCAGATGAGCTACCGGAAAAGACAAAAAATAAAATGATCAAGACGGCTGCTCCTGAACCGAACCAAAGTGTTTTCTTACTCATCTTTCATACTATTTAGGTCTAAATAAACGGGCTAACAAAGATCAGTGTTTTAAAGTAAAGATACCTTGTCACATGCCACAGAAGGTATATTGAGCTTCTATATGGTTTATGAAGCATCTTAAACCAGAATAGTTTCGCAGCTGCCAGACTTTACTTGCTACTCAACCAGTGTTCTCGAATTCGAGCTTGGTCCTCGGAAAGTGTTTCCCTTACCTCAATTGTGTGCTTATCTTTTCTTTCAACCAATACAGCCTTGGCCTTCAATTTCACCTCTTTCATT
>JBDWQX010000023.1:0-7729 GCA_039986395.1 Cyclobacteriaceae bacterium
GATTGGCGGATCTGCTTGTCCGCGCTTCATGATCGAAAGACTGATGAAAAATGGCACGCGGGTGCAACATGCCTGGGGCATGACCCAGATAAATAGTCTTATACCCACGTGCCCTTAGCACGTAATTTGCAAACAGCAGGCTGATCTCGTGAAGTTCTCCTTCTGGAAGAAAAAGCAGAAAGGATTCGGCGTTTGAGGCCATTTCTAGTTGCGCTGTTTCAACAATCAGCCGTTGTCTGATCAGATGAGAAATGAAATGCTCTTGCGCCGGATTAATGGAACTTGAAACCCATAGAATTCCTATCTTCTTAAAAAAAGGATAAATGATGTCGATAAATGTTTTTTCAAACCCAATCTTTTTTTGATTCGCTGAAATGACTGAATGGAACAACTCCTCGTTGCTATCAATCATTGCTACAGTCAATGCGTTAACCTGATCTTCATTTACAAATTCATCCGCTGCGAGTTGGATTACTTGTTCTTGAATTTGTTCAGTTTTCATCTGAACGATCTTACTGATCTTGACTCCGTGGTTTTTTAGCAGCGATATATTTAAAATCAATTTTAGATCCTCATCACTGTAAAACCGAATATTAGTTTCGGTTCGCTGTGGAGAAAAAAGATTATGACGTTGCTCCCAAATCCTGATCGTATGTGCTTTGATCCCAGATAAATGTTCGAGATCTTTGATTGAATATATTCCCATCTACAGGGGAGTAAACTTTATTTATTTGAAATTGTTAGACATAAAAGTAGAGTTTTTTCGTTACCCATCTTTCAATCCAACCAATCGAAACTTATGATTTTATACAATGTTACTGTCAATATTGATGCTGATGTGGAGCAGGAATGGATAATGTGGATGAAGGAAACCCACATCCCAGAGGTGATGGAGACTGGCTTTTTTACAGAGCACAGAATGATGAAAATGTTGTCAGAGGCTGAGGATGAGACAGGTACTACCTACGCCATTCAGTATATGGCCGATAGTCTTGATCAGTTAGAAACCTATTTGAATACGGTAGCGACGAAATTGCAGAAAGCCTCAATCATTAAGTATGGTACCAAGATGGCAGCCTTTAGAACAGTTCTTGAAGAAGTCTAAAAATTGAGATTGCAGTTGATCCATTCTCCGTCGAGATTGGAATTGTACTTTTTGTAAAAATTGATGGCCGGCTCGTTCCAGTCAAGAACTTGCCACATCATTCCTGTGCAATCGGTCTCTTTACCAATTTTAATGGTTTCTTCAAAAAGTAGCTTACCTGCACCAACTCCTCGTTTGCTCTCAGTGACAATGAGATCCTCCAGATACATTCTTTTCCCTTTCCAGGTCGAGTATCTGTAGTAATAAATTGCCGCTCCTATGATTTCTGAATTCTCTTCAGCTACAATAAAACCGTAGATGGGATTTTCTCCAAATCCATCTTTCTCCATGCGAGCTACGGTATTTGCGACTTCATCCTCTGCATTTTCGTAAACAGCTAGTTCGACAACGAGCTCTAGGAGCCTTGGGAGATCTTCCTTAATACCTTTTCTGATTTGTGTCATATTCAAAAATAAAAAACCCCACCTCAACAAAGAAGCGGGGCTATTTTGGTTGGTTGGTAATATCCTTACATTTTTTCCTTGGCAAATTCTGGAATCACACCCATGTTGTACCATGCATAGGAATACATGTCACTGTAGAGTTCAATTCTCTTTTCGGTAGACATGCCAGCACCGTGTCCCGCTTTTGTCTCAACTCGAATAAGTAGCGGGTTTGCATTATTTGGATTCTTTTCTTGCAGTGTCGCTGCATACTTAAATGAGTGCGCAGGAACAACTCTATCATCGTGATCAGCAGTGGTGACCATTACCGAAGGATAGTTGCCATTTTCTTTAATATTATGAAGCGGAGAGTAGGACTTCAAGTACTGGAACATTTCCTCCGAATCCTCTGCCGTACCATAATCTGCCGACCATGCTCGTCCAATCGTGAAATTTTGATAGCGAAGCATGTCCATCACACCAACCATCGGAAATGCCACTTTAGCAAGATCTGGTCTCATGTTGATTGTCGCACCAATTAGGAGTCCGCCATTGGAGCCTCCTTGAATGGCCAGGTATTCACTTGAGGTATAGCCTTCATCAATCAGATATTCACCAGCAGCAATAAAATCATTAAAGACATTTATTTTCTTAAGTTTTGTTCCTGCCTCATGCCATTCTTCACCATACTCGCCACCGCCTCGGATATTAGGCATAGCAAACACACCACCGTTTTCCAACCACGCTATTCGTGCGGTATTGAAACTTGGTCGCAGACTGATGTTAAAACCACCATAGGCATAGAGCCATGCTGGATTCTTGCCATTCATATCTAGTCCTTTTTTGTGAACGATGAACATTGGAACCTTGGTACCGTCCTTACTTTCGTAGAAAATTTGTTTTGTTTCGTAATCATCTGGGTTGAAATCCAGTTCAGGTCTGCGGTGTAATCCAGACTCTCCGGAAGCAATGTTGTAAGTATACACGGAGGCTGGCTGTGTGAACGACGTGAACGTATAGAAGATTTCTTCGTCTTCCATATTACCACCGAAACCAAAAGCACTTCCAATGCCAGGTAGCTCTACTTCTCTCTCAAGGCTACCATTGTAGTCGAATTGTTTGATAGCAGTTTTCGCATCAACTAGATAGGATGTGAAAATCTTCCCACCTGCTGATCCAGCATTCATTACATTTTCAGTTTCAGGTATCAGTTCTTTCCAGTTTTCCGAGCTGGGATTCTTGAAATTGACCTTGACTAATTTGTTGTTTGGAGCATCCAGATTTGTATGAATGATCAGATCATCTCCATCATTGTCAACTATATAGTGATCATTGTCAAAGCCAGTATGAATTGGAATGAAGTCACTGCTTTCGTTTGATAGATCCTTTACAAATAATTCATTGCCACTTGTGCTAACGGAGGAGTAAATGAATAGGAAGCGTTCATCTTCGCTAACACCCGCTCCAAATCTGTTCTCTGGATTTTCTGGATTTTCATAAATCAATTTATCATCATCTTGGCTCGTTCCAACTTTGTGATAGTAAATTTTACCAAAGGTATTTGTTCCTTTTAAGGCATCATCCTCACTTGGAGCATCATATCGTGAATAGAAAAAACCATCCTTGTACCAACTCATTCCGGAAAATTTGACCCACATGAGTTTGTCGCTTGTTCGTTCTTTGCTTTCCACATCCATCACGTAAATTTCTCTCCAGTCAGATCCTCCAATAGAGATAGAATATGCTAGGTATTTGTTGTCTCCTGAAAAGCTTCTTCCTCCAAGTGCCGTAGTGCCATCGTCAGAGAAGGTATTGGGATCGATAAATACTTCAGGCTCATCACCAAAATTCTTTACTCGATAAATAACAGACTGATTCTGAAGGCCGTCATTCTTACTGAAATAGTAATAGTCACCATTTTTATTTGGAGCACTGATCTTTTCATAATTTTCTAACTCGGTCAAACGATTCTTCACATCGCTTTTGAAATCAATATTGTCCAGATATGAACCAGTGACTTTGTTTTGTTCTGACACCCAACTAGCTGTTTCTACAGACGCATCATCTTCGAGCCATCTGTATGGATCAGGCACTTCGTTGTCAAAATAGGTGTCTACAGTTTCGACTTTTGCTGTCTCCGGATAATTGAGATTAGCAGCAGACTCTTTCGGATTTGTTTGACATGACCAAAGTAGCGTCACGCCAACCAAGAAATAGGTTAATTTCTTCATAGCTTAATAAATGTGTTTGTTAGCTTGAAGTTAAGAAAAATGAGAATGGTTGCGATAAGATTTACATGGAAGGTATCAGCTATTTTTTGATCGAATCGAATCCCAGGTAAGGTCGTAAAACCTGCGGCATGTTGATTTGATCTGCTTCCTGATTGTTTTCAAGTATAGCAGCAATGATCCGTGGAAGTGCCAAAGCACTCCCATTTAAAGTATGTGCCAGCTCTTTTTTGCCTTCCCTGTTTTTGATTCTCAATTTCAAACGATTTGCCTGATAGGTTTCAAAATTTGAAACAGAACTAACCTCGAGCCATTTTTCTTGTGCGGCGGAAAAAACTTCAAAATCATAGGTGAGGGCTGCAGTAAACCCAAGGTCTCCAGCACACAACCGTAGAATGCGATAGGGAAGTCCAAGAGATTTTACAAGAGCTTCGACGTGACTCACCATCTTATCTAAGGTTTTATAGGAGTTGCTGGGATGCACCACCTGCACAACTTCGACTTTATCGAACTGATGTAGACGATTTAGCCCACGTACATGAGAACCCCATGAACCGGCTTCTCTTCTAAAACAGGGAGTGTATCCAGTGTGCATTATCGGTAGTGATGCTTCATCCAAAATAACATCTCGGTACATGTTGGTTATAGGAACTTCGGCAGTTGGTATTAGATACAGATCATTTTCCGGCATGTGATACATCTGACCTTCCTTGTCAGGAAGCTGTCCTGTGCCATAGCCTGAGGCTTCGTTTATCACAATTGGAGGCTGAACTTCTTTGTATCCAGCTTCACTCGCTTTGTCAAGAAAGTAGTTGACCATCCCTCGAATCAACCGAGCACCCTGACCTTTGTAGAAGGGGAATCCGGCGCCAGCTACTTTGTTTCCCAATTCGAAGTCTACAATATTATATTCCTCAATTAAATCCCAGTGAGGTTTTCTATTTGAACCTAAGTCAGGAATTGTCGAGTCCTCCGTTTTAATGACTTCATTATCGTCTTCGGTATTTCCAGCGGGTACGCCATCATGTGGAATGTTGGGGATATTGTAGAGTAGCTCTTTGAGTTCTCTCTCAACCTGATGATGAGACTCATTCAATTGCCGGCTCTCTTCCTTTAGCTCTGTTGATTGACCTTTCAATTCATTGGCCTTTTCATGCTGACCATCTTTGAATAGCTGACCGATCTCTTTTGCCAATGCGTTTGATTTTTGCAAAATTCCTTCTAGCTTTTGCTGAATCTCTTTTCTCTTCTGATCCTTACTCAGGATTTCTTCCAATAGATTTTTGGTGTCTTTTAGGCCTCTCTTTTTTAGCCCTTTTTGGCACCTCTCAAAATCTTTTTCTATGGTTGAAATCTGTAGCATTCTTACGGTTTTTTCAGAAGGGTGCAAAGAAAAATGATTTTCATCTCAATAAGGCACAAAAAGCTAGGTCAGTTAAAAATAAGGTGGTATTTGCTAAATTCTGGGTGATGACCTATACTTGCGACACAGTCCTAGGAAAGCCCAGCCGGGAATTCCAGCTTTTACAAGCTTAGAACTATCAATTTTACCTCAAAAAGAATTTTAAACACACTTTTATTCACTTATGTACACATTGGATGATCTGAGTGTAATGCTTTTGTCGGAACTACGAGACATTGCAGAGCAGTTAGGAATTAAAAATGCGAAGAAGACCGCAAAACAGGATTTGATATACAAAATTCTGGATCAGCAGGCGACCATGCCTGAAAGCGAGATCAAGAAGATCAAAGAAGGAGCCGTATCTGCACCAAATTCTGAAGAAAAACCATCGGAGACCAAATCTGAAGAGGCTCCTAAAGAAGAGAAAGCTCAGGATAAAAAACCACCAAAAAAAGACCAGAGACCGCCACGCAGAGAAGATAAGAAAAGAGAGGATAACAAGAAGGACGAAAGGCGCGATGACAGAAACGAAAACAAGAAGGAAGGGGAAGGAGAAAAGCGGGAGGAAAAGAAAGAAGATCCTGAAAAAGCAGAAAGAGATGCAGCAAGACAGGAAAGAGAAGCTGAGCGTCAGGAAAAGAGAAGGAAAAAAGAGCAGTACAACGAGGAGATCAAGGAGTTTGATGGAATGATTGCCAACGAAGGCGTTCTTGAGATCATGCAAGATGGATACGGATTTCTTAGATCAAGTGATTACCACTACTTGGCCAGCCCAGATGATATTTACGTGTCGCCTTCTCAGATCAAATTGTTTGGCCTAAGAACAGGAGATACAGTAAAAGGTCAGATTAGACCTCCAAAAGATGGTGAAAAGTACTTTGCCTTACTGAAGGTAGAATCTGTAAATGGTAAGACAACAGAGGAAATTAGAGATAGAGTTGCGTTTGAATATCTAACGCCATTATTTCCAGAGGAGAAGCTTAATCTAAGCACGAAGCCTGATAATTACTCCACACGAATTCTTGATATGTTCGCTCCAATTGGAAAAGGACAGAGAGGGATGATTGTAGCTCAGCCAAAGACAGGTAAAACTGTTCTTTTGAAAAATGTTGCGAATGCAATTGCTGAGAACCATCCTGAATGTTACCTAATGATCCTTTTGATTGACGAACGTCCTGAGGAAGTAACCGACATGGCAAGGTCAGTAAAGGCGGAGGTTGTTGCCTCAACTTTTGATGAGCAAGCAGAGAAGCACGTGAAGGTGGCAAATATTGTTCTTGAGAAGGCAAAGAGAATGGTAGAATGCGGACACGATGTGGTCATCTTGCTTGATTCGATTACCAGGCTAGCCAGAGCGCACAATACCGTGGTTCCATCATCAGGGAAAATTCTCTCAGGAGGAGTTGATGCCAATGCACTTCACAAGCCAAAACGATTCTTTGGAGCGGCAAGAAATGTGGAGAACGGTGGATCATTAACAATCATAGCTACGGCATTAATAGAGACAGGTTCGAAAATGGATGAAGTGATCTTTGAGGAATTCAAAGGAACTGGAAATATGGAACTTCAGCTTGATAGAAAACTATCTAACAAACGAGTTTATCCTGCGATTGATGTGCCTGCGTCTGGTACAAGACGAGAAGATTTACTTATTGGTAAAGAGGAATTAAGTAGAATTTGGATTCTTCGCAAGTTCATGGCTGACATGAATAGCAACGAAGCGATGGAATTTCTTCTTAGTAAAATGAAAGGAACCAGCAATAACGATGAGTTCCTGGTGAGCATGAACAGCTAGTTTCTAAAAATTAATTTAAGAAAATGCTATACTCTCTTGGGGGTGTAGCATTTTTTTTGGTACTATTTAAATATAGAATTGAACTATTTTAAACTACTAGTCAAAATGAAAATTAAATATTATCTACCTATTTTATCCATCATTTTTCTGGCCGCATGTACAAGTGAAGAGTCTACTGATCCCAAAAATTCTTCCGCTGAAATCAATGCAGTTGCTGGAGAATTAAGTGATGACGTTGTGACGCTGGTTCAGTCAGATGGAGTCAATGGAGCTCGTACGCTCATTGATCTTATTGAGAATTCCGACAAGTTTGGGAGAGTATCTCCATACCAAATGGATGAGAATCGAGCATTGGTGACAAACCAAATTGATCGTATTGCATACGGGTTTACTACCGGAGTTGCACGTTTGCTAAACGAGGAGCCTGCCGATTTTGTAGAATATAAAGGTGTTTATGTATGGAATTTTGATATGGAGGACTTCGAAAAAACGGAAGACTCTGAATACCTTGTTCTTGCATTTCCAACAGAAGGCTCAACTACCAATAATGCAGAATTTCGATTGACGGAATTTACTGTCATTGAGATTGATGGTGATGAATTACCAACTTCGATTAAGGCGGACTTAACGATAGACGAAGATCCCTTGGTGGACGAAGAGCCCATTATAGCGTTGGATTTCGTAGTAAACTATAGTGCGGATGGAAATCCAGAGGCTGCTGATATTTATTTGGTGGCAATTCCGTTTGCCCTTGACATCACTTTTGATGATTCTGAG
>JBDWQX010000024.1:0-12507 GCA_039986395.1 Cyclobacteriaceae bacterium
GAGGAAAAGGCCAAGGAGGAGTATAACACCAATGAAGATCAGTTCAACAAGCACCGAGTTGAAGTGATTTTGATCGAATACTTTGAGTACTGCTTCTCTGTTGCTGAAATTGACCATAGGTTCCGTAGATCTTATGCGTAGTTTAAAATCTATGTATGATTTCACATGGTATTTGTCTTGTTTGGTTTCCTTGAATTTGTCCATCATTACCTGACGGCTGATCGCGCTTTTCCGAAGTTGCCGATCTACGGTACTTGCCACGTATCGAAAGATGTCTTTATTGGTAAATCGGAAATACAAGAACATCAAAAGCATCAATGCATTAATACCAAGAATCAAACCCAAGACGTAAAGAATGATATCGGTTTTGCTGGCGAACTCATTTTCCACCTGAAACGAAATCATGGTAAATAGGTAAGCGAAGAGTACCACCAACGGGATAATGCTATTGTTAAGTGAGAACTTTGCAAAGGGTCTTTGCAAAACGGCAATAAATCTGAATCGATGACCATCGAGAATATAGCTGGTGATGTGAAAAGCCATCACTAGGTTTCCGAAGGCCATGCCCACCCAGAAGAAACTCCAAAAATTGACTTGTCCCTGATACTCAGGATCCAGAAATAAGTATTGAATGCCGTAGACCTTACCAAGCCCTCCAGAAAATGCAGCAATAATTATCGCCCATAATGCAAGCAGTGCTAGATTCTTTCTGATATGGAGAAAGGCCAGTTGGAACGGAAGAGAAAAAATAACGGCTTCAAAAATCTTACGCATAATCAAGTAAACGTTCCACTGATCTCTTTAATTATCTAATTTGCTGACTAGAAATGATCGAAGATTCAGAAAGCAATTATATCCAATCCAGCGACGGTCTAAAATTATATTATATAATTAGGAAACCAGAGAACCCGAAGGCAGTAGTTTGTCTGCTTCATGGTCATGGTGAGCATATCGGAAGATATGAACATGTGGTTGATTATTTGAGTGAAAAAGGCATTGCCAGCGTTGGATTCGATTTTAGAGGCCACGGCAAATCGGAGGGAAGCAGAGGACATATGCCATCGATGGACACAGTCCTTGACGATGTTGAAGAATCTTTGAAGTTTACACGCGTGAATTTTCTGGATATCCCGATGTTTTTATTTGGTCACAGCTTCGGTGGATGTGTTACACTTACTTATGTTTTGAAGAAGCCAGTCACGGAGCTCACTGGATTTATAGCTTCCTCGCCGTGGCTTGCCCTGGCTTTTGAGCCGCCAAAGTGGAAAGTTAAGATGGGAGAGTACATGGCTTCTGTCTTTCCGCGATTGACCCTGGCTAGCGAGCTGGATACTACACATCTAAGCAAGGACGAAGAGTTGGTAAAAGAGTATGTCTCGGACCCACTCGTTCATAACAAAGTATCAGCGAAATTTTTTAGTGAAACGGTGAAGGCCGGAAGTTACGTACAGCAAAAGGCTGAAGACACAAAGCTGCCAGGCCTGGTGTACCACGGTGATTCTGATCAAATCATTAGTTTTTCTGCTACCAAGAGGACCGCTGAAAAATCAGAAAAGATAGAATTTCATGCATTTGATGGCGTGTTTCATGAGCCTCACAATGATTTGGAAAAACAGAAGGTGCTAAGTCTTCTTGAGAGTTGGATTTCTACAAAGAGTAAGCAAATAGTAGCTGAACAGTCCTAGCCAATCGCCTGATCTAGATCGGCGATCAAATCTTCAATATCCTCAATTCCGACGCTTAGTCTGATCATGGAATCCACTAGTCCAGCAACAATTCTTTTTTCCTTTGGAATACTTGCATGGGTCATGCCTGCTGGATGGCCAACAAGCGATTCCACACCTCCTAAGGATTCAGCCAAGCTAAAGAGCTTGAAAGCACTCAAAGTTGCTTCTGCTTGTTCGAGGGTGTCTTCCTTTAGGACGAAGGACATCATTCCTCCGAAACCATTCATCTGCTTCTTGGCAATGTCGTGGTTAGGATGATCTTCAAATCCAGGCCAGTAGACTTTGTCAACCTTTGGATGATTTCTTAGGTGATGTGCAATTTTTTCCCCGTTTTCGCAATGCCTTTGCATTCTAACGTGAAGTGTTTTGATCCCTCTGATAACAAGGAAACAATCTTGTGGTCCAGGGACAGCACCAGCGGAATTCTGGATGAAGGCGATCTTCTCGTCCAAATCCTGATCGTTGGTGGCTAGAAATCCCATGATAACATCTGAGTGACCAGCTATGTACTTAGTCACAGAATGCATAACGATATCGGCACCTTGATCCAGCGGATTTTGAAGATATGGAGAGGCAAACGTATTGTCCACTGCAACCTTTGCTCCGTATTTGTGTGCCACTGCTGCTACCGCCTCGATGTCAATGATATTCAACATAGGGTTGGTCGGAGTCTCCACCCAAACTAGTTTGGTTTTATCTGTCATTGCAGCTTCTACGTTGGCAATATCTCGCATATCTACGAATGAAAATTTGATACCGAACTCCTCATACAATTGTGTAAAAAGCCTGAAGCTACCACCATAAATGTCTCCCGTGCTGACCACTTCATCGCCAGGTCTTAGCATTTTGATGACGGTCTCTGTTGCACTCATTCCTGATGAAAATACTCTTCCAAATTTGCCGTTTTCAAGAGCAGCTAAATTCCTTTCCAATACACTTCGCGTAGGATTGTGTGCTCTAGCATACGAAAACCCTTTATGTACACCAGGCCCATCTTGAACGAAAGTGGAAGTTTGAAAAATAGGAGTCATAATCGCTCCTGTTGATGGGTCTGGCTCAATGCCAGCATGAAGTGCTTTGGTTCCAAATTTCATTTTTGGTCTGTTTTAAGTCCAGTTAAAGAGTGAAAATAAGAATTAAGTTCCTTAGCTGAAATGCATAACGTGATTTTGCTTCGTATGCCTATTTTTTTGATTTATCGAAGGAATACAATCTACTTATCGATTTTATTTGACTGATATAGTACTAAAGCTTTAGAATTGTGCCGTAACTATCTGTTTTTTAAGGATTTAAAAACACTTTATTATGAAAAAGATTGTCGCCACATTGATGCTAAGCTTAGCCACTTTAGTAGCTTTTAGTCAAGCCTACTCGGGTTATTACGTTAGCGCTCCGCAGGTACACTCATTTGATCATTTCAAAATCAAGCAGGCAAAAGCCGATGATTCCAAGGTCACTGGAGAGATAAACCTCCATGCCTACTGCTCTAAAAAGGACGAATTGTGGAATATGAAAGCGCATTATGTTTCTGATGCGCAACAGCGAGACTATCTTATCAAGGAGTACGGTGGGGGCAAAGACATCATCTCGGTTCACTTCCTCAAGTTCCCATGGGATGGTAACGAATGGGAGTACTTCTTACTGGGATATGTGGGAGAGGACAAACACAGACATTTCGTAGTTGTAGAGGAAATTTTCTATGATGAGAAAGAAACTGAATTATTGGAATTTAACAAATTCGACTGGATCAAAGCCCACCACATTACTCAAGAAGGAGCTCCTTGATTCCGTTTTGGAAGTGAAAGTTCGGCTCCCTCAAAGTAGCCAACTCTAATTTGAAAGCCTCTGCTGTCAAATCCCACCAGAACACCATTGGCAAGGTCGTCCCAAATAGGTTTCGAACTTTTATTCAAGTGCTCATTTTCCATTACAGCTAAAACGCCAACAATACCTTCTTCTTTATAGAGTTGCTTTTCGTTGAAATTTGACCATACCATCTGGAAAATTTGCTTCATTACACCCAATTGCCGATGGCCTTCTTTGACGAACGTTCTGGAGAGATGAAAGTGGTTTTGAAGGGGTGGGTAAAAATATTTTACGTGGGTAGATACTGCAACAAGGTGGCCGTTTTCATCCCTGCAGGTACCAACTAGTTCTTTAACTCTTTTGGTCGCCTTTTCCCTGCTTGTGATTGCTGCGGTACTAATCCAAAAATCAATCACCTCGCTCTCTACTTTTTTTGGCACTTTTTTCCAGACAAAGTCGACTTTTAACTTTTCGTTCATAACTAATATTAGCAATATCCGATTTATTTCTTATTTACTTCCTGTGAAAAAAAGATTTTAAATTCACTTTATAATCATCCTAACATGAATGAACCAAAGCCGAACGATTCAGAAGAAGTAACCAAAGAAAACCCTTTCAACTACGTTCATACAGCCTCTTTTGCAAAAATTCTGCATGCACTGAAGAGCAGCCTGGTTTTGAGCACATATCAAACGGGGAAAGTGGTGATGTTTAGTCCAAAGGACGAATCTAAAATGATTCAACTGCCACGTAACTTTAAGAAACCTATGGGTGTAGCCTCTTCTGATAAACACCTGGCCATTGCATGTTTGTCAGAGATTATTCTGACACACCGATCAAACAATGCAGGAAGGTCGTATCCCAGTAAACCGAATGTATACGATGCGCTCTATTTACCAAGGTCCTCTTGGTACACTGGATCGGTGGACACGCACGATATCTCGTATGGGAAAGGAGGGTTGTGGGCAGTAATCACTCAGTTCTCATGTATTGCCCAATTAGACCCCAGGTATAGTTTCGCTCCAAAATGGAAGCCAAATTTCATCAGCGAGCTAAAACCAGGAGATAGATGTCACCTTAACGGAATGACGTTGAAGGATGGTGTTCCAAAGTATGTTACCGCGCTTGGAAAATCTGACGAGCCAGGTGGCTGGAGAGAAAACAAAATCAACGGAGGCATTCTCATGGATGTTGACACCAATGAGATTTTGCTTGAGGGCCTTGCAATGCCGCATAGTCCAAGGCTTGTTGGAGAAGATGTTTTCTATTTGCAATCTGCCGTAGGAGAATTGTGGAAATACCATGCGCCATCAAAGTCAAATGAAAAAATCTGTGATGTCCCGGGCTTTGCCAGAGGAATGTCCTTTTATCAGAACTACCTATTTATCGGATTGTCTAAAATCCGGGAAGACAGCAAGGATTTTGGAAAAATGCCCATTGCCTCCAAAAATCCCATTGCTGGTGTGGCAATAGTAAATCTGCGCACTAAAAAAGTGGAAGCCCATCTAGAGTATCAAAACGTTGTAAAGGAACTCTACGATGTGCATATTCTACCTGGCGTTGTCCGACCCAATATTCTGAACACAATGGCGGACATGCATTCCAGAGCCATAATAACACCAAATAGGATTTTCTGGCAGGAGCCTCCAAAGCAAAACGACTTAGAATCGGCATACGATTCCGCCGCTGAAAAGAAGACGTAAATGGTCAAGGTAAATCTAACTACCTACTACAAAACTGCTCTAAATCTTCACGAATCAGGGAAATTAAGTGAAGCTCGAAAACTCTATCAAGAGATTCTAAAGCTAAACCCCAATCACTTGCAAAGCAGGTTTATGCTAGGGCAATCGCATTATCAGGAAGGCAACTTTGAAAAAGCTATAGAAGAGTACAGAAACGGTCTAAAAACTAAGCCCGAAGGACTGAATTTCCTCACTCAGACGGCCACTACCTACGTTAGGATGGAACAGTTTAATGATGCTGAGCAAATCCTGGAAGAGGGGATAGAGAAAACAGGAAACCCGCAATTGAAAGTTCACCTTGGTATAGTCAGGAGCCAAGGAGGGAAGCCAACAGAAGCCCTTGAACTATTTGAATCGGTAGGGTTGGATGTGATTAAGAATGAGAAGGCGTTGTTTCATTGTGCCAGGGCCCTCACTCAAGTTGGAAGAGCAGACGAAGCTGCTGCTAACTACAAAAAGTGTCTGGTGCAAAACCCAAAGCACAAGGGAGCGCTCAATAATCTTGCGAACATTTATCAAAACACAAAGCATTATGATGAAGCGGCGACCTACTATCAGGAGTTTATCAGGTATTATCCAGAAGATGCAATGGGCTATAACAACCTTGCAGGGCTTTATGAGAAATTAGGTGAACTAGATAAGTCCATTCGTCACTACCAGAAAGCAGTTACTGTTGATTCGACGCTAGGCATTGCTTGGTATAACATGGTGCGTCTTCTCGCAGCAGGGCACGGACATGAGGAGGAAGCGTTGCGTCTTTGTGAAAAGGGATTGGAAGTTGGTCAGGGACCTTTCGTGAAGGGTCTGCGGTATCAGCAAATTCTGTTGCGACAGCGAGTGAATGACTGGTCGGAGTTTGAGAAAGATCAGGTGGATTTGCAAGAGATTATTACTTCCTATGTTGATGATGTTAGTCCAGCTTTTGAAATTGTCCCCTACGATCTAAGGTTTTCTGACATTGAAAACTCTATTTACAAAGGGATAGCAGAAAAATTTGCTAATGGAATTGCAACTCAGACTGCAAGCAGGTATCCCACAGTTTCGTATGATCATTCTTTGAGTCCAGGAAAAATAAAGATTGGATACTACTCTCCAAATTTTAAGCAGCACCCAGGCGGCTACCTTGTTCGAACCTTGTTTGCACATCATACTAGTTCAGAATTCGAAGTACATGCATTTTCTCTAGTGCATACTGGCGACACTGTAAACAATGAAATCCAGGATTCTGTGGATTACTATCACGATGTTTCGAAGCTTGGTTCTTTGGAAATTGCCAACTTGATCAATAGAACGGGCATTGATATTTTGGTCTCTTTGGCTGGTTACAATGCATTCATGAAAATGGACGTTCTGGCACTCCGTCCCGCGCCCATTCAAATGATATTGATAGGATCACATCAAACAACTGGTGCTGCCTTTGTCAACTATGCCTTCTCTGACGAGCACATGATGGATACTCAGTTGCGGTCTTTTTTTTCTGAAAAGATGATAACACTCCCTGTATCTCTGCTGTTGAACTGTAAGCTGCCTAAAATGACGCTACCTGCCTCGAGCAAATCTGATCACAGTTTACCAAGCGATACGTTTATCTATGCCTCTTTTAATCATCCCAAGAAGATAGACCCTAGAACTTTTGAAAGCTGGATGAAGATTCTTAAAAGGACACCAAATGCGATCCTTTGGCTGTACGATGGAGGGTCGGAAACGACTAGACGGTTCATCATTGAAAATGCCAATGCACAGTCAGTTGAGCCCGAAAGAATTGTTTTCGCCAAACCATTGCCAGCCGAACAACATTGGGAACGCTTCAAGCATGCAGACCTTTTTCTAGATAATTTTAGGTACAATGCACACTTTACGGCCATCGAAATTTTGCGACTGGGAAAGCCAATCTTGACCTTAAAAGGAAACGATCACAACAGTAAATTGTGCTCCAGCATGCTCCATTATGCTGGGTTGGATGAGCTGGTTGCGGAAACTCAACAAGCGTACATTGATCGTGCTGTTGAACATGCAACAGATGGTAAAGAATTGACGAAAGTCACATGCAAACTGCCCCTTGTCGAGCGGAACCCACTCTTTGATTCGGAATTGCAGATGAGATTTTTAGAGAAGGCATTTAAGCAGGCAGTGCTCCAGTTTAGGAAAACAGGACAATACGAAGATATAGTTGTAAAATCTCTATTAAAATTCGACTCGTTTGACTAAATTTAGCTAGCCATTTTTTATACCACTGAACTGAATTATTCATGAGCCACCCAAATCAGCTGCTCTCGCGGACTAGGTCAAATTATCTTAAATTCAAAGCACGTCTCGAAAGAAGTATTTCGAACGGAACCTTCGACGACCTTAATCGAAGGAGAAAAAATGCACTTATTTCACGGGTTGAAAAATTCAGGGCCAGACTGGAAGGTATGAGCGTTTCAATGAAAGGTGCCGCAGTAGCGGGAACAGTTGCTGCAGGTGCAATTCTACCCAACACTGCGGAAGCTCAGACGCAAGGGATGTACTTTAGGAAGACAGGGGTGGCTATCCCCTTCCCAGCTGTCACACGTGATTTTAAAGCGGTTAATATAGACGGCGATCCAGAATTGGAAATTGTTATTGCAACCAACAGTGGTGGAGAAATACTTAATGGTGACATTGACAATGGCTTTACAAGCAGCAATCCTGTAGCATTTGACTATATGGAGAGGAATGTTCTGGTGGGTGATTTGGACGGGGACATGGATATGGATGTGATCTTCACTTCCGCCAGTGATGGCACTTACATTCACAAGGCTATCAATGATGGTGATGGAAATTTCACAGCTTCAAACTACATAGGAACTTCAGGCACTAGCAGTCATGTTGACCTTGTAGATTGGGATTCCGATGGTGATCTAGACGTAGTTATGACGAGTGGATCAAACTACTTCAATGTACTTGTTAATACTGGGGGTGAGTTTGCGGACTATGGTACAAACATCTACCTAACCGACGGCAATGTCACGAATCTAGAGTTCGCTGACTTGGACAACGATGGGGATATGGACCTGATACATGTAGGTGAGTATGGAGTTTCCCCAGTCTATGGAAGAATTAGTGTATTAGAAAATACGGCAGGCAAGGCTGCGATCCCGGAATTTGAAACTCCAGTTATTGCCTATAGCGAATCAAATAATAGTTTCGAGGGAATCGAAGTGTTAGACATGGATGGAGATGGGGATTTGGATATTTTCTTCCATGAATTCGGGTATGGGAACGTCAGTAGAAACGAATTTCAAACCACACCGTTCACTTTTACTGATGTCAATGTGGACACGCATTCGTCATCTGGAGCCATCTCAGATGCTGCTGTATCTGATTTTGATAATGACGGAGATGACGACCTGATTTTGGTTGGTGGAGGTTATAATAAGTTGTTCAGATTTGACGGTACAGACCTAAGTGATACCAATGGAAATTTAGCATCAAATGTTGGTGATGCTACTGAGGATTTTGACCTGATAGGTCTTGGTGATTTAGATGGTGACGGTAACCTTGATCTGGTCACTGAAAATTCGAATACAAATTATGCTTACTTAGATGTTTCCGGTCCGCAAAAGATTGTGATTACTCTGGATAATTTCACTGAACGACGAGCTTTTGCAGCCACGCATCTTGCGGCGCTGATCGCCTATGATCGTGATGGCAACGACATTGCCGATACGGATGGCGGAACAGTTTTCAGTTTTGCCATTGGAGATGGAACAAATGATGCCGACAATGCACGATTTACGATTGCGGGGAGTGGAAGCACAGCTCGATTTTTGGTTGGAGGGACAGACCTGGATTTCGAATCGCAATCCACGTATCGAATTCTGCTAGCCGGAACTGCATCTGGGATTACCAGAGAATTTGAATTTGAGCTTTACCTGCAGAATTCGGCAGAGATGGGGCAGGGAACATTTGATGTGACAGCTGCGGCTGTTGAAAATGCCCAAATGCAGTCTCCTGTAATGGCAGATATCGATGGTGATGGCGATGATGATCTTATCTATAAAAGATCAGGGGGAAATCACAACATCTACCTGCAGACAGATTTAACGCAGAGCTCTGGTGCATTCATTGCATATGGAGACAATGTCCTTCTTTCTGATTTTGACAACGATGGAGACCTTGATCTTATAACAAATAATAGCACGGATGTCTACGTTTATCTCAACGATGGAGCTGGCGATTTCTCGGACTCATACGGTGATAGGCTTGGCACTTTCGGTGCTACTTTGCACGATATTGCTGTCGCTGATTTTGATAAGGATGGTGATATGGATCTGGCTACTGCTGGTTCGAACGGAGGAGAGATTTGGTACAACGATGGAGACAGAACGTTTTCATATGGAATAGAACTTCCCGCTTCTAGTGATGAGGTCGAGGTGGGTGATTTTGACAGAGATGGTAATGTAGAAGTTGTCTTCAGAGTTTCAAACAACACGTACATTTATTCAAACAGCGGCGGAAGTTTTGTGCAGACTTCATCCTTTTATAATAGCAATACGAGAAAGCTAGATGTAGCCGATTTTGATGGGGATGGTGATCTGGACCTAATGATTGCCACAAGCGACAACCTACAGTTATTGGGAGGAGAAGGCGATGGCAGCTTCATCTCATCTAACACATCAATCCCATACATGATCGACGGTAGTGATTTAGCCGTGGGAGATGTTGATGCAGACGGGACGCTCGATGTAGCATTTGTCACAAATCAGGGTTCTGGGGGAGAGCAGGTAGTCACCTACCTTAATGACGGTTCAAACTATTTTGACTTGGCGCAGAATTTTCCTGTTTCGGAAGAAGATGAGTATGCGTCCTTTAGAGGTCTTGTTCTCGGTGACGTAGATGGTGATGATGATCTGGATATGGTTGTTTCGGGAGGAGAGTACAGACAGGTCTTGGAAAACACCAACATTGCGCCATATTTAACTGGATTTTCAGGTAGATCTATCATTGATGAGAACACCGCGATTGGTACAGTTTTAGGCAAGGTTTCAGCTGAAGATCCTAATGGAGATGCGGTGACATCTATCAGTTTTGCGGATGGAGAAAATGACAATGACCTGTTTTTAATGGATGCCTCTGGAAATATTACTCTAAATAGTGAACTGGACTGGGAAGAACTTGGAAGCGACTTGTTTGTTGAGATCGAAGTAGAAGATAATCAGGGCAATTCGCGAATTGAGAGCGGCGATTTAAAAATTAATAATCTGGCAGAGGAAGGGCATGGTATTTTCGATGATAACCCCATAAAGACTTTCGGAGCTCATGATGCCAGAGTTTTTGAGCCAGGTGATTACGACATGGACGGTGATGCAGATTTATTCAGGTCGTCTTTTTCTGGTAGCGACAATAGCATATTGCAGCAGAATGGAGGGAGTTTCTCGAATGAGCCAATGAGTGGCCTGCCAGTTGGAGATAAGACGGCATTTGTAGATTTTGACAATGATGGCGACTTAGATGTCCTACACTTTGCTAACGGAGAGCTTCGAATTGCAAGAAATGAGGAGGGTGACTTCAGCAATAGTGACCTGGTTGCTTTTTTTGATGAAGTTGAGCAAATAATTGTTGGAGATATTGATAACGATGGACTACTGGAGGTTGTGGTTCATTTTGAGAATTTCCCAGGTAAGTACGATTACATCGGCGTTCAAACTTTTGAAATAGATGAGGGAGACTTCAATTCAGAACAATACATGCTGATGTATGACGAAAGTAACATTCCGGCAAGCTTAGTTTCAGGAGATTTTGAAAATATGTCCGTTGGCGACTTTACTGGAAATGGTTTTGCTGATTTACTTGTTACTACATCAGATGATGATGATGTGATATTCCCTGGAAGTGCTTCAGGTTTCTCCTACTCGTACACCAGTGCAATTACGGCCAATGACTATGGCTTTAGCTACGGAATAGCAGGGGATGTAAATGGTGATGGAGTTGATGATATTATTTCAATAAGAGATGCAAGCTCAGGTCTGGAGAAAGTAATAGACATTTACGTAAACAATGGATCGGGCTCATTTACTGTGAATCAGTCCATTTCAGGCACTCAACTGACAGCAATTGCTTTGGGAGATATTGATGGAGACGGATCCGTGGATATTGTTACGGGATCGTACGAAGACGATGGGGATGGTCAAGACAATTATGACATTGATATTAGAACAAACGATGGTTCAGGAACTTTCGCACAGGTTCAAACGATCTCAGATGTCGATGCGGATCAAATAAGATTGATGGATGTGGATGGTGACGATGATTTGGATATTGTCATGAGACAGGCCTATCGGGAAGAAGAAAATGATCATGTACTGTTTGTGTTTAAGAACGATAATGTAGCACCAACAGCGATTAATCTATCATCAACATCCTTTGATGAACACTTGCCGCTGGATACTGAAATTGCCACCATCACCATTGATGATCTGAATCTGAATGATACGCATGTAATCTCTCTGATCACCGGTGATGGATCCAATGACTTACATAACAGTTTCTTTTCTCTAAATGGGAATAGCTTACGTGTTAGCAAGGATGTGAGGTTTGAGGAAACGCCACAGCTTTTTATATATCTATCCGTTTACGATGGACATCAAACCTATCAGCAGGCCATTGTCCTTGAGGTGAATAATGCTAATCAAGGCCCAACGGCTATTACGCTATCAAATTCCTCGTTGGATGAGGAGGCACTCCCAGGAACCATAGTGGCATCTGTATCTGTGACCGATCCGAATGCTGAAGACGTACATGATTTGTCACTAGCAGAAGGAAACGGAACAAATGACGCTCAGAACGACCTGTTCGTAATTAGTCAAGGGCGTTTGATCCTTATTGGCAATGTGAACTTTAGTGAAACACCTGTACTAAATATTTACATCTCTGCAGATGATGGGAAGGAGTCCTTCGAACAAGCCCTTGTGTTAACTGTAAATAAAGCACTAGGTGTACGTGATGAGATTTCAAGTACCCTGGGAGTATATCCGAATCCGGGCAGCGACAAGCTGGCGATCAATCTGGACAACCAGCTGAGGGGAACCATGAGTGTTAAGATTTCAGATTTGTCTGGAAAGGTTTTCCACATGTTCGAAAGTGAGAAAAATAGTGATCAATGGGTGGATAAGCTTGATATGACCAATGCGAAACCAGGCATCTACCTAGTGGAAATTTCCCTAGGTGATCAGCAGTTTACTCAACGCTGGATTAAGAGCAAGTAACCA
>JBDWQX010000025.1:0-35617 GCA_039986395.1 Cyclobacteriaceae bacterium
CTCTATTCCAGAACCCACATACGCCAGAGACTTTTGGTAGTAGGAGGGATGCTGTACAAAAAGTAAGCCGCTTGGAAATTTTGAAATATCAGCCTGACCATTTTCATCGGAGTACGCCAGGTTTGACTTATTTTCATGGTAGATGAAAACATCCGAAATCGGTTTGTTTGATGCTTCATCTTTGATTGAAATGGTCTGACCTTTAGTAGAGAAGAAAAATGTTACAATAAGTATCGAGAATGTAGTCCTTAATTTCACTCAGTAACTTAATTTGGTCGCAATATTAAAGCTTTTTAGTAAGCAAAAATTGAGCCGACAATGCCGATTCAAGATTCATTTTATAACAATAGACCATGGTATTTTTTTAATGCTCATATGGAGACAATAATTCCCTCTCTTTTTTATAAAGTAGAAGGGATCAGGTATGAACGGGAGCGACTCGAGCTCAACGATGGAGATTTTTTAGATATTGATTGGATCAAGAATGGAAACAAGAGATTACTTGTTCTTAGTCACGGACTTGAGGGAAGTTCTCACAGGCATTACATTCAACGACCTGCAAAATATTTCTCGAAAAAGGGGTGGGATATTCTAGCATGGAACAACAGAAGTTGTAGCGGTGAAATGAACCGACTGCCACGATTCTATCATCACGGGGCCACTGAGGACATTGCCAAGGTCATTGAACGGGGACTTGGAGATGGGTATGAGGAAGTGGTGCTGATGGGCTACTCGATGGGTGGCGGAATGCAGCAGAAGTACCTTGGTGAGCGAACGGTAGATGCCAGGATAAAGGGAGCTATTTCTTTCTCTGTTCCTTGCAATGTAAAAGACAGCGCAGAACAGTTGGGGATGAAAGGGAATCGGAAGTATGAACGAAGATTTATTAAGAAACTAAAAGGAAAAATTGTTGAAAAGTCAAAAATCATGGAATTAGATATTTCTGGTATCGATCAAGTCAACACATTCCCTCAATTTGACGAAAGATTCACTCTCAATTTGTTTCCAGGCTACAAAGATGCTGACGACTTCTATGAGAAAATTACCAGCGATCAGTTCTTGGATAAAATCACGGTTCCATTGCTTATTGTGAATGCGGAGAATGATCCAATGTTGGGCGCAAAATGTTATCCGATTGAGCTTGCAAGAAAGAGTAGTCTGGTTCATCTTGAAATGCCGAAAAAGGGAGGGCATGTCGGATTTACAGATAAGAAAGATTTTAGCTACATGGAGTATGCCGCTGATAAATTCATAGAAAAAGTTATCTTAAACCATAGCTCCACAAAAGAATAAGGTTGTTCACAAACCTAAACCTATAGCTCACAAAGCACCTCTTTTATAGTGCTAAACCATTAAGTCTCTTTAGGTAATAATAAACTAAAGCTGACTTACCCATGAAAAATCACACGTACACAACTAAAACAAAAAGATTACAACAACTTCGAAGACAGGGCACTGGCTTACTGCTAGTCCTGCTCTTAATTACACAAGGATTTTCTCAATCGATCGATCTGGAAGGTGTCGGGAAGACGGGATTTAAGGGTCTACGAAATATCGGTACTAGCGGATACTATGTACAATACATGGAAACCGTAATAGAAGGGAAGAGAGCATACCAAAAGGTCCACCTTTCATTACTAGACAATGATTTGAAAGTTACTTCAGACTTCAGAGTGCCTGTAAGGGAGACGGAGACTGTAGAAAATGTGGCTTACAATGGAGACAAATTCATGCTCATTTCAAGTAGTAACATTAAGCGTACTAGAACGCTAACCACTGTCGATAGAGAAGGCAATGTGATAGCTACTAAAAATTTTGACAAAGTGTTGAGAAGGCTTTTGGCAAAGCCAGCAGTAATCCTGCCTCATGGAGATTCTGATTTTGTAGTTATAAACTATCTCAAAGAAAAGAAGGTAGGATACAGTGTTGAGCGTTACGATAGTAATCTTGAGATGAAATACTCAACGGTCGTCATTCCTGATAAAAAGAAATTGTATCCAGTGGATTTCTTTATAGCTGATAATCAGATGTACGTGTTGGAGTTTCTAACTCCCGATTTTTCTGATTACTTCGAATATCACCTTGCTGCATATGATATTGAAACTGGTGCGGAGAAATTTAAAGTTCAACTTAAGAATGAGGAAAGTAAAGCTTCCGGATTTGCGACATTTATTAAACCTGCAAAAGGCGGGGGTGTAATTACTGGTGGAATGTTTTTCTACGGAAACAAAGCGCAAGGTGAGGGGTCTAATGGTTTTTTTGCTTCGACCATAAGCACAGATGGAACTCCTAAATTCACTTTTGTTGATTGGAAAGAAGTAAAGAAGCTTTTGAAGGACAATACGGCAGGCATCTTTGGTGGAGCCACTCGAACATTTATGCATGACATAGTGGTAAATGATGATGGTTCATTTACGCTGGTAGGTGAGAACTATCGAGAAGGCCTAGCTTCTATGGCAGGAGAGAAGAAAAGTACGATGGCTAAGATAGGAGGCCTGACCAGTGGTAATACAGATATTGCTATAACAGTTGCAGACTATGCACTAATGGACTTTTCTTCGAATGCCGAGTTCACAGGAATTAGAAAACTCAATGAAGCCGAGTGTATTACTGTAATCAAATCGTCGACTGAAAAGGACGAGGCACCATACAAGGGACAAAAGGAAATATTGAACGTAGCGAACATTTTGAATAACCAGGGGTACTTCCCGTATCGTTTCACCATGGAACAAGGAGAGGATAAATACCTTGTAAGTGTACTTAAGTACGAGCCTCAAATCAAAGAGCTGCTGTATTTCACTAAATTGAATTCAGCCACACTTGATACGGTTTCGGTTGAGATAACCAGTTCAGAACTAAGATACGTACGCGGGATTATGGATGGGATGATGGGTAAACTTGGAGGCCTGGGAAAACTTGCGAAAAAGGGAAATAAGAATAATGTTGCAAACGAATTTGTTCAGAAACGTTCCGACGATCCGTATGACTATAGAGCCAAAGCCATAAATACCCGAGTTATTCCTTCAAACATTCCGGGTAAAATAGTCATCTATGACTTCATACCTGTAGAAGACCCAAATGATAAAAGAAAAGGTTTGGCCAAGTTGATGTCCATGACAGGAATGCTACGAGTGTCGTACGTTGACTTACCCCAATAGAGAAAGGCTGATTGAAATAAATTGATGTTTCCAAAGATTCTCGGCTACTCGTTCAGCTTTGGAGACCAGAGGTAGCCTGAGGGTGCTCTCCCGAATTCTTTCGGGAGGGTTACTTTCAACAACGTTATTTCATAGCTAATACTTTTACTAAGAACCTGTTTCAAAAAAAGTAACTAAGGCAGCTCCGATACAATCGAGCAAGCACCTGTCCAGGACAGGTGTTTTTTTATTTTAAGTCTGAAAACTGTCATTCACAAACTAATTCTGTCAGCCACAAATTTGTATTTTGAAGCCTTGTAGAGTCTCCACATTATTGCAACAATATTTTAAACAAGCTGAATAAAAATGAAACGATTTAAAAACGTAGCACTCATTCCAGGAATGATTGTTATGCTAGGATTACTTTCCTGCTCAAAGGATGATGGAGATACTGTATCTGCTGGATCAGATATAGTTTTTGATGGCAAAACATATGCCATGGTTGACGGCCTTATTTCTGATTACGGAAGTTATGAACCATTAGATGGCGAAGGCACCGCAACTCACTACAATTTTGATTTTGACATTGTTGATGCTGCTTTAGTTACAATAACTGACAGCGATGGAGATACCTACCAGGGCGCCGGTGATGCTACTACTATTCATGTTTACGTAGAACTTTTCGCACCAAGCACCACAAGTTTTAGTGCTGGCACTTACGAATATGTAAATGATGAAACTGCTACACCAGCTGATATTGCAGGTAAGTTTGTCTTTTTTAGCGGAGAGGTAGAGTTAGACAGTGATGGCGTTGAAAACGGAGATCTTGATGGACCAGAATATGAAATCAATGGTGGCACCGTGACCATTACTGGTACAAACAAGGATGACTTTGCGATAACATTCAATGTGACCACAAGTGGTGGAAAAACCTTAACAGGTTCCTATTCAGGAGAATTCGACTTTCAGGATGATACGGATTGATAGTTGACCATCTCAAGGAAAGAAAAAGCAGCTGAGAAATGAGCTGCTTTTTCTTTCCCTGAAAAAACAGAGACTGAACAAAAAAATTACCTAGGCTATTCGTTCAGCTTTGAAGATCAAAAATAGCCTATTAGGCTCTCTCGATTTTTTCGGGAGAGTTTTTTTTGTTGCCAATTTTAACAACACCTGCTTCAGCCGTTAAAATCAGTTGATTATTCAACTGTTTTACACCCGTTTGCTGCACCAGATATTAGACGTGTTATCAAGAAAACAGGTCGTTCACGAACAAATTCCGTTGATCACAAATTGGCGCTTTGAAGCCATGAAAATTAGCTGTCTTTTTGAAATCTAATTAACAAGCTGAATAAAAATGAAACGATTTAAAAACGTAGCACTCATTCCAGGAATGATTGTTATGGCGGGACTACTCTCTTGCTCTAAGGATGATAGTGGTACTACTTCTACGAACGTAATTACATTCAATGGAGAAGCGTTCACGATGGTGGCTGGAAGATCACAGGATTATGGCCCTTCTGACCCTGTTGATAATAATTTGTCGCACTACAACTATGACTTAACAATTTCTGATGCAGCTTTTGTAGTAGAGACAGATGCTGACGGTGATACCGGGTTTGAACCAGGCACCGACTTTGGCATTGTTGTCTACGTAGAATTGTTCTCACCAGGCGTGTCAACTTTTCAGGTAGGCACTTTTAACTTTATTGATGGTGAGCAAGCAGAAGTACAACTATCCTTGATTGAAGGAAATTTCTTCTTTTCTGCTGCAGAAGTGTTTATGCCTGCTGGGGGGCTAGATTCCGATGGAGATCCATTACTTAATGAGTATGAGGCAACTGGGGGTACTGTTACAGTAACAGGATCTGCACCAACAGATTTTGTGGTAACCTATAATTTACAACTCACCGGCGGTATGACCTTAACTGGAACATATAGCGGAGATTTTGTTTTTTCAAATGAAAATGATTGAGCAGGTTATTAGAACCAGCTTTGAACTTGAGCGACTTTGTAAAGGGGTCGCTCTTTTCTTATTGCTCTCAACGATTATGCTTTTTTCGTTTAAACTAGCTAAATGAATAGGTGGACACTGAACTTTCTTCTTACGTTCTTGACAATCACGTCGGCTAGCGCCAATCCTGATAGCTTATCGCTTGTATTGAAGCTTGCAGAATCAGATATTGAGCGTGTAGATGCGTTAAATAATCTCGCTCGGTTTTATATAGATTATAGTTTTGAAAAGAGTATTAATTACGGATTAGAGGCACTTGATCTGAGTAAAATGGCCAATTACACCGAAGGTGAAGCGACAGCAAATCTTAACCTAGGCTGGATGTATTGGGAAAATTCCTATTATGACGAAGCAATTTCACATTTAAATACGTCCACACAACTATTCGAAGTACTTGAAGATGTTCCAAAACTGCCCAAATCAAATCACCTACTAGGGCTTTTGTACTTCTACACCGTAAAGGAAGATAGTTCGCTTAAATATCTCAACCAGTCAAGGAAGCAATATGTTGAGATTCAAGACTCAACCTCACTAGCACTTTTGTTGACAGAGTTGAGTTTTTTATATGAAATAACTGGAAATACTGAAGCGTCAAACAACGCGGCAGTTGAAGCTTACACTATCAAACTAACTGGCGAAGCTCTCCGAACTCAATATGGTACATGGATGGAATCTGGTCATGTGGGTCAAGCATATCAGAATGAAAATATCTTGCATTCCTTGCTACCCGAAAATCGTTTAAAATTTGCTCTTAGTAAGAGCAAAGGTGATCTGTATAAATTTGCCCAGGCATCTTCGAAAATTGGAGATTTGTTTCAGGTTTTGGGCAGTTTTGACAGCTCGATCTGGTATCATGAGATTTCCTTGAACATTTATGATTCGCTAAACGAAAGTAGAGGAAAGGCTGATGAGCTCGCACGTGTAGGGGAGTGCTATCTGTTACTTGGAGATTCGAGCAGAGCTAAGGATATATTTGAGGAAGTTTACAACTTGCGATTGAGGGAAAATGACCATCCCGGCTTGGGTTTGACACTTGATTACCTTGGGAGAATTGCCTTAAATGAAAATCAGTTTGAAAAAGCTCTTTACTACTTTGAGAAAGCAGTAACACTTTCTGATACCCTAGGTCATCTGCTGGATGTGGTAAGATTTAACAGGAGACTTTCAGACACTTTTCGGTCCATGGGTAAGTTTGAACAAGCCATTGAAACTGCCAACCGTTCATACTTAATTGCCCAGGAAATGGGTTCGCTAAGTCACCGAACATGGGGGGCAGAAAAACTTCACTTAGCATATAAGGAGTCAAAAAACTTCCAAAAAGCAGTAGAATATTTGGCTATCTATAATGACCTCTCCATTCAACGCGAAAAAAATGTTTTAAGTAGAGAAAATTTGCAGTTTCAATCAGTTTTTGAACTTAATGACAAAGCAAGAAAAATTGAGTTGCTGAGCCGGCAGAATGATGCAAAGCAATCTGAAATAGACCTTCAGAGATCTTACCTCATTTCGGCAATTTCGGGAGTCCTTATTGTGTTGGTTTTTGCACTTTTTTTCTACGATCGAGTACGAAAAATAGGAAAGCTGAATAGAAAAGTTTCGGAGCAAAATATCTCGTTGCAATCGATGAATAGTGAGAAGGAAGTGTTGTTAAAAGAGATTCATCATCGGGTGAAAAACAACTTACAAATGGTTAGTAGTTTGTTGGGTATGCAAAAACGACGTGTAAAAGATATGAACACTAGACAGCTATTTAGTTATACACAAAACAGACTCAAATCCATGGGATTGATCCATGAGCATTTATACAAGAATGACACCTTGTCGACGATCATTCTCAGACCTTATGTGGAAGATCTGGTGAATTCAATTCTAAGTTCACTCTGTAATGAAATCAAGCCCACAACGAAGTTGGATATTCCAAGTTATGAAGTGGACATTGACACCGCAATCCCACTTGGATTGATGATAAATGAGTTAATAACAAATGCAGTGAAGTACGCGTTTGCTGATAACCCTACACCTTCTTTGGAAATTTCTATTCAGGAGATTGATGGAATACTAAGGCTAGTTGTAAAAGATGATGGTCCAGGAGGTGTAGTAACTCAAAATGGTTTTGGTTGGACAATTATAAATAGTATGGTTCAAAACTTGTCAGGTAGTGTAGCACTTGAAAGTAAGGGCGGTCTCGAGGTCACCATTATACTGAAAGATTACAAGATAAGTGCCTAGCTGTCCGACTAGCAACGTTTTTTAGCTTCACACTAATTTCCCCGAAAGCAATAACATTTTCTTGTTTGTCTTAATAACGTTACAAGCAATTATTCTATTTCGAACACTATTGCTTTAGAAATAAATTCCGTCACTCACAAAGCGAAAGAGTCGATGACAAACAATGTTTTTGTAGGTGAAGACTTGATGCTTCTCTTTGAGAAAACAAGTTTTAACTTATAAAAAACCAGAAAATGGAAAAACAACCAGTATTCAAAAGAAAGAGAATCGTTTCGCTTAATCGCCTAGTAGCACTGGGTGTGCTTTTACTATTTACAAGTGGATGCGGAGAAGATGATGCCCCTACAGTAACACTTCCGGAAATTACAACAAACGTTGTATCAGAAATTACAACAAACAGCGCAATCGGGGGAGGCAATGTAACAAGCGATGGAGGAGAAAAGGTAACTGCAGGAGTATGCTGGGACATAAATCCTTCTCCAACTGTTGACCTTGAAACAAATACAGTTGATAAAGGAGAAGTTGGCGTATTTCAAAGTATGATAACTGAGCTGTCCGCAGGTACCGCGTATTACGTAAGAGCCTATGCAACCAATTCCGCAGGAACTTCCTATGGCAATGAAGTAAGTTTCACTACGGATGTTTTGACAATTCCAACACTAACAACAACAGATGTTTCTGCGATTGCTGAAACAACAGCGTCCAGTGGCGGCAATATCACCTCTGATGGCGGAGCATCTGTGACAGCCCGCGGGGTATGTTGGAGCACCACGACTGGCCCTACAGTAGCCCTTAGTACCAAAACAAGCGATGGTTCAGGTGATGGTGATTTCAATAGTGCTATATCTGGGTTGGATCCCGGAACTACCTACTTCGTGAGGGCCTATGCTACGAACAGTGTAGGGACAGCATATGGCAGCGAAACCAGCTTTATGACAAATGTTCCGCCGTTGGCTGTTGGAGATGACTATGAGGGCGGAAAGATCGCTTACATTTTGGAATCTGGAGATCCTGGTTATGACGCAAATGTGCAACATGGATTTATTGCAGCACCAAGTGATCAAAGCGAAGGCATTCAGTGGTCAATAACCTTTACCGAAACAGGTATCACAGATCAAACGTTGGGCGCCGGACAAGCGAATACGACTGCCATAGTGGAAAATCAGGGTGCTGGGAGCTATGCTGCTCAGGTATGCGATGACCTTGTTATTGATACCTACGACGATTGGTACCTGCCTAGTCTGAACGAACTTACTAAGCTGTATCTAGCTAAGGATGCTATTGGTGGTTTTGCCGTAGCGTTCTATTGGAGCTCTAGCGAGTCTGGGGCAATATCTGCATGGGTTCAATCCTTCAACTCAAACTCACAAAGTAGTGCAACGAAAAACGACACGCAACCTCGAGTGAGAGCAATCAGGAGCTTCTAGTGCTGACTGCTTAAATGAAGGTCTATCCTATAGATTGGGTAGACCTTTTTGTTCTTCCATCTTCTAGAAATGTCTCTCTGGTAGAAGTGAGACTATGATATCTTTCTCAGAATTCGATTGACGTCTTCCTTGTAGCTTCTGCTAATAGGAATATTCGTTTCTCCAATAAAGACATAGTCGCTATCTAAACCAGTAATATTTTCAACATTAACGACATACGATCTGTGAATCCGAAGAAAGGACGGGTTCTTAAGCTTGTTTGATATGTTGTTAAGGTTGCCAGATAGAAAATACTCTTTTTCTGTGGTGACAAACTTGCTATAACTACCTTCTGCCTGTAGGTAATTGATGTTTTCTATTGGAACCTTATCGAATTTTTTTCCGCACTTAAGAAAGATAAACGGTGCGGTCGCTACTTCACTGACCAGTACATCGTTGCAGTGGTTGCTAAAGGCTAATTCAATGGCAATGATAACATCCTTGTCGTCATAGGGTTTTGTGAGGAATGAGGCAGGCTTTGTTTTGAATGCTCGGTCCATCGTAGACTTGTCCGAATTGGCGGTAAGATAAACCACTGGTATTTTTAGTTTCGTAGTTACTTCCTCAACAAAGTCTATACCGTCGTCCCCTCCCTTGAGGTTGATGTCGACAAGAAGTATATCAGGTTCGTTATTTTCGATTGAGGTTCTTGCCTCCAATTTATTTTTGGCACAAGAAGTTACAATCATTCCATGATCAGAAATAATCTCGCTAAGATCCTGGGAGGTAATAGGATTATCTTCTATGATAAGAACTTTGATTTTCAATTTTAGACGAGTTATAGCTTTGGTTGATAATCGATTACTTTTATAGTCGTATGATAACCCTCGTGGGTATTTTCATACTCCATAGTCCCCGACATACTTTCAAGTAAAGTATTTATGATGGAATGTCCAAATCCTGATTTAATTTCTTTTTTTACAATTCCTTGGCCATTATCTCTTACCAGTATAACCAATGTATCATCCGTTTCTTGGATGTTGACGAACAAGATGGGTTTCTCTACATTATGAAATGCATACTTGATACTGTTAGTGATCAACTCATTTAAAATCAAACCAATGGGTATTGCAGTTTCGATATTTACCTTCAAATCTTGAACATCAATTTGTGTCTGGATTGTGGAACCTTTATGCAAGGATTGAATTAAGATCTCAATCAAATCAATGGTATACGCTTTGAGATTAATTCTCGAAAAATCTTCATGCTTGTATAGGTGTTCGTGAATTAAGCCAATCGACTTTACTCTATTTTTCGTGAGAGCCAAAGCATCCTTTTCAGCTGAGGTCTTGAGCCTTCGCTGTTGCATATTTAGCAGACTGCTAATCATCTGTAAGTTATTCTTGACTCTGTGATGGACTTCCTTCAGAAGTGTTTCGTTTTCAAGATTTCGTTTATCAAGATCTGAAGTTCTCTCTTTTACTTGACTCTCCAATTTTTCAGTGTATTCCTGCTGAAATCTTTCATTGATTTGTAACTGGTCGATTAGTTTGCCTTGAGCTACCTGCCGTGCTTTTTGAATTAGACTGACCCTAACCGAAATACCAATCGAAAGGATTAGCACATCAAGTAGAAGGCCAATCTGCACATAGGTATTCGTCTCATAAGCAATCTTGAAGGTGGACGCCACCTGGCCAGTTAGGGTTGCTGACAAAAGGACAAATGAGCCAATCATAAATAGGTTGCTGATGACAGTATTCATTTTGGCTATTCTGTATAGGAAGACGACCATGAAAATCAATTGAAATCCTATCACCAGCACTTTGTACCAAACTTGATGCAGAATATCATAGTTGAGAAGAAGTGCTGCTGTCTCTACTACTACCACAAGTAGTATGTATTTGAGTGCGTAGCCCATCCACCTGTAATTGAAGGGATCCTGCTCCTTTAGATCCAGAAAGGAGCGAGCAAACAAACCATACGCATACGATAGGGATGCGGAGAAAATCCACATCCAAGATGGAGAAATCGATCGTAGCATTTCGCTGCTACTACCCCAAAGTCCATATTGATAGGAGAAAAAGAGCAGGATTGATCCAATATAATAGGCATAGTGCTGATATACTTTGTCCGCAGTTCTGAGAATGAAGAAAGTGGTGACTAACAGGACAAAGATCAAAATGGTTTGAAATCCTACTTGGAAAACATCCTTTCTATACTTACTCGTTAGGAAATCCTCAATTTCTGTGAGCGTGATCGTAAAATTGTTTGGGTCTTTACTGTCATGGAAGCTGTAGAAAAGATAATACACTGAACTCCCAGCTGTACGATCTATGGGTATATAATTACCAACTCCTAAGGGCCTCATTTCAGAATCAAAGAATTGAATGTTTTGCATGTACCAATTGCCACCTTGTAGTACACATTTTGTGGGAACCTGAGTTTCGATTGTCACTTCCGCCCAGTAGGAATCTTCCAGGTTTGCGCTTTTTAGATCCTCTTGGGGTATCCAGGATGCCGGTTTTTCTGCTAAAGTCCCAGTGCCAATTCTAACCTCTATCGTATCAGAAGAGGTCAATGTCAAGAGGAACACTAAAATGTGTGTTAGCATAGAGATAAAGATAGATTAATACGATGCAAAGTCTGTTTATGGAGACTAAAATGCCCAAGATTGGGTATTGAATTGATGCAATTGAGGAACGAGATTTGAGTAATTCAAATGAACTCCAAAGTGACTGTCTTAATTGTTGAACATAATCCCCTCGTAGCCTTAGATCTAACGGAAATGATTGGTGAAATGGGTATTACTCGCATATTCGTTGTAACGAATGAACGAGAAGCAAGAAAGGTGGCTCAAGAGCAACCCGTAACCATCGCCTTACTGGATGTAAATATCAGAACAGGTCAGGACAGCGCTGCGCTTGCACTGCATTTGGCCAGTCAAAACAATACTAAGATCATTTACTTGGTTAACGACACAACAACCTCAAGTCTGAGACGAGCACAGGAGATAAATCCTTTTTCGATTATAGGAAAGCCCTTTTCAGATGAAGAAATCACTGATGCTGTGAAATTGGCAATGATATCAGATGATGGAACTCTTGCGAATTCTTGATGTGATTCATTGATTATTCCTGAGGTATGTGCTAACATTGATGCATGCCCGTTGTCTCAGAATCAGGATATCGCAAACGTCCCTGGTACTATTTTAGTCGTCATTTAGAAACCATCGCGCCGTCTCTCTCAAACAGGGTTGGTGATGTTAGCTATTCGCGAGAAAGGCTTGAACTTTCCGATGGTGATTTTCTAGATATTGACTGGATCAAAAATGACAATAGGAAGCTTCTGATTATTGGGCATGGATTTGAGGGGAACACCCAGAGGCATTATATAAGAAGACCAGCAAAATTTTTTTCAGAAAGGGGCTGGGATATTTTGGCCTGGAACAGTCGAGGGTGTAGTGGTGAGTTAAATCGCCTTGCTCGTTCCTATCATCATGGTGATACAGGAGACCTTTCAGAGGTGATTGACCATGCCTTGAAGAATAGCGAATATGAAAGTCTTGTGCTACTCGGTATCTCTATGGGTGGATGTCAGGCGGTCAAATACTTTGGGCAATCTGCTACTGATGATCGACTGCTCGGAGCATTCACAGTGTCAGTTTCCTGCAACCTGAGAGAAACCACCATTGCGGCTGAAAGTAATTTGGGAGGACTTTACGGGAAAATTTTTTTGAGCAAACTAAAGAAGAAGATTGCCGAGAAGTCTAAGGTGCATTCGGAACTACGCACGATTGATTTACATGCCATAAAATCATTTGATCATTTCCATGACCAATTCACCCTGAAGCTGCTTGATTTCGAAAGCATTGAGGATTTTTATGAAAAGTCTTCTTGCGGAAATTACCTAGATAGTATTTCAAAACCTGTTTTTATTTTGAATGCGCAGAATGATCCAATGCTAGGCCCTGGGTGCTTTCCATATGATAAAGCTAAAGATCATGAATTTGTCTACTTAGAGACCCCAAAGTACGGTGGGCATGTTGGATTTACGATACCTTTTCAGGAATACAGCTACATTGAATTAAGTGCTGAGAAATTTTTTGATGAAATCATTTTTCAGCAAGCGCCTTCTCAAACTTAAGCGAAGCAGAGTTCAAGCAATAGCGTAGTCCTGTAGGCTTGGGGCCATCAGGAAACACATGCCCAAGATGACCATCACATCTTGCACATAGGACCTCAGTTCTTACCATGCCATAGGAGTTATCACTTTCTTCAGCAACGTTTACTTCGTTGATTGGAGCATAAAAGGAAGGCCACCCTGTTCCAGATTTGAACTTTGTAGCGGACTCGAAAAGTGGTAAAGAACACGCTGCACAAGCATATACCCCCTCATCCTTGTTGGACAGTAGTGGTCCCGAAAACGCACGCTCGGTTCCCTTTTCTCTGAGTACATAGTATTCAAAATCAGTTAGTTGAGCTTTCCATTCGGTTTCTGTTTTTTCGATTTTTTGAACTGCTGAAACTGTAGTAGACTTTTCAGCTTGAGGCTTCTCCACTTTCTTTTGCTGGGCGCAGGCAGCCAGAGAGATGGCGAAGAGGGATAGTATGATCAGATTTTTCATACTCAAATAACGAAAATACTGACCATAACAGTTCGCTAGTTTTGGGAAATAGTCTTGCATTTGACCATTCTTCATTTCGAAATACAAAATTAAATGTACTAGGTTCTTTGCGTGGTGATCCATTTTTCCACAGACGGTGCTTTGTATTTCTGCATCTTCACTAACAGATCATTGATGCTGTCACTAACCAGCACCATTTCCCGATTGACGGACTTAAGCAATTGGCTGTCAACCATTACATCGAATTGAGCGATGAGTGAGTCATAGAAGCCATTGACATTCAACAAACCCATCGGTTTTGAATGAAGGCCAAGTTGTCCCCAAGTTAAGATTTCAAAGAATTCCTCCATAGTCCCAAATCCACCCGGCAGAGCTATAATACCATCAGAAAGCTCGTTCATTTTGGTCTTTCGCTCATGCATAGTTTTCACGACAAACATCTCGGTAAGGCTATCATGAGCTACCTCAACTGTTTGAAGAAAACTTGGTATGACTCCGATGACTTCTCCGCCTGCATTCAAGGCACCTTCCGCTACCTTCCCCATAATTCCAATTTTGGCTCCACCGTAAATGACGCGAATTCCATCAGAGGCTAATTTTTCACCCAGGTTTTGAGCTTGCTCAGAGTAGATTGGCAACGATCCATCGCTTGCACCACAAAATACAGCTACACTTTTCATGCTACTTGCCTAATCTATCTACCACCATTTGCGAGATGCGTTCGCCAATCGCGAGTGACGAAGTTGCGGCAGGAGAGGGAGCGTTGCCAATGTTGATGAATTTGTCGTGTTCGACAACCAGAAAATCATCGATTAAACCACCCTTGCGATCACATGCTTGTGCTCTGACTCCGGCACCACCTTTGATAAGGTCCTTCTTTTGTATTTCAGGGATCAACTCTTGAAGGGCTTTCGTGAAGGCTCCCTTGGAGTAGGAACGGTACATTTCCCCCATGCCAGTTTTCCAATATTTACGTGCTACTCGTAGAAATCCTGGATAAAATAGAGTTCCTAAAAGCTCCTTCATATTGACCTGTGACTTCTTATATCCTTCACGTGCAAATGCAAGGACAGCATTGGGACCAGCTTCAATTCCACCATCAATGTGTCGTGTAAAATGAACACCTAAAAACGGAAAATTTGGATCAGGGACAGGGTAGATGAGGTTTTTGACCAGATGCTCTTTCTCTGGTTTTATTTTGTAGTATTCTCCTCTGAACGGTACGATTTTGTAGTCAATTTTCGCCCCAGTTAGCTTAGCAATTTTGTCTGAGTACAACCCAGAACAATTGACAACAAGTCTGGTAGTTAGACGCTGACTATCTGTGTGCACATGGATAAAACCTCGTTCTTCTTCAAAGCTCATAAGTTTATTAGAAGAATGAATTTCACCACCGAAATGTTTGAATTTCTCGGCATACCTGTCTGCCACCACTTTGTAGTCGATGATTCCCGTTTGAGGAACAAACAAGCCACCCACTCCAGCAACATGTGGCTCATGCTCTTTCAGCTGCTCCGGTCGAAGTTTCTTAATGTTTTGTAAACCGTTTGCAATTCCTCGCTCATACAATGTTTTTAGCGCGCCAAATTGCGATTTGTTCGTTGCTACGACGACCTTGCCACAGAGTTCGTATGGAATACCCTCCTCATTGCAGAAGTCGAGCATCATGTTATAGCCGTCAACGCAGTTCTTGGCTTTGTAGCTACCAGGCTTGTAGTATAGCCCAGAATGTATAACACCGCTATTGTGCCCAGTCTGATGTTGGGCGATCGTGCGCTCCTTTTCGATAAGAGCTACTTTGTAGGTCGGATTTTTTTCTTTTATTCTAAGTGCAGAGGCTAATCCGACAATTCCTCCACCAATTATGACAACGTTATACATATGCTGATTGCAAGCGAGCGCAAATATCCATTCTTGATTGGTTACAAGAAAGGAGTCGGGACGAGAAAATTGATTTTTAAATGGAAAAGGCCCGATCAATCGGGCCTTTTCTGAAACAATTTTGAGTTGTACTGTTAATCGTCTAACCGAACGGCATCAACATTTGCTGACTTTACTCTTTGGTTAAACTCGGCGATTCGAGAACCGAAAATGTCACTTAGCATTTTCAGTTGCTCATCGATTTTTCCTGTTACCTCAGCATAAAATTCCAGCGCAGCATCAGTCGGTCTGTTATCTCCAATCCCTGAATTTGAGGCCAGATGTCCAAGTTTGTTATTTAATCGAATTGGAAAGTTCAATGGATCTTGACCACTTTCATTTTTGGTTTGATAGAGTGTTTTTTCGATCTCGCTCATGTCACTAATAATAGCTTTTCCTAATTCATTGAGCTCATCGTTATCACCTGCTTTCTTCAAAACATCATTGATTTGAGCTTTCGCTTTTCGAATGTTGATTATTCCCTCATGCGTCTCTGTCAGTTTGTTTCTTACGTTTATCAAGAAATCAAACTGCGCTTTTAGATCTGCCTGAGACGCACTGGCTCTCGGATCTTTTAAGAGCGTAAAATCCTCAATCGTCTCTGTTCCGTTCACGGTCATCTTGACTTTGTAAGTGCCCGGAATTGCTACTGGTCCTCTTGTCGTTGCAGCCCACATAATCATTCCTTTGAATGTTTTGGCTCCGTTGTAGCGCATGTCCCAATTCATTGTGTTGAGACCCTGCGATACCGATAGCTTTGCTTCATTGTCCTCCTTATTTGGGTGCGTAGAGAAAAGCTTAATTAGATCGCCATCTGCTTCATGAAAGCTCACAGAAATAGTATCCGTCTCTGCTGTGTCCTTAACGAAGAAGTTAACAAGGACTCCGCCAGGATGATTTGTTCCAGCAGTTTTCGATTCACTACCATTTCCACCACCCATTCTGTAGGAATCCATTGGCTTGAAGAGATGATGCGACTTACCAGCAACTGCATTGTTCAGCTGATGAAGTGGAGTCAAATCATCGATCATCCAGAAGCTTCTTCCTTGCGTAGCAGCAATGAGATTGTTGTTTTTGATTGTCAAATCCGTAATCGGAACGATTGGAAGATTCATCTGGAACGGTTTCCAACTGGTTCCATCATCAAATGAAACGTACATCCCTGCCTCGGTTCCTGCATAAAGTAATCCTTTTCTCTCGGGATCTGCTCTAACAACTCTTGTGAAATCTTCGCCAGCTATTCCATTTGTGATTTTCTTCCAGGTTTGTCCGTAATCCTCCGTCTTGTATAGGTAGGGTGCGAAATCACCAAGCTTGTATCGTGTTCCAGCGATGTACATACCACCTTTGTTAAAAGGATCAATTTCAACACTGTTGATCATCATCCATTCAGGCATGCCTGATGGAGTCACATTCGCCCAGTTATCTCCACCATCTTTTGTAACGTAAACCAGTCCATCATCAGAACCAGTCCAGATCACACCGGATTCGTGGTAAGATTCTACTGCGGCAAAAATGGTGCAGTAGTATTCAACGCTTGTATTATCCTGCGTGATTGGACCACCCGACGACTTCAATTTCGTTGGATCGTTTCTTGTCAGGTCAGGGCTAATTACTTTCCATGATTGCCCCTCGTCTGTACTTACATGGAGCTGATTTGATGCGGTATAAAGCTTATTTCCATCAGGTGAGAAAAAGATCGGGAAGTTCCATTGAAATCTATATTTGAAGTCTTCTGCACCATGTCCCATCGGATTGTCTGGCCAAACATTGATGCCTCGAACTTCATTTGTTTCATGATTTACTCTGGTCAAAAAACCATCGTAGCTGCCGCCATAGACAATATCGCTATTGGCAGGATCTGGTGCAATATGCGCACTTTCACCTCCTGCGGTAGGCTCCCAATCATCTTCATCAATAAACCGTCCATCTGATCGATGACTGATTCGAAGGGTAGAGTTGTCTTGCTGAGCTCCATAAATTCGGTAGGGAAATGCATTGTCTGTAGTGACTCGGTAAAACTGAATGGTCGGTTGGTTTTCATAAGTAGACCAGTTTTCTCCAGCATCGAATGATACTTGAGCACCACCATCGTCAGCAATCACCATTCGTTGATTATCCTCAGGTGCAATCCAAAGGTCGTGATGATCACCATGTGGTGCATTGAAGGTTTTGTAAGTTTTCCCACCATCTTTTGACTGATGGTATCGTACGTTCATGATGTATAATCCATCTTCATCTTGCGTGTCGGCATAGATCCGAGTATAGTACCATGCGCGCTGACGTAGTTTCCTTTCCTTATTGATCAACATCCAGGTTTTACCTGCATCATCAGATCGGTAAACACCGCCGTCTTTGTTTTCTATCAATGTCCACACCCGATTAGAGTTGACTGGAGAAACAGCTACTGCAGATATACCCCAAACTCCTCCTGGAAGACCTTCGTTCTTCGAAATGTTTGTCCAGGTATCTCCTCCATCTGTACTTTTCCATAAGGATGAACCCTCGCCACCACTCTCTAAGCTATACGGTGTTCGCCTGATTCTCCATGTGGTCGCGTATAAAATTCTTGGATTGTTAGGATCAAATGTAAGATCCACTGCACCTGCATCAGCATTGGCAAATAGTATCTTCTCCCAGTTTTTTCCACCGTCTTTACTTCTGTAGACTCCGCGTTCAGGGGATGATTTATACAAATCACCCATGACAGCAGCGTAGACTAAGTCTGGATTTTTAGGATGAATTCGTATTCTAGGGATGTGCCGAGTGTTTTTTAATCCCATTGATTGCCATGTTGCACCAGCATCCACGGACTTCCACATGCCGTAACCTGAAGAAACATTTCCTCGCACGGTTACTTCACCACCACCAACATAGATCACATTGTTGTCCCATTCACTTACTGCAACAGCTCCAATAGATCCACCAAAGTAGCCATCAGTAATATTTTCCCAGGTGCTTCCAGCATCTGTTGTTCTCCAAACACCGCCTCCGGTGGCACCCATATAATATAGGTTGGCTTTGCCAGGAACTCCAGTAACTGCTGCGGATCGACCACCTCGGAATGGACCGACCAGTCGCCAGTTCATCCCATCGTAGAGCTCACTACTGTAACTTGTTGTTTGTGCTTTTGATGTGCTTTTTCTCCGTTGAGCTGTACCATCAAAAGTCAGAAATGTAATCGCTAATGCAGCGAGTAGAATCTTCTTCATGCTTTGCGTAGGTTAAAAGTTGAATTTTAAAGATAATCATCTCCTGTTAGAAGAGTAGGACGTTCTGATGAGTGGTCGTTTCGTGATTTAATGGTTTGCTAACCGAAGACGTTTGAGTATTAATAAAAATAAGATGGTGCCATTATTCCTTCACCACTATCAAACCCTCTAACTGCTACTTTAATATTTTCAAAAGATGCAGTAGATTGGAATTCCTAACCATTCAACCTTACCTATGATCAAACTTAGAATAGGAGTATTCCTCTTAATCACTATCTTATTTTGCCAACTAAAAGCCCAGACAACTGGTGACAGCTTTGCTGAAGCATCTGCCAGCAAACAGGCTCGACTCAGTTACGTCTACAATAATGCAACAGATTTTGCCAAGGAAAATAAACAAGGAGTGGTGTCTGGAGTGCTGGTTGACCTGATGAAGGAGTTTGAAAACTATGTGAGTGAAGAATATGGAATAACCACATCGGTCAATTTTGTAAGGATTGAACAAGCCAACTTTGCTAAATTTTTGACGACCGTACAGAATGCAAAAGGCGGAGTGTTCGGGCTGAGCAATACAAGTATCTCTGAAGAAAGAAAGCGCATTTTGCAATTCAGTCCACCATTTCTTAGCAACATCACAGTTCTTGTAACTCATAAAAATGTGCCCGATCTGATTTCGATGGAGGCTATTTCGAGGCAATTTGGTAGTATGAAGGCCTTTTCAGTTACTTCATCTGTTTATTTGAAGCGGCTAGAAAAAATCAAGACGTTGCATCACCCTGGGATGGAAATCGACTATTTCAAATCAGGCTTAGATGTCATTGAGGCACTAGCAAAAGATGAGCAAGCCTACGCGATCATTGATCTCCTCTACTATCTCGGATATCTCCAGAAAGGCTACCCAATAAAGCGTCACAAAATTGGAGATGAGGTGGGCAATGATTTCGGCATAATCATGCCGCTAAAGAGCGATTGGAAGCCAATACTAGATGAGTTCTTTGCAACCGGTTTTACTAAGAGCCCGAGGTACCGAGAAATAGTTTCCACCCATCTCAGCAAGAGTGCGCTAAGATTGATAAAGTGAGGAACAGACTCCCTCTTTTTCTCGGCGTAACCCACTTGGGCATCATGGGTAGACTTTAAATAAAGAAGATCAAAAAATAGTTTTTTGAAGAGGCGTTTTGTCAGCGTACCGTGCAACGATCAAAAGAATTGTGAGATTTGACGATTTGACGTACATTGTGATTACTAACGTTTCTATCTCAACTACACACGCCTGAATATGAAGAAGACTCGGTTTAGACAGCTATTCATTATACTCATTGCAGTGCCCTGCCTGTCATTCTCACAAGAGAAATATATCAGTTTTGAAGAGATTGAATTTGATTCTCCGTTGCAGAGAAAAGTGTTGAAAGAAATAAGTGATGGTGAGGGTACTGAGGTATTTGATGCATTTCTAGTCATAGCCACTGAGGATAGTTCCTCTTTTGAAAAGTGGAAAGTGTTCTATGAGAAAGAGATGGAGGTACTAAAGAACAGAAAACCTCAAAAGAAGCTCGCTAAGGATGTAAAGAACATCTATGATAATTTACACGAGAAATTCCTTCGAAAGTACGAGTATGTGGCATACTTTGATCAGATTTTTGAAAATGGCGTGTACAATTGTGTTACTGCAGTGGCACTCTACGCGATGTCTTTTGAAAGACTTGGAATTTCGTACAGCATCAAGGAAACTCCCACTCATGTTTATATTGTTGCGGACCCTGAAGACTCACAACTCTTGATTGAGACTACCGATCCTGTGAGTGGTTTCAAGACGTTTAGCCCTGGATTTAAGGAAAACTATGTGGCACAGCTGGCGATGATGAAGCTTGTAGATCAAAGTGATGTGTCTGACAAAGGTTTGTACACGCTATTTGACGAGTTTTATTTTGGTGGCGCAGATCTTTCGTTGAAGCAACTTGTTGGTATTCAATTCTACAATTTGGGAGTCTCGGCCCTTGAAAACAACGATTACTATAGTGCATGGAGGGCTTTGTCCAAAGCCCAATTATTTCATAGTACAGATCAAATTGACAGATTGCTATTTGTATCAATTGCGAACGTTCTGTCGGGAAGTGATTATGCAAATTGGGAGGACGTAAAGTTGCTTCCATATCTGCACCGGTTTGAGGAATTTGATGTAAAAAAGACCAATGTCGTTGGAGAATTTGCGCGAATGCTAAATTTTGTTCTGGTGAACAACAACGATACAGAGAAGGCTGAGAAAGCATTCGACTATTTCGTGACTAACACAACCAGCGATGAACTGATCAAGGAAGTGACTTTTCTGTACAATTATGAAAGGAGCAGGTTAGCGTATAACAGGGCAAACTACAAAGAGTCTTTTGAGTTTATAACAAAAGGATACGAGGCTAAACCAGGCAATGCAGATGCAGAGGCTTTGCTGACAGGATCATTTCAGATGGCGTATGTAAATAAATCCACCACAGAAGCTCTTTCTACACTCGATACACTCATGACTCAAAATGAAGAGCTGGAGAAGAACAATCATTTTAACACAATGAGGATGAACTTATATTTATCCAAGATGGGAGAGGACTTTGACAACAGAAAGTCCACTAGTGGAACAAGACTGAAGGAACTTTTTGAGAAGACGATAGCGGAAAATCCGGATTACTTATACGACAGAAACATTCTATCAAATGCTTATTCCAAAGCTGCTGTTTATTATTTCAAACGCGGATATACAACCAAAGCTAGAGGGATAATTCAATCGGGATTGGAGCTTGTTCCAGACAGCTATGAACTCAAATCTAGGTTAAGAATGATCAGCCGGTAGATTGTTTTAGAAATCTATCGCAAGATTTATACTCTTTTCTACTAGATAAGGATTACCATATAGGGTTTTGAATTTTCCAACAAAGTACATTTTTTCCATTTTGAAAGTTCCGGGTAGAGGGCGGTAAACAAAACGACCTTTGCCATTTACTTCATTCATTTTGGAGTAGGTTGAAGGAAGGAAACCCCCTTTCAACTTTCCCATATAGTAATCTCCTCGAGATGTATTCTTATCAAAAAAGACTTCGATAATGTATTCTCCAGTGAGATTTAGTTTGTCAGTTTGCCTAATAATTAGTTCTGGATACTTTGTAAGGAGCTGACCTTTTTTATTGTATTCTTTTAGACCAATTCCAGGTCGGTCATCATCATACTCAAGTATTGATCTAACCTCGCCAGTTTCCCAATACTTTGTTCTCTTGCCATGTTTTTTGCCATTTTTGTAATTGAACTCAAGGTACTTTACTCCGTCCTCGTAAAACTGGACTGCATTTGTTTTTACTCCGTGTTCATAGTTGATCTCTGACTTTGGTTTGCCAGAAGGGTAATACGTCTTACCCAATCCATGTCGCTTGTTGTTCTCATCAACACGCACCTCAGATTTAAGTGTTCCATTTTTATAAAATCGCTGAACAAGACTAGGGTCTGCTGGTTTTTCCTCCCCAAAGATTGACTTGATCTGATCACACGATGTGGTAATACAAACCATAAGTAGTAAAGTGCATAAATGTTTCATGGTATTAGGTTTGAACTTGAGTTACGTTGTGCATAAAGGTAAGTGCATAAATTCTTCTTTTAAAAACTTGATTTAAAATGTAGTTGACCATTTGTGAGAGCAATGCAAGATTGCCTTAATCATCCTCCTCAGAACTACATTCTCAAATCCCTAATTCGACTCAATTTTCCTCCCTCGCTTCGAGGAATCGTGTTGTGGTCCTTGATCTCAACTTGCATGCTCAAGCCGATGTTGTTTTTGATCTTATGGCTAAGGGCTTGTTGAAGACTTGAGCCAGAATCGCTCGACAAGAATTCAGATGGTATGTTCTCATCAATTTCTATTTCAAGTTTGACATTGTCCATCGCTCCATCGCGACTTACAATAAGTTGATAGTTTGCCGATAACTCTTCGAAATTTTCAAGCAATACCTCTACCTGCGTGTGGAACAGATTTACGCCACGAATGATCAGCATGTCATCAGCCCTGCCTTTGATCGTACTCATTTTAATGTGTGTTCTTTTTCCGTCAGGGTCGTAGTTGATGCTACAGATATCATTGGTCCAATAGCGAAGAATCGGCAGGGCCTGCTTGCTTAATGTTGTAAAAACCAGCACGCCTTCTTTGCCATGGGGGAGAGGTTCACCTGTATCTCGGTCTACTACTTCTGGGAAGAAGTGATCTTCCCAGATGTAACTACCAGTTCCTTTCTCCTCAAAATCCTCCTGTGAGACACCAGGACCCATTATTTCGCTAAGCCCGTAGATATTGGTAGCATCTACACCCATCAATTTTTCTACTTCCTTTCGAACAGTCTCTGTCCATGGTTCTGCTCCGAGAACAGCGTATTTGAGGTTCAAGTCTCCGATTGAGATTCCTCTTTTTTTCATCTCCTCGCCAAGGGTGAGTGCATAGGATGGTGTGCAGCAAATGACCTCTGATTGAAAGTCTTGAAGCAGCAACAATTGACGATCAGTCATTCCTCCTGAAATTGGAATGACAGCCATGCCGAGCTTAGTAGCTCCTCCGTGCATGCCCAGCCCTCCGGTGAAGAGTCCATAGCCATAGGCATTGTGGAGCTTCATTCCAGGCCTCGCACCAGCTGCCGATAAAGACCGCGCGACCACCTCGTCGAAAACATCTAAATCGTGCTTGTTGTAACCAACCACTGTCGGTTTTCCGGTTGTTCCACTTGAGGCATGTATTCTTAGAATTTTATCCATTGGTTCGGCAAACAGATCAAAAGGATAATTATCTCTCAAGTCATTCTTCCTGGTAAAAGGTAGCTTGTGCAAATCTTGAACACCCTTGATCGCTGATGGCTTTATTCCTAATTCGTCAAGTGCCTTTCGATAAAAGGGAACGTTTGCATATTGGCGCTCCAACATCTCTTTTAGTCGTTCATTTTGCAGCTTTCGAAGCTTGTCAAGTGGGAGTTTTTCTACTTCTGGATTGAACATGGAATAAGATTTAGGTACTTCGTTAGTTACAATTTATTTCGTTGGTCGAGCATTGCTGTAAAAATAAATGTAACGTAAACAAAGGATTATTTTTGAAACCCTCGTGCAACCATCCTTGCTACCTAGGCATCTAGGATGTATAAAACTCAAAAACTATGAAAAGGCTATTCATCCTTGCACTTCTTTGCCCATTTTTCTATACAGCAACTGCACAACTAGATGTAGTCGAAGTAGATCCATTTAGCAAAATTGTCATCCATCCATATTTTGAGGTGGAACTTAGAGAAGGAATGGACGAAAAGATTGAGTTTGTTTCCAGCACGGTTGATTTGAACAAAATCAATGTGGAAGTAAGCGGTAAAACACTGCACCTTTATCTAGAGGATGCCAAGGTGGCTTTTAAGAAAGTGTTAAGGGATAATTTCGATCCATATGAGAACGAAAAGGTTAGAACGATCATTACCTATAAGCAAATGCAACAACTGACTGTTTACGGTGATGAGCGACTTACTGTTTCCAGTGATGTGGATCAGAATAAATTTCAACTGAAAATTTATGGTGAGGTAGATGCAAGATTTGCAGCCATTAGAACAGGTCACTTAAAGATCGGTTTGTATGGAGAAAATAAATTGAAAATAGAGCAAGGTGATGCCCCAAAGCAGATTTTCTCCTTTTATGGAGATAATGAAATGAATGCTAAAAGATTGTCCGGGAGCTACTTGAAATTCGTAAACTTTGGAAATAATAGACTGTATCTGGGTGAGCAAGACTATATGAAAGTAACTGCTTTTGGTGACGCTACGATTTCAGTGATTGGGATTCCAGAGTTAGATCAAAAGATCACGATAGGGGACATGACCTACGTTTCCAGGGAGGTATTTTCATTCGTAAACCTTCATAAAATCTTCATTTAACACGCTACCCAGCCTACTTAGTAATTGGTCTGCGTGCACCTTCCCAAACACCATTGGCGGTTTGATTTTGAGCACATTATGATCATGCCATCTGTGCAGGGATTTTGACAATCATCAGAGTGCTTCCTCTAATTCGGATCAAGCGATGTCTACTTCTGCATCAGCAAGACGGACTTGTATTTCATGATTGATCATTGTTAAGAACCAACTGTGCTGCTACCAAGTCTTCCAAAGCATGTCCAACGGACTTGAAGCAGGTGATTTCTGAATCACTCTCTCTACCTACCACACTGGAACTGGACAGTGCAAACAAATCTCCTTTAATGTCTTCCGCTGAAATAACTCCTGAAGCAAGTGGAATCGCAAGATCACCGGCTTCCTTCAGAGCTGTCTCCATAGAATCAACATAGATTTTTGGTCTCCTCATTACTTCGTCGTCGGACTCACGACTTGTTGGCTTAAATGCTCCGACAAGATCAATGTGCTGACCTGATCTTAGATTCTGCCCAGTTACGAGAGGCGTTTCACTAAAAGTTGCAGAGCTAACAATATCAGCTTTGGAGAGACTGTTATCAAGATCATCAACGACTTCAATTTTTTCGAATTGTCCCGCCTTTGATTTAGCAAGAGTCTCGGCTTTTTGTTTACTCCTCCCATAGATAAAAAGCTCTTTGATAGGACGCGTAGTAGCATGTGCATCGATAAGGAACGGAGCAAGTGAGCCAGTCCCGATCATTAACAATCTGCTGGCATCTGCGCGAGCTAGAAAATCTGCAGCAAGAGCAGAAGCTGCAGCTGTTCGCCAGTTGGTTAGACTTTTAGCGTCAAAGATTGCTTTTGGTTCACCTGTGATGGCATCTAGTAAATAGTAAATTCCTTGAATGCTGGGTAAATTTCGTCTACCATTTTCTATTGAGACATTTACAATTTTGACTCCTGCAAAGTCACCACAGCTCACAGCTGGCATTAATAGCAAAGTATTCTGATTGGCATCCTCAGGATTATCGTAATCAAGATGCATTCTATTAGGAATGGTGTATTCCTTTGTGAAACCAGTTCTAAGAGCTTCGATCAGCGCAGGAAAGGAGAGAAAGTTGTTGATGTCTTTGCTGGTATAGAATCGCATAGTGTTTTGTCCCTGCTAAAATTAGTCAATTGGAAGAGGTTCCTTCCAACGAAGGGAGGGCAACCTTAATAACCCAAAATCTTCATCATCGCCTCACTTTCCTGCTCTGGTGCGAAAAGTTCATGCCTTAGTTCTCCTTTCTTATTTTTTTTGATAATCACATGCTTCGGTGCCGGGATTAGGCAGTGTTGAATTCCTCCATATCCACCCAAAGATTCTTGGTAGGCACCAGTATTGAAAAAGCCAAAATGGAGTGTTTCTTCTTTGTCGTACTGAGGAAGAAATACCTCGGAAATGTGCGCCTCTGAGTCGTAGTAGTCTTGGCTATCGCAGGTAAGACCACCTAGATTCACTTTGTGAAAATCACTTTTCCAGTGATTAATTGGTAAGAGGATGAATTTATCATTCGTACCCCAAACATCTGGTAAGTGGGTGATAAAGGAGCCATCCATCATGTACCAGAGCTCTTTGTCGTTTTGTAGTTTTTCATCTAACACCGAGTAAATAGTAGCTCCACTTTCTCCTACTGTGAATCTGCCAAACTCTGTAAAAATGTTAGGTACAGGTACATGGTTCTTTTTGCAAATCCATTGAATGTTCTCAATGATCTGCTCAGCCATGTACTCATAATCGTACTCGAAAGCGAGTGAATTTTTGATAGGGAAACCGCCTCCAATATCTACAGTATCCAGTTCTGGGCAGATTTTTTTTAATTCGCAATACTTGTAAATAAAGCGACTGAGCTCTGACCAGTAGTATGCAGAATCCTTGATTCCTGTATTGATAAAAAAGTGAAGCATCTTAAGCTTTGCTTTAGATCCTTTGATTGTATCCTCATAATACGGGAGAATATCGTTATATCGAATACCAAGTCGTGAGGTATAAAATTCGAAATTGGGCTCTTCGTCTGCAGCAACCCGGATGCCAATTTGGAAATCCTTTTTGCAGTTGGCTTGGTAGTAATCAAGCTCATTTAAATTATCGAGGATGGGGATACAGTTTTTAAAGCCATCATTTAAAAGCCCGGTAATATTCTCCAAATAAAGTGGACGTTTGAAGCCATTACACAAGATGAAATGTTTCTTGGTAAGTTTTCTGGCCTCATAGAGACTTTTTACCAAAGGGATATCAAATGCTGAGGAAGTCTCAATGTGAGATTTAGACGCAAGAGCTTCTTCCAGCACAAAACGAAAATGGGAAGACTTTGTACAGTAGGCATATGCATACTCGCCTTCGTATTTGTGTTTTTTGATAGCCTTCTCAAAGATCTTGTGGGCGTAATTTATGTTCTCGGAGATCTTTGGCAGGTAAGTGAGCTTAAGGGGTGTTCCGTAGGTCTTGATGATTTCCATGAGATTAACCCCATGGAAGTGTAGCTCATCTTTTTTGACCTTGAATTCCTTCGTCGGAAAGTCAAACGTTTGGTCGATTAGGTCATCGTATTTTCTCATTCACAAGTAAAATAGGTGCAATTATCATGGAAAAATGTGAAACCAAAAAAGCGATCATTATTGAAATGGTTATTTGAGCAGTGAGTGAATCATTTCTTGAATATTCAGAGTAAGTTTGCGCCAATTTTAAGCATCATGATCCCAGTTAAAATTCTTGACGAAACTGCCCCATTAGAAGCTGTTATTCTTGGTTTGGCAAAAAGCCTTGGAGGAGTTCCGAAGTTGGAAGAAACCTACGATCCCAAGTCTCGAGCTCACATCTTAGCAGGCACTTACCCAACGCAGGAAGATCTTATGTCAGAGTTAGCGGGAGTTGTTGAGGTTTTTGAGAAACACAACGTTCAGGTGTATCGTCCACAGGTTCTGGAAAATTACAATCAAATTTTCGCCAGGGACATAGCCTTTGTTTTAGACGATTTTTTGGTAGTGCCGTGTGTTACTCCGCTTAGGAAACTGGAATCTGATGGGATTCAGTATGTGGTCGACCAAGTGGAGAAAGTACTGTTGCCAGATGAAGATGAACGCATGGAAGGTGGGGATATCATACCTTGGAAGGGTCATTTGTTTGTGGGGTATTCGAAAGATGAAGATTTTGACAAATTTGAAGTCGCTCGCACTAATCAAGCAGGGGTTGATTTCTTGAGAAAAAACTTCCCAAATTGGAAGTTGAAGGCATTTGAGCTTAATAAGTCCGATGAAGATCCAAAAGAAAATGCGCTGCATCTTGATTGCTGCTTTCAGCCAGTAGGAGAAAATAAAGCGGTTATCTACAAAGGAGGATTTAAAAATCAAGAAGACTTTGCGTTTTTGATTGACTTTTTTGGCCCAGAAAATGTGTTCGAAATCACAAAGCAAGAAATGTATGAAATGAACTCCAATTTCTTTTCTATCAGTCCTACGGTGGTGATCTCAGATCGTAGCTTTGTCAGGTTGAATAAGCAATTGAGAAAATGGGGAATTACCGTGGAGGAGGTTACGTACACAGAGATAGCAAAAATGGAAGGCTTGTTACGATGCACTACCATGCCTTTGAGAAGAAAATATGACTAGTCAGATTACGAACACATTATTTATGGTTCGGCCTGTCTCTTTTGTGAAAAATGAGGAGACTGCCGTCAATAATTACTTTCAAAAGGATATTGATGGAGTAAGTCCAGATGAGAAACAAGAAAGGGCACTTGCTGAATTTGACCTTTTTGTGGAAAAATTGAGAGAAAAAGGTGTCGAAGTGTTCGTTTTTGATGATACTGAATCTAGCAAAACCCCTGATTCAATTTTCCCGAACAATTGGATTTCTTTTCACGATGATGGTACCATTCTATTGTACCCGATGTTCGCTGAAAATCGAAGAATCGAGCGAAGGGATGATGTGATCAGAAAACTTCAAGCGAATTTTCTTGTGAACATGACGCAGAGTTTCGCGCATTGGGAGAATGAAGGGCTTTTCTTGGAGGGGACTGGTAGCATGATATTGGACAGGCCGAATAAGATCGTGTATGCCTCCTTATCTGAACGGACAAATGAAAAAGTCTTGCATGTGTTTTGCGAGAAGACGGGGTATGAACCAGTGACATTCATCTCTTACCACACGTTTGAAGGCAATCGACTTCCAATTTACCATACAAATGTGATGATGGCTTTGGGTGAGGATTACGCAGTGATTTGTTTGGATAGCATCGACGATAAAGTAGAACGCGAACGTGTGTTGTTCTCTCTGCAAAAAACAGGTAAAGAAGTTGTTGAAATTAGCGAGGATCAGGTGAATCACTTTGCTGGAAACATGCTTCAGGTAATCAATGATCGAAATCAGAAGTTTACAGTTATGTCACTAGATGCGTATGAAAGCCTCAATGATTCACAAATCAAGACTTTGGAGAAATACGGAGAAATTGTATATAGCCCGATTCCAACGATTGAGCGACTTGGTGGCGGAGGAGTTCGATGTATGATGGCGGAGGTATTCCTTCCGAAGCAATTAATTACCGAATAACCTTATGCTACAATCAGAGATAATTACTGCAATTTCCAAGGCTTTTCTAGCACTGTTCGAGCATAAACTTGATGAAGGAGAGATATCACTTCAACCCACACGAAAAGAATTTGATGGGAAGTACACGTTCGTCATTTTCCCATATCTGAAAATCACCAAATCCAATCCTGAGGGATCTGGAAAATTGGTTGGTGATTGGCTTCTTGAGAACACGGCTTTTGTTAGCAACTACAATGTGGTCAAAGGATTTCTCAACCTGGAGATTGCTGATCAGAAATGGGTAGATACTTTAAGTACGATTAGTACAGACGAAAATTTTGGTGTTTTACCGGCCAATGGAAAAAAGGTCATGGTAGAGTTCTCTTCTCCCAACACAAACAAACCACTTCATTTAGGCCATTTGAGAAACAACTTTCTTGGCGACTCAACTTCCAGAATTTTGGAGGCAAATGGATACGAGGTAATGAAAGTAAATCTTGTTAACGATCGAGGCATCCACATTTGCAAATCCATGCTAGCCTACCGAAAATCGGGAAACAATGAAACACCAGAAGAGGCAGGAGTGAAGGGTGACCATTTAGTTGGAAAGTACTACGTGAAGTTTGATCAAGAGTACAAGAAGGAGATCGCTACCCTGGTAGAGTCTGGAAGTGACCCAGAAGCTGCCAAGAAAGAGGCCCCATCTATTCTCGCTGCGCAGGACATGCTAAAGAAGTGGGAAGAGGGAGATACTGAAACAGTTGCTTTGTGGGAAAAACTGAATGATTGGGTGTATGACGGTTTTGATCAAACCTATGCCACTATGGGTATTCAGTTTGATAAAATGTATCAGGAGTCAAAAACCTATTTGCTGGGTAAGGATCTCGTTAGTGAGGGCTTAGACAAAAACGTATTTTTCAAAAAGGATGATGGTTCCATTTGGGTAGATCTTGCCGAGCAGGGGATGGATCAAAAGTTGGTTCAGCGAGGAGACGGCACAGCAGTCTACATCACGCAGGACATGGGTACGTGCGAGAAAAAGCATGATGATTTTCCTTTCGAGAAGTCGGTGTACGTGGTTGGGAATGAACAAGATTATCATTTCAAGGTCCTATTCACCATCATGAAGAAATTAGGTCGATCGTATGCTGACGGCCTATACCACCTTTCCTATGGAATGGTGGACCTTCCTTCGGGAAAAATGAAGTCTCGGGAAGGAACTGTTGTTGATGCAGATGATTTGCTTCAGGAAATGTTCGATACAGCTGAAAAGCACACAAAGGAGCTAGGCAAAATTGAAGACATGGAAGGAGAGGAGGCCAGGAACTTGTACAACATGCTTGGGCTTGGCGCATTGAAGTATTTTTTGCTGAAAGTAGACCCTAAGAAGCGCATGTTATTTAATCCGCAGGAGTCGATAGAATTCCAAGGACACACAGGGCCTTTTATTCAGTACTCGCATGCACGAATTTCTGCAATCGTTCGCAGGGCTAAAACACTGGATATTTCTGAGATCTTTGATACTTCGAACGTGGGAGATTTGAATCAACGAGAGGTTGATCTCATTTATCGACTAACAAACTACGTCGCTGCGTTGAAAGAATCTGCAGAGGAATATTCGCCAGCAGTTATGGCGCAATATGTCTATGATCTTTCAAAAGATTATAATGGATTCTATCAAGAGGTTCCAATTTTTAAGGAAGACAACAAAGACAAGTTATCATTCCGTATTGCATTGTCAGCGGCCACAGCCCGAACATTAAAACGGGGAATGGATTTACTGGGAATTGACGTACCAGAAAGAATGTAGAAGTACCAAACGCTAGTAGCTAAATGCCAAAAGCTTTTATAAAATCATGGATTATCGCAGCCCGATTAAGAACGCTCCCCCTGGCGTTTTCCAGCATCCTGGTAGGCTCAGCACTCGCCTGGAATCAAGGTGCAACGGACCTCAGAGTTGCTGGATTAACTTTGCTTACTGCTATTTTACTTCAAGTGCTTTCCAATTTCGCGAATGATTATGGAGATGCTGTTTCGGGTGTAGATTCGGACTTGCGCCAGGGACCAGATCGTATGGTACAATCAGGAGCAATAACGAAAGAAGCAATGCGAACCGCTCTAATCATCTTTTCCCTACTCACTCTCACCTCCGGAATATTGCTATTGTTTCTGGCCTTTCCCGATAACTGGGAGTTGATGCTTGCCTTTTTTGGAATTGGCATACTAGCGATTGCCGCTTCGATCAAGTACACGGTTGGTAAAAATCCCTATGGCTATGCAGGCTTTGGGGATGTATTTGTTTTTGTTTTTTTCGGTCTTGTAGCAGTTGCAGGCACCTATTTTTTACAGACCAAAAGCTTTGAGTGGAGCATCTTGCTGCCTGCTGCGTCTCTAGGATTCTTTGCTGTTGGAGTTTTGAATGTGAATAATATCAGAGATATCGAAACGGATCGTGTTTCAGATAAATTTTCAATTCCTGTTCGAATTGGGAAGGAGAAAGCTGGGATCTACCATGCCTTGTTGATCTCCGCTGGTCTGCTAACAAGTATTGTTTTTGTGCTTTTGGATTATGGCCATGCCTTCCAGTTAGCGTTCATTTTGTTAGGCGGACTGTTTCTGAAAAACATCAGGGCAGTTAAGAATAAGGCTGGACAAGAGCTAGATCCACATTTGAAACAAATGGCAATAGCTACATTACTGTTTTCTGTGGTGTTTTCAGTAGGTCAGTTCTTTGGGTAGGCCGTTTGACGAATGAAATTGGTTATTTAGCGAATCAAATATGCTGTTTGGGACAACGCGTTAACCAATTTGGTACACTTGGCGTTTTACTTTCATTGTAAACCAAGCTGATAATGAAATCGCTTCTAAAACTAATCTTCCTGCTTATACTTTCTGGATTGACCTCTTCTGCGCTCGGACAGGTGTCGTTTCAGGAAACACGCGTTACTGTTCAAAATGGTGAATGGGAACTGGTTGGAGACCTTACGCTTCCCAATTCTGGTAAAAATCCTCCCGTGGTACTAATGCTCAATAAGGCTGCTGGAGATAGGACCGTGTACGCGGGACTTGCGCGCCAATTAGCATTGAGCGGAATTGCCTCTCTTAGACTGGACTTGAGAGGGCACGGGGAAAGCATCAACGTAGAGAAATTCGTACCTTATAAAAGTGAAGGCCCTGATCCGCTTATCTGGGATGCGGAAGCTGACGTAAATGCTGCAATTGACTATTTGAAGAATCATTCCAGTTTTTCTTCAAGCAAAATAGCGGTTGTTGGTGCCAGCTACAGTGGGGAGGAAATGGCAGAAGCTGGAAGAATGGAAGGGTACGTAGATGCATACGTAGCACTCTCTCCTGGCTCGTTCAGTGACGAATCCATCGCTGGGATTGATGCGAGCGATGTCCCATGGTTATTTATTGTTTCAAGGAACGAACCACACTTGAAGGAGATTACAGCAGAAGTTCAAAAGGAAAGCGAAAGCGTTGAACTCATTATCGTACCAGGGAAAGAGCACGCCACGAGGTTGCTGCCAGATCGTCCAGAGTTGAATGAATGGATTGCAATTTGGCTATTGAAAGTTCTCAAATAAGACCACTTGAATCTTCCTTTTGGAGTTAATTGCATTTCCTCTTTGATTAAGTTTTTGTTACATTGATCTACATAACTATGCTCAAGAGTATGACAAGATTCAGTGCACTTTTTCTCCTTGTTCTTGTGTTTGCATGCCAACCGAAAGCGGAGCAAAGAGCGGTTGAAGAAACCGCTTCCACAAAATATCAATCTACGATCTCCCAGGCACGTGCAATGGTAAACGAGCTTATGAAAGAGAATGAAACGCCTGGAATGGCCGTTGCAGTTTCTGTAAATGGTGAGACTGTTTGGTCAGAAGGGTTTGGATATGCAGATGTTGAAAACAAAGTGGAGGTGAATCCAAGGACAACTATGTTTCGCATTGGTAGCGTTTCCAAAACACTAACCGCTTCAGCGATTGGACTACTGATGGAACAAGGTAAACTAGACGTTTTAAGTACGATACAATCGTATGTTTCTGATTTTCCTGAGAAGAAATACCCGATCACTGTGAAGCAGGTAGCAGGCCACATCGGAGGTGTTCGGCATTATAAGGGAAATGAAATGATGAGTGATGTGTACTATCCTACCGTAAAAGAGGGTCTGGAGATCTTTAGCAATGACGACCTCCTTTTTGAGCCAGGAACAGATTATAGCTATTCAAGCTATGGATGGAATCTGATTTCTGCTGTAATAGAAAGTGCTTCCGGAGAAGATTTTCTCCTCTATATGCAAAAGAACATTTTTGATCCGCTTGGAATGGTAAATACAACCGCCGATATAGCCATCAATGATATCAAGAACAGGACAAAATTCTATGTGCGACGGGGTTTCGGCGTAGCGGATGCTCCGTACGTTGATAATAGTTACAAGTGGGCAGGTGGTGGATTTATTGGCAGTGCTGAAGACCTGATTCTCTTTGGAAATGCACACTTGAGTGGAGGGTTTCTCTCACAAGAATCATTGGATGCTATTCAGAAATCACAAGTTTTAGCAAACGGAGAAGCTACCAACTACGGAATGGGATGGGCTAGCCGAACAGACAAGGATGGTAGATATCGAGTAGGCCACAGCGGTGGAAGCGTAGGAGGGATCACCCAATTTGTGACCTATCCAAAGGAGAAGGTTGTTGTGGCGATGGTATCCAACTGTAGTCCACTTCGCTACAATGGAATTGAAGGAGAGATCGGGACGTTATTTATTGAGACTTCCGAACAGAAATGAGCCTCCATATTTAGGTATTTTTGTGAATCTCAAAGAAACAAAATACAAATAAATCCCAACATCGAAAATCCAAATGAGCAACGATTTGAGTTTTGAATCTTTGGTATTTATTTGTTGTTTGGGATTTGGTTTTTCCAAGTTGCGGTCGAGCTTGCTCAACTCAACTCATTAGCCATTCGCTTCCTGGTGTTTTCATCAAGATGAATCTTTCTCATTCGGATGGATTGAGGAGTTACTTCCACGTATTCATCTTTTTGGATGTATTCCAAGGCTTCTTCCAAGCTGAATTTTTTAGCAGGAATAATCTTTGCATTGTTATCCGTACCTGACGTTCGCATGTTGGTTAACTTCTTGCCTTTCTGGATATTCACGACAATATCATTACCTCTTGAATGCTCGCCAATAACCTGACCCATGTAAACTTCGACACCTGGATCTACAAAGAAATTTCCTCGATCTTGTAATTTGTCGATTGAATAAGCAGTCCCTGGACCGTTTTCGATTGAAATCAAAGAGCCATTGATTCTACCAGCGATATCACCTTTGTACGGCTGATAGTCCTTCAATCGATGCGTCATAACCGCTTCACCAGCTGTAGCTGTTAGCATGTTATTTCTAAGTCCGATGAGTCCCCTAGAAGGTACTTCAAACTCAAGGTGTTGGATGTTGCCTTTTGGCTCCATTACTTTGAGCTCACCTTTTCTCTGCGTTACCATCTCGATTGCTTTTCCAGCATACTCTTCTGGAACATCAATGACCATGTGCTCAACGGGTTCGTGTTTTTGTCCGTCGACTTCTTTGAACAGCACTTGAGGTTGTCCAACCTGAAGTTCATACCCCTCTCTTCTCATTGTTTCTATCAAAACTGACAAATGCAGCACACCTCTTCCAAATACCAGGAACTTATCCTCTTTGTCTGTTTCCTGAACTTTCAATGCTAAGTTCTTTTCCAACTCCTTCATTAGTCGGTCGCGCAGGTGACGAGAAGTCACGAATTTTCCTTCTTTGGCGAAAAATGGAGAATCATTGATGGTGAAGAGCATGCTCATCGTTGGCTCATCAATCGCAATCCTTGGAAGAATTTCTGGATTGTCAAAATCAGTCAATGTATCACCAATTTCAAAACCTTCAATTCCAGTAACCGCGCAAATATCTCCAGCTCTAACTTCCGTTACTTTCTTTTTGCCTAGGCCTTCAAAGACATGTAGCTCTTTAATTTTTACTTTTTTCAATGAGCCATCTCTTTTGCTGATGCCCAATGCTGCGCCTTCTTTCAACGTACCTTGAACTACTCGTCCGATTGCAATCCTTCCGGTAAAAGACGAATAATCAAGCGAAGTAATTCTCATTGCTGGTACACCTTCTTTGAATTCTGGTGCAGGAATAACTTCAATTATCTTATCTAGTAATGGTGTAATGGTGTCTGTCGGAGCTTTCCAATCATCACTCATCCAACCATGCTTACTCGAACCGTACAACGTCTCAAAATCCAATTGGTCTTCGGTAGCGTCCAGAGAGAACATCAAATCGAATACCTGCTCGTGCACCTCATCAGGTCGGCAATTTTCTTTGTCCACCTTGTTTACAACAACAATGGGCTTTAACCCTAGATCCAATGCTTTTCCTAAAACGAAACGCGTCTGAGGCATTGGTCCTTCAAAGGCGTCAACAAGTAGAATTACTCCATCTGCCATTTTTAAAACTCTCTCTACCTCACCGCCAAAGTCTGAGTGACCAGGTGTGTCAATGATGTTGATCTTAACTCCTTTGTACTCGGCTGATACGTTTTTTGAAAGGATGGTAATCCCGCGCT